>JAYVCF010000029.1:0-13897 GCA_043750095.1 Deltaproteobacteria bacterium
CGCCCCGACCCCGACCGGGACCGAGACCGAGACCGCTGCGCAAGTCGCGCAGGCCCCCGCGCAACTCGCGCGGGCATAAGGCCCTCGCGACGGATCCGGCCTTCAATCAGCCGTAATTCGCGATGGCACGTGACGTGTAAATGCCTCCCTCGGGGGAACGAACACGCCATGAAGACCACGACCATCCATATCCTCGTCCTGGGCCTCCTCGGGTCTCTCTCGATGGGCTGCGGCGGAGCGGCCTGGCAAGTCCGCCGCGGCGACTGGAGCGGCGAGCTCGCGCTGCACGGGCCGATCACGGACGCGCATCACGCGGCCGAGGACACCATGCTCGCCCACTGCCGAGGTCGCGCGCGCATCGTCTCGGGCGCCGAGGCCGAGCGTGTGGCGATGGCCGACAGCAGCGCCGTGCCTTCGCGCGAGATCACCGTCGATCACGGCGGCCGCAGGCTCCACTACATCTGCGTGAGCCGCGCGCCCGTGGCCTTCCGGGGCCGGCCGAGCACGACGATCGAGGTCAGCGCGCGCGACAACGGGACGCCCAGCGGACTCTGACCGAGCCCGCGAGGGTGAGGCGAAACAGGTTCCGCCCCGCGTACCGGCTCCAGGTCGAGCACGCGTGAGGGACACGGTCGCTCACAGAACGCAGACGAACGCGTGACCGGTCGGTGTGCTGCGCTCCGTGCACGCGTAGCCCGCGCGGCAATCGCTCGCGCTCGCGCATCGCAGCACGCACTGCCCGCCGCCTTCGGTGACACAGATGCTGCTGCCCGGGCAGTCCGACTGGCTGGTGCAGGAGACGCTGCACGTACCGCCCGGATACATCGTGGAAGTGAGGCACGTGGAGCCTCCTGCGCAGTTCCCCGAGCCGGAGCACGGACCACCCACGACGTTGCCATCGCGACCCACGCCCGTAGGACCGCAGCCTGCGACGAGCGCGAAGACGGAGAGCGAGAGCGCGAGCACGAACGAGACGCGAAGCATGGGGACCTCCTGGTGTTTCACGAGCATGTCGTCGATCCAGTGAACGAGCGCGGCATCGTGTCGCCAGCACAACGCGCCGTACACACCGAGGTGTCGCGGCACTGGAGGTCGCAGCTCGAGGTGCAGACGAAGTCGCATGTCGAGCCACCATCACATGTGACGCTCGAGCTCGCGCCGACCGTGAGCGCGCACGTCGCAGCGTTCGTGCATCGGTAGCTCGCGCTCGCGCCCGTCGTGACCTGGCAGTGGGCCATGTCGCAGCTCGAGCTCGTGCTGTCTCCGGTCGTGACGTTGCACGTCGCTCCCATCGAGCACGCGACGTTGCACGACATCCCGCAGGCGCCCATGCAGCGGGAGCCCGCGCCGCAGTTCACTTGCTGACTGCCACCGCTCGGGATGGTGCAGGCGTACCCCACGGCACACATGAGGGTGCCCGGCGAGCTGATGGTGCAGCCGGGTCCCGGGCAGTTCGAGGCCGTGAGGCCTCCATCTCCGCCGCCGTCGGCGCGATTGACCGCGCTGACGTTCGATCCGCAACCCAGGATGGTCGCAGCGACGAGACACGACGTGAGAGCAAGCAGGGGAGCCGACGCTGGGGTCATTCTAACCTCCGAGACCGTAGTGGCCTCCGAGACCGTAGTGGCGAGCGCCCGGGTTTCGTCTCAGTCATTCGAACGTGAGATCCGCCGCGATGCGGAGCTCGAGCCAGCCGCCGCCGATCCGCTGTGCGAGCGCATCGAGGACGAGCGCGCCCGAGTATACCGCGATCCCTCCGCCTTCGGCCTCGATGCCCACGCGGAGCGGCAGATCAGGGAGCGGCACGAATGCGACCGCCACGGCGCCGACGCCCAGCCAACCGCCGATCGCGTCTCGACCGAGGCCGAGTGCGGGATCGTGGGGCGTGCCCGTCCAGAGCACCGCCCCTCCGCGCAGCGCTGGCCCACCGCCGAGCCAGAGCGGGCCCACGTCTCCGCCGAGGCGCAGCGAGAGGCCCGCGGAGAGAAGGCGAACGTCGAGCCGCGCAGCAGTGACGCTCACGGCGCCGAGCGCGCCTGACGCGTCGAGGACGATCGCGACGTTCGGAGTGGGCGAGATCTCGGCTCCGAGGGCGAGCGTGCCGAGCGCGACGAACGGCTCTCCGCCCAGCCACACACCCCCAGCGAGGCGCAGACGTGCACGAAGCGGAACGCGCTCGGGCGGCGTCGGCGCGGGTGGCGCGGGTGACGGCGGGCTCACGGCGGGTGCATCGGCTGTCGGCGCCGGGACGCTGCTCGCCTCGAGGAGCTCCCCGAGGGCGATGGCCAAGCGTCGGGGCGCGCCGGAGCCTCGCGACTCGACTCGCTGCTCGATGCGATCGACGCCGCGCGTGACGATCGCGGTGATCCCCGTCTCGTCGCAAGCGAGCGCGCAACGAAGCGTCCCGTCCGCGAGCGCGCGGCGCGCGTCGAGGCTGGCTGCCGAGAGCTCGACGTCGAGCGCCGATTCGACGGCTGCGCCCAGCTCACTCGGGCACTGATCGAGCTCGACGGAAGCGCCCCCCGACTGTGCACGGGCACGACCCGCGACGAGGGAGAGCACGGCGACGAGAGGCATCAGCGTGGCGCGATGGCGGAGCGAGCCGAGCGTCATCTTCACCTGCTGCCAGCACCGCTCGAAATCGCGCGTACGCGGCTCGACCAACGCCCCCCGGGATACGCCGCGACATAGCGATCGGCCAGCGTCGATGCGCTCTCGTCATCTCCGGCAGCGGCATGAGCGAGCGCGGCACGTGCGAGCGCGTCTTCTGCGAGCGAGCCGTCTGGCTCCATGGCGATCGCACGCTCGAGCTCCTGCGCGGCCTCGGCAGGTCGGCCGAGGTCCATCAAGAGTCGGCCGCGGGTGAACGTGGCCAGCACTGCGCGCGGATCGGATGCGTGCTCATGCTCGACCCTCGCGAGCCACGGCAGCGCCTCGACCGGATGACCCGAGAGACGCGCGACGTCGGCCGCGAGCAGCAGGTCGTCCACACGATCGCCGATGGCATCGGCACGCTCCGCCGGTGAGCCGAGCGCCGAGTACGCGTCGTCGTAGCGAGACGCGTGGGCGAGGTCTCGCCAGGTGCTCGGTGCGGCGCTCACTTCTCGTGCGGGGTGATCGCGCGGCAACGCGACGGGCAAATCGGCGCTCGCGGCCGCGGTATCCGGCGCGAGCTCCGTAGCCGCGGCCACGTCGGGCGTCGGGAAGATCCCGTCCTGGCCCGCGACGAGATCCGCGTGGCCCGCGGGCCAGCTCACATCGACGTGACCGTGCTCGACCGAGACGCGAACGCGAACCTCATCCAGCCTCTCCACGCGAAACGCGGTCCCGAGCACCGTCACCGTGACCTCGCCCGCCCTCACCTCGAACCGGCGCGCGAGGCCCGGGACGACCTCCACGTCCGCCGCGCCTCGCTCGATACGAACGGCGATGCGGGCATCGGACACGTGGTCCACCACGACGTCGGCTCCCTCGTCGGGTGTGACGCGCGAGCCGTCGGCCAAGCGGACGACGCGATCGATCTCTCGCGGCGACGGATCGATCGCGGCCCGTGGCGCGGGCGCCCCCTCTACGATCGTCCATCCCACGAGAGCGAGGGCCACCAGCGCGGCCGAGCCCAAGAGCACCGAGGTGGCCCGGCGCCGCGCGCGGCGTCGATGCAGCGCTGCGAGCGCCCGCTCGGTACGCGCGGCGTCCCATCGCGGATCCACCCGCGCGAGCGCTTGCGCGTGCGCGTCGCTCTTGCCTTCAACCGTCACGGAGCGCCGCCTCCACGGCGGCAGACGCGGTCTGGATCCGACGGTGCGCCGTGGCGCGAGAGTAGCCGCCCATGGCCGCCACCTCGTCGAGCGAGAAGCCCTCCACGACGGAGAGCACCCACGCGATCCGCGCATCCGCCGCGACGGTGTCGAGCGCGCGATAGATCGCCATCACCTCGGCGCGCGCCTCGGGCGACGTCGTCTCGTCGACCAAGCGCTCCGTGTCGAGCGCACGATCGAGCCCGAGCATCGACCAGAGCGCCCGTCGCCTCAGGCGCCGCCGCGCGTGCCGCACGGTGACGGTGGCGAGCCACCCGCGCACGGCGCCCACCTCGCGCAACGCGCGCAGGCCCCGGATGGCATCGAGAAACACGTCCTGGACGAGGTCGTCGAGCTCGTCGGAGCGCCCGAGCAGCCGAGCGCCGATCCTGGCTACGTAGGGCGCGAAGCGTCGAAACACCGCGGTGAAGTCGGTCGGATCGACCGGAGCGTCCATGTCCGTCGGCGCTGCCGGGGCGGGCGGCCGGACGAGGCGAAGCTGCGGACGCGAAGAGCTCACGAGACCCTAGTGTGCACGACCCGCCGGTTCGTCTCACCGATCGTGCGAGAAGCGCGGAGCCTACGATCCGGCGATGGTCATCGCGCTGACGCGGAAGGTCGGGCTCGCGATCGAGCTGCGCAGATCGAGGTCGTTGCCCACGGCGTCGATGCGCGCGAGCAGCTCGTTGAGGTTGAGCGAGATGGTGATCTCGGAGACCGCGAAGGTCTTCTCGCCTTCTTCGATCCAGAAGCCCGCGGCGCCGCGGCTGAAGTCGCCCGTCACCGCGTTGAAGCCCGAGCCCATCATGTCGGTGACGTACAGGCCGCGTCGCGTGGTCTTGAGGATGTCGCCCGGCGACTCGGCGCCCGGCTGCAGGATGAAGTTGCTGGTGCCTGGGCCGACACCGGCGCTGCCGCCGCGCGATGCGCTCGCGGTGCTCTGCATGGACAGCTTTCGCGCGCTGTAGGTGTCGAGCAGATACGTCTTCAGCTCGCCGCGCTCGACGATCACGTTGCGGCGCGAGAGCAAGCCCTCGCCGTCGTAGGCGCGCGAGCCGGGCGCGCGCGGAATGAGCGGGTCGTCGACGATCGTGACGAGCTCGCTCGCGACCTTGGTGTTCATGCGGTCCGCGAGATAGCTGCCCTTGCGCCAGATCGCGCCCCCGGAAATACAGCCGGCGAGCATGCCGATGATCGAGCGCGCCGCATCCGGATCGAACACCACGGGCGCTTCTTGCGTCGGCACCTTGTGCGCGCCGAGCTTGGCGAGCGTGCGCCGCGCCGCCTCCTTGCCGACGAAGTCATCGGAGTCGAGCTCGCGATAGTGACGCTTGGCCGTCCAGTGATAGCCGCTGCGCTTCTTGCCGCCCTCGTCGTCCACGACGGGCGAGACGGTGAGCGACGCGTACGTGCCGCGCGACACGCCCGAGAATCCGCCGCTGGTGACGAGCGCTTTGCTCCCCGAAGCGCGAGAGAACGTCGCGCCCTCGGAGTTGGTCACGCGCACATCGAAATCGCGCGCCGCCTTCTCGCTCGCCAGCGCGTGCTTCAGCGCGGCGGCGCCATCGACGGCATCGACGGCCGGATCGAAGAGATCGAGCTCCGCGTGCTCGCTGCGCTTGCTGAGCAGCGCCGCATCGGGCGGGCCCGCGAGCTCATCGCGCTCGGACAGGCGCGCCAGCTCCATCGCGTCTTCCACGAAGCGCGTGATGCCGAACTCACTGAGGTCGCTCGTCGCCGACACGGCCACGCGGCCGCCCTGGATCACGCGCAGGCCGACCGATCGCGATCCCGCTTCTTCGACGAGCTCGGGCGCGCCGAGGCGAACCTTCGTCGAGAGGTGCGAGCCCTCGCTCACCACGGCCTCGGCCACGTCCGCGCCCGCCTTCTTCGCGCGCTCGACGATGCGCGCACCGAGGTCGAGGAGCTCTTGCTGACGATCTTTGCTCATGGCGTCACCCGACCTGCGTTCCGCCGACGGTGATGCCGGCGATCTTGATCGTGGGGCACGCCACGCCGACGGGCACCGACTGTCCATCCTTGCCGCAGGTCCAGATGCCGTCGGAGAGCTCCATGTCGTTGCCGAGCATGGTCACCTTCCGCATCACCTCGGGTCCGTTGCCGATGAGCTGCACGCCCTTGAGCGGCGTGGTGACCTTTCCGTTCTCGATCAAGTACGCCTCGGTCAGCGAGAACACGAAGTCGCCGTTCGAGATGTCCACCTGGCCGCCGCCGAAGCGCTTGGCGAAGATCCCGCGATCGACGCTCTTCATGATCTCTTCGGGGCCGTGCGGTCCTTCGAGCAGCAGCGTGTTGGTCATGCGCGGCATGGGATGCGATCGGAACGACTCGCGCCGGCCGTTGCCCGACGTCGGTGAGCGGAAGTGCTCGGCACTCTGCCGATCCTGCATGTACGCGCGCAGCACGCCCTTCTCGATGAGCGTGATCGCCTCGGGCACGTTGCCCTCGTCATCCACGTCGATCGATCCGCGTGATCCCGCGATGCGCGCGTCGTCCACGACCGTGCAGAGCTCGCTCGCGACGACCTGGCCGATCTGATCCGTGTAGTTCGACGTGCGCTTGCGGTTGAAGTCGGCCTCGAGCCCGTGCCCGACCGCCTCGTGGAGGAGAATCCCGCTGTCGCCCGGCGCGAGCACGACGTCCATGGTGCCGGCCGGCGCCTCGCGCGCCTCCAGCATCACGAGCGCCTGCCGCACGGCCTCCAACGCATGCCACTCGGGCGACTTGCCCTCGAAGTAGCCGAGGTCGAGCCGACCGCCGCCGCCCGAGCTTCCTGCCTGACGCTTCCCGTTCTGCTCCACGATCGCGCGGACGCCGAAGCGCATGAGCGGCTGCACGTCGTGCACGAGCTTGCCGTCGCTCGTGGCGATCATGATCTCGCGATATTCCTCGGCGAGCGAGGCCTCGACGCGCTTGACGCGCGGATCGGCAGCACGCGCGGCGAGATCGGCGCGCCTGAGCAGCTCGCGCTTCTCCTCGCCTGCCACGTCGAGCGTCAGCCTGTTCACGTCGTAGCGATGCGGCGGCGTGATCGAGGCGAGCCCGATCGGATCGATCGTCTTGCCACCGTCGGCGATCTGGCCGGCGATCTTCGCGGCGTGCTGCATCGTCTCGGGCGAGAGGTCCTCGGTGTACGCGTACCCAGTGGCGTCGCCCTTTCGGACGCGCACACCGAGCCCGAGCGAGACGCCGCGGCCGGCGGACTTGAGGATCCCGTCCTCGAACCCGTAGCTCCCTCCGACCTCGTACTCGAAGAAGAGGTCGGCGTAGTCCCCGCCGCGAGAGAGCGCGACGGATAGAAGGTGGGAGGCGGTCGCGGCGTCGATCGGCGCGCTCCCCCCTGGACCGAAAGGCGCGCGATAGCGCTGGCTCATGGGCGGGACTGTAAGCGCTCGATGGCCGACCGGGAAGCCGTGCGTACGGACGGGGCGCTTCGCCTCGGGCGACACCGGCGCGGGGCGATCCGCACTCCGCGGCCAGGCTCGATGCCGCCCGTTTCTCGGAATAACCAGCGCGGCGCGCGGAATGCAGGGCGGCGCTCGACGCTGGGTGTCGCGTCAGGGGCAGACATGGATCCACGTTCACTCACACGGCTCGTCACCGCAGCGCTGCCCGTGGCGGCCGCTCTCACCTTCGCGCCGGCGACCGCACACGCGCTCAGCTGCGGCGGTCGACTCGTCGAGGTCGGCGACAACGCCGCGTACGTGCGCGGGATCTGCGGCGAGGCGTCGTACGCGTCGCAGCACCAGGAGATGCGCTCGATGTACGGCGCTGCCTACGGCGGCTACGGCTACTACGGCTCGCGCGTGGCCACCACGGTGCAGGTCGACGTGTGGGTCTACGACTTCGGCCCGACGCGCTTCATCGAAGAGCTGACGTTCGAGAACGGCGTGCTCCGGAGCGAGCGCATCGCGGGCTACGGCACGACGGCCGGGGGCCGCGCGCGCAGAGAAGCACGCCGCGCCGAGCGCACGGGCCGTCATCGCGACGAAGACTGATCTCGGTCGGAGTCGGCCTCGAGCGCGGCGTGGAAGAGCACGCCACCTGCGACTGCGGCCGGCATGAACAAGAGGTTCACGAGCGGGACGCAGAGAAAGACGCCCACGCCCGCGCCGAAGCCCAGGATGGCCATCGGGTGCTCTCTCACCAGGCGGAACCGATCGCGAAGTCCTCGGTCGCGCGAGGCTTGAGGGGTCTCGACGTACGCGATCCCGAAGTAGAGCGCGCCGAACACCAGGCCGAACACGCCCGTCACCGGGCTGATCGCGGGCACGACGAGCGAGACGACCAGCAGCGCCGCGTTCACCGCGAAGAACGTCGCCTCGATCACGATCGCGCGTCCCACGTCGCGAAGGGCGCGGCCCGCGGCGAAGGGCGGCGCCGCGCGACCCGTGACGCGCTCGTCGAGGATCTCTGCGAGCCGCGCGTTGAAGGGCGCCGACACGATCCCGCTCACGAGCAGCGTGGCCGCGACCGCGGCGACGACGAGCACGATCACGACGAGCCCCTCGAAGAGCGAATGCGCGAAGCGCGCGACGTCGGCGTCCCACTCGTCTCCGACCGGCGTCTCCCAGAGAGAAGAGGTCAGCGCGCCCTCGTACACCCAGACCCCCGCCACGGATGCGACCAGCGCCAGGAGCGTCACGAGGATCGGAACGATCCAATAGCGAACGAGGTCTCGATGCTCGACGTACACCAACCGCGCACCCTTGAACGGGTAGGACAGCCCGCTCAGGAACGAAGCGACGCCGCGTCGAGGTGCCGCGAGCGCGCGTGCGATCGGTCGACTCGCGTCGGTCACGCGCGCGACGCGCGTCGCCGGATGAGTCCGACCAACAAGAGGGACGACCCGAGGGCCAGGCTCGACCACGCCCCGCGACCCGCGCGAACGCTACAGCCATGCCCCGGCTCCGACGTGAGGAACGTGCCGGTCCAGCGCTGCCCCCGCGGGTCCCAGGCGGCGCTCGACGAGGTCGGCTCGCACTGTCGTCGCGTGGCGCACGTGCCCTGCACGCAGGTGTGATCGGCAGCACAGAGCCCCTGCACCACATCGATCATCACCGGCGTAGCCAAGAGGACGCGCCCGTCGATCGAGTTGGTGGATTCTTGCGCGATGCACTCCGCAATCTCGTGGCACGCCGCGCCCTCGCCACACTGCGCGTCGCTCGTGCACGCGCGCGGAGTGCACGCGTCGGAGTGGCGTTGCACGCCGTGATCGAGTCCAGGCGGACAGAAGCCGTCCGAGATGGCGACCGCGTCGGCGCGGACGGCGCTGGTGCTCAACCACGTGACGGCGCAGAGGAGGGAGAAAAGGAGCAGGGCAGCGGGATGTCGACGCATCGCGCGAGGGTAGCGGAAAGCCTCGCGCGAGGCTGTGCAGAGGCTCGCTCGAGTCAGAGTGGCGGGCGCGCGCAGCGGAACCCGAGGCTCTCGAGACGACGCGTGGGGC
Organism: Deltaproteobacteria bacterium; assembly: GCA_043750095.1. GTDB lineage: Bacteria > Myxococcota_A > Polyangia > Polyangiales > Sandaracinaceae > JBBSAT01. The sequence continues at coordinate 9,268 of JAYVCF010000029.1, forward strand.
GGCCGCCGAAGCGGATCATCGGTCGCACGTCGATCTCGATCGTGTTGCCCCACGCGCCACCGCGATTGACGTGCGAGATGCCCGCCGCGGCGCCGGTCGGATCCATCACGTACGAGCTGGCATCGCCCGAGTAGGCGCCGTACCAGTCGAGGGTCCACTCCCAGACGTTGCCGGCCATGTCGACGAGACCGAAGGGCGAGACCCCGGACGGGAACGAGCCAACCGCGCACGTCGTCATGCGCGTCGTCCCGGCGCCGCTCCAGCAGAGCTGCGACGCGGGCACGTCGTTGCCCCACGGGTACGTTCGTCCGTCGCTGCCGCGCGCGGCGTACTCCCACTGGGCTTCGGTCGGAAGGTCCGCGCCGAGCGACTGGCAGTAGGCCCGCGCCTGATTCCAATCGACGCAGTTGATCGGATGATCCTCGCGACCCACGATCCCCTGATTGCAGGCGCGCCCCGTGTCGGGCGCAGTGCAGCCGGCGGCCGCGCACGCGTCGTAGGCGGCCACCGTGACTTCCGTGCGATCGATGCAGAACGAAGAGAGCGCGACGCCATGCACTGGCTGCGAGGGCGCATCGTCGGGAGCGGGATCGCCCATGAGGAACCGTCCACCTAGAACGGCCAACATGCCGGCCGGACATGCGAACCCGGCATCGGGCCCGACGAACGCCGCGTCGGCTGGGGCGACGACCGCATCGGGCGCGAGCGCGACGTACGCGTCGCCGAGCGCGACGTACGCGTCCATCGCAGACGCGGCGTCGATCCCCGAGGCGACAGACGCATCGTCGGTAGGGGCATCGCCCGTTGCCGCGTCGCCCGTTGCCGCGTCGCCCGCGCCCGCATCGATCGCGCTCGTCGCGTCGTGGGTGGAGGCGTCTCGGTTCGCGGAGTCGATCGCGGCCGCGTCGGACAGCGGCATGTCGCGATCCGCGGGCTGTGCGCACTGAACGAACCACAAGCAAGCGAGCGCGCCCGTGCGACGCGCGGCGGAGTGAAGCCACATGTCGTGGGCTCAGCGCAAGTGACGTGCCGCGCGCGGCGACGCGCGTTTCGTGTGCGAGCGGGCCGCAAAGAAGGGTCGAGCCCGCACAAAGTTGCGAGGCGCGATGCCTTGGTGACCCGCATTCGCGCAGGAACGGACTCGCTGCGCGCGCGCCTCGACGCGTCGGGTGTCTCCGCGCACGGTATCCTCGTGCGACCGCTCGCGCTCCTGCTGATCGCGCTGGTCACGGCCTGCGACGATCCGCTCCACCCCACCGAGACGCAGGACGTCTTCTCGGACGCCTCCGTGCGCGTGACGATGACGCTCGTCGATCGCGGCGGATTTCCCGATCGCATCGTCGACTACGACGTGGTCGTGGCGACGGGAAGTAGGCGGCTCTCGGTGCTGCGCGATCAGCGGCAGGTGCAGAGCGTCTCGCACCGAACCCGCGCGACGCGGCTCGGCGCGATGATCGTCGTCGCGCTACGCAACGATCTCTGTCTCGTGGACGCGAGCGCTCGATCGTCGGCATGCGTCGACCTCGAGAGCGTCGGCCCAGAAACGAGCGGCTCGCAGCTGATCGCGGATGCGCTCGCGTGGCGCGCGACGGACGCGAGCGTGGACATCACCGAGCGCGACCGCGCGTCCATCGCGCTCGCCTGGCTCGATCCGGGGCGCGGCCTCGTCGCCGTCCATACGATCGACTCGGGCACCCGCGGGGAGCTCAACGCCGAGCTCGACGGAACGCGCGCGCGGCTGACGCACGATCGCGATCTCATCCGCGTGCTGGGCGATCGGATCGGGGCCGCGTCGTCGGTCGAGGTGCTGGCCATCGCGCGCACGTGCGTGCCCGAGCTCGCCGCCGATCTCGCCGATGAGCGAGCGCGCTTGCCCAACGCAGAAGCGCGCACTGCGCTGGACGCGGCGCTCGCCAGCTGTCGAGGCCTCGGGCGCTGACGCGTCGTCAGTTCTCCCAGCGCAGCACGATGCCCGCGCCGCTCTGGAAGGGCACCGGCAGGAACGTCGGCGTGGCCGCCTCGCGTGCCGTGCCCGCGATGTTGCCGAAGACGAGTCGCTCGATCCCGTTCGTGAGCATCTGGAGGTTGATCGCCATGGCCTGCGCCGTCGCCAGCGACCCGAACGCGACGCTGGTCCCGTCCTCACGGCTGAACGCGTCCACGAACCCACCGGCCCCGATCACGAGTCCGACCGACGCCGCCAGGAGCTCGCCGATCGTGTAGTCACGATTCTCGCTGCTCGCGGCGAAGCGATCGATCAAGAGGAGCGGGCTTGGTCCATACGCAGCCAGCAGGATCACGCCGACGCGCGGATCGCTCGGATCGAAGCTCGTGAGCATCGTGGGCGTCTCGAGCGAGGTGCCCGCTCCGAGCGTGTAGCCGACGCCGAGGGTCGAGCGCGGACGCGCGACGTCGAGCGCGTGGTCGACACCGTCGTCCGCGCGCACGATGCCCGAGGGCATCAGGCAGAGCGCGACCGCCGCGGCGAGCCAACGCGCCGCCAGAGCCACTCGCTCGACCGACCCGCGGGACACACCCACGTCGAAGCAGCCTTCGTGCCGGCGGGCTTTCGGCCTGATTACGGTGCGTCGAGCCGTCGCGGCGCCGCAGATCGCGACACATCGCGCAGGCACGACACATCGCGCGGGTGACGCCCAAAAAACCATCGACGAGCGTGGGCGGTCTCAGAATCGGCTGCTCGGCTCGGCGAGGAACGCCTCTTCGTCGGGCGTGGAGACGCGAGCGAGCACGGCGTTGCGATGCGGAAAGCGCCCGAAGCGCTCGACGATCACGGCGTGCTTCTCCGCGAGCTCGAGGGCGCTGCGCAGCGATGTGAGCTCAGGCTCCGCGACGCCCGCCGCGGTCGCTTCGTCGAGGAGCGCACGATAGACCTCGACGCCGCGACGCTGGACCAAGGCATCCTCCGCGTGGACCAGCGGGTGGTACGCGACGAGGCGCTCGGTGAAGGTGAGCTCGCGATCGCGATCACCCGCCATCAGCTTGTCGCAGAGCGAGAGCGCGCGCGGGTCCTCCGCGAACGCTGCGGCCGTGTCGCGAAACGCGCTGCGTCGCAGCGAATCGAGCACGATCACGAGCGCGAGCGCCCCACGCGCCGTCGCGCGCCACGAGTCCAGCACGCCTCGCGACGCTTGTTCGATCCGCTCGCCGAAGCGCTGCCGGATCTCCGCGTCGAGCGCGGGGTCCTTGCCGTACCAACGCGCGGCGCGCGCCTCGCCGTCGCCGGCAAACCAGAAGTCGAGGACCTCCCGAGCGCTCGCGTCCATCCGACGACGAGGTTACCCGAACGACGCCCGATGCATGCGGGTCGCGCGCGGCATCGGGTCCACGGTCTCGCGATCGCGCTCCCTGCACGCAACCCTGAGCACGCTCGCCCGATACGCCGTCCGAGGGCGCAGGTCATGGGCGAACGTTTCGGCGACTACGAGATCGAAGGGCGCCTCGGCGCCGGCGGGATGGCCGAGGTCTACGTGGCGCGACGTGCGGGGCCCGAGGGCTTCGTCAAGCGCGTGTGCCTCAAGCGCGTCCTCAGCGGAAGCGAGGCCGATCGCGACGCCGTCGCGCAGTTTCACGACGAGGCGCGCCTCTGCGCGCACCTGCATCACCCCGCGATCGCGGGCGTGCACGAGCTCGGGCAAGTCGACGGCAAGTGGTTCATGGCGATGGAGCTCGTGGACGGGATGGACCTGCGCTCGCTCGTCGCGAGCCTTCGCGCGCGGGGCGCAGCGCTGCCCACCGACGTCGCCCTCTACGTCGTGCGCTCGGTGGCCGAAGCGCTCGCGTACGCGCACGCGCTGACCGTCGAGGGTCGGCCGCTCGGGCTCGTTCATCGCGACGTGACACCGTCGAACGTTCTCTTGTCCGTTCATGGCGAGGTGAAGCTCGCGGACTTCGGCATCGCGCGCTCGAGCGTGCGGACGCACCGAACGCGAAGCGGGGTCGTGAAGGGCAAGGTGCCGTACATGGCGCCCGAGCAGGCCCTGGGCGAGCCGCTCGATCGCCGCACGGACGTGTTCGCGCTGGGCGTGGTGCTCTTCGAGCTCCTGGCCGGTCGAAGGCCGCACGATGGACAGACGGATCTCGAGACGCTGACCAACGCGCAGCGCGGACGGCGCCCTTCCCTTCGCGAGATCGCGCCCGAGCTTCCGGCCGAGGTGCAGACGCTCGCGACGCGGATGCTCGCGGCGCAGGCCGACGATCGCCCGGCGTCGGCCGACGAGGTCGCGCGCGTGCTCGGTGGTGTCGTCACCACGCGTGATGTTCGGCGCGCGCTCGGCGCGCTCGTGGACGATTCACGACGAGCCCGCGCTGGCGCTCCACCCACGCGCGCGCGCGGACGACGTGCGGTCGTACGCGTGGACGGACCCACGGGAGTCACCGAAGGCGCACCGCGCGGTGCGAGCGCGTTCGACGACGGGCCCACCGAGATCGGCGGCGGCGTGCCCGAGGCCGCGGACGACGCCGGCTCCGCAAGCCAGGTCCTTCCAAGCCCACGCTCGACGTCGGCGGCGCAATTCGCGCTCGGCTTCACGCTGGCGATGGGCATGGGATCGTTGGTCCTCGTCGCTCTGGCCTTCGCGCTCGGTGGCGATCGCATCACCAGCGCATTCGC
>JAYVCF010000030.1:0-10985 GCA_043750095.1 Deltaproteobacteria bacterium
TGCCCAGCGCGAGCTGGCCGTGGTCGTTCGCTCCCCAACACCAGAGCTCGCCCGTGGCGTGAACGATCGCGCAGCCATTGTGTCCGTCGACGTCCACGCTCCGCGCGTCGGTGAACAACGACACGTCGGGCGCCGAGTACCACGCGAGGATCGACGTCGGATCGACGTCGGGCCCCATCGCGGTACCGCGCCCGGCGGCGCCGAGCGTGTTGTCGCCCCAGCAGCGAAGAGTCCCCGGTGCTTGGATCTCGCAGAGCGTGTGACCGGACGGGCTGGCCACGAACGGAAGCCCCCCGGGGTCGGCGATCGACGCCGCCGACACCATGTCGCCGACGTTGCTGAGTGAGCGCGGCGGAGACCCCGTCGATCAGTCGGTGGTCCAGCGCAGCTCGGATCGTGTCAGCAGGTTGGCGACCGCCTGCGCTCCCATCAGCGACGGGACGGGCGGGCTGCCGAACGTCGGCCGAAAGACGAATGCGCCGTGACCGTCGTCGTCGAAGTCGATTCGAAAGCCTTCGTGCGTGGAACGGGTCGGTGGATCCTCGACGTAGGGGCCGTCGTCGTCCGCCTCACCGCAGTACGCTTCTCCGTGCGACTCGTTCGTGAGCGTGATCTGGGCGCATCGCAGCGGCGCGGCCGCGCACACGATCAGCGCGCGCGTCTCGGAGCTGCCGGCCGAGCAAGTGTACTGATCGCAGCTCGCACCCCTCGCGTCGACCACAAGCTCGGGCGCACCTCCAGGGATGACGTCGCGCCATGCGATGGTCAGCGGGGCGTGGGGGCACGAGAGACCGTCGGGCACGTAGCTTCCGGACACCCTCGCGGCGCGGGCTCGGGTGCCTTCGCGAACGACGAGCATCTGCGTATCGCGCGTCATGCTCGGACCGTCGACGGGACGGCTTGGGCGCGACGTGACCCGGAACGTGATCACGCGCGCCGCGAACGGCGCACTCGGGACTTGGCTCGGCGTCATCACCTCACGCTCGTTGCGCGTCGAGTCGAACGTCGTCGTGAGCTCGCCCACCACACACCGCGCGGGATCGCCCTGATTGCACGCGACCGCCCAGGCGCGCGCGTCGATCGCGTCGTCGTCGAGACCGTCGAGCACCATGACGCCGCCGACCCCGGACGGCGGCCTGCCGAGCAGATCGAGATGTCGCTGAACGACCGGGTTCGGGCGCAGCGCCAGCGACTGTGCGTAGGCCGTGCGCGCCGCGTCGGCTCGCCCACGCGCCTCGTGCACGAGGCCGGCGTTGTAGAGGCACATCGCGACGGGGACGCGCATGGGCTCGGGCGTCGCGACCGGATCGGGCAGAGCTCGCTGCGCCGCGTCGATCCATGCATCGGCGCGCTCCAGATCGCCCCCGCGGTACGCGGCATAGCCGGCCTCGCAGCGCAGACGCGCGTTGGTCGGATCGAGCTCGACCGCGTGCGCGAAGGACGCAGACGCCTCAGGCCAGCGCTCGGCACGCGCGCTCGCACGCGCAGCCACGATCGCGTCGTGGCTCGCGCGTCGTTGCTCCGCCGTGGGCGTCGGCAGCGCTTCGACGGCGACGCGCGGCGTCACGGTGCCCGACGGCGCAGTGGTCGGCGGCGCGGCCGGTAGCGGCGGCGTCGCGGAGGAGGGCGGAGGGACCCGATCGCTCGACCCGCATGCATCGAGCAAACCGAGCGCGATCACGACGGTCCACCGCGCGAGACTCATCGCGCGAGGCTTCGGTCTTCGCGCGTCGCCGTCAAGGGCGTAGCTGCCGGACGCTCGCAAGGAAGAGGAGAAGGAGATCTGCAGTCGAGGGCCGTGATCAAGGGCGCTCGCGCTGTGCTCCATGGTCAGCATGAAGCCGATCAAGACTCGCCGAACAGGCGCGACCGAGACGTTCTCCGTGTCGGTCGATGCGAACACCAAGCGCGCGCTCCGTGCGCTCGCCGATCAGGACTTCGGGGGGAACCTCTCGGCCCTCGTCACCGACATGGCCGAGGAGGCCCGGCGTCGTCTCGCGGCCGGCGCGTATCTACGCAAGCGCCGGATCCCGAAGCTCGAGCTCGGTGAGGCGCGCGTGCTCGAGGCCGAGATCGATCGCGAGATCGCGCCGCGAGCCGAGCACGTCGCAAGCGATGCGCCGCATGATGCCGACCTACGTGCTCGACACGGGAGCGCTGATCCACGCCATGTTCCCCGTGCTGCACCTGACACTAGCCATCTTCTACCAACCGATCCGTGCGACAGGCTGCTGGAGATGCTCTCTCACGCCTCGTGCTCGCGCTCCGCGCCGCCCTCGCGCTGCGCGTGCGCACTGACGCCACGATCGATCAGCGCTTCGCCGCGCTCATCGCGCGCTGAAGAACCGCCTCCGCGTTGGCCCGGTGCGGAACGAGCATCCGAACGTGAACTCGACGGGGCCGCGAAAGCGCGGGACGCGGAAGTGACGGCGGAGTGCGCGCGCGACGCATTGGTGCGTTCGTCGCACGTCCGGCTCGGACGCCGCGGCGCCATCGAGCTCGATCGACGCGACGGTTCCCGCCGGCCGTATCCTGATCCCAACGTCGAGATGGCTCCGGGGTGGCAAGCAGTCCTTGACCGCCGCCGTTGCGGCGGTGGTGGCCCCATCGAGCTCCGCCCTCGAGGGGGCGGATGGCCGTGCGTGCCTGCTGGTGGCGCGGTCGCACGAGTCTCCCGTGACGACGGGAGTGCACGTCAAAATCTCGCCGGACCATTCGGGACCTGAGCCGATGTACCAGTACGATTGGGCGACGCGGCGATTCTGTGCGTCGCAGAACCACGTGATGGTGTACCCGCAGCCGCCGGTTGCGGCGACGAAGCGGAGATCGCCACACGTTCCCATGCGATAGCGCGCGCATTCGTCGCGCGGCACCCAGCTCGCGGCGCACGGCTCGTGGCCGACCTGGAACGGATATACTTCCTGGATCGTAGGCGCGCGCTCAGCCGCGGGCGCAGGCACCGCCGTCGGAGCCGGCCGGTGGGCAGCGAGGGCTTGCGCGACCATGGTCAGCGTCGGTGTGGTGGCCAACGGAGTGCTTGGCTCGACCCGCGACGGCGTCATCGAGCTCTGCGGCATCATCGACGCCGGGGTCGCTGGAGGCAGCCGCGCGCCGCAGCCGTTCGTGAGCGCGACGACGACATACGCCTGTAAGGCTCGGCGCCACATCACCAAGTCGGAACCGGAGCCCACCTGCGAAGCGTTCCGGGCTCCGCCCCGCTCGTCAATGCCACGCGTGACGGCGGAACCACGCGTCGACCCGGAGGCACAGCGGGGCCAGCTCAGCGTCCGCGCGCTCGGATCATCGTATTACCCCGCGCGCTCGCGACTGCGATCGACAGCCCCGTGAACCTCGGTAGGTACGCCAACGGTGGCGGCTCCTTGCGGCGGCTCATCGCGGCAATCGGCCAGTGTCGCCGCCGAGCATGGGCGCCGGCCCGCTCCGCTCTCGGTGCGGTTGCGTGCCCGCATCCCTCCGCATCATGATCGCGTGATGGCGAATCCAGCCCGCAAGGTCCTCGACGACGCGCTCGCGCTCACACCGGACGAGCGGCTCGAGATCGCCGCAGAGCTCATGGCGAGCGTCGATGGCGCGTCCGATCCCGATTGGGAGCGGGCGTGGGCGGCAGAGCTCCAGCGGCGCGTCCGAGAGGCCGACGCGTCTGGTGACCGCGGCGAGTCGTGGGACGCGGTGCGCGCACGGCTCTTTCCGCGGCTCGACGCCCGGGCCGCACGTTGACGTATCGCGTGCGGCTCGTGCGTCGCGCCGTGCGCGACGTCGAGGAGGCACGTGACTGGTACGAGCGCCAGCGCGCGGCGCTGGGCGACGACTTCGGAGCCGCGCTCGACGCGCTCCTCTCGAAGTTGGTCGAGCGGCCGTTCGCTTGGCCGGTGTGGCCGCCGGACCCGCTCCTCCGCCGAGCGCACCTCTCGCGCTTTCCGTACTCGGTCTTGTTCCGGGTCGCATCCGACGTGATCGAGATCGTGGCCGTGGTGCATCAGCGCCAGCGGCCCGGTGCGTGGGCCGAACGAAAGTAGCGAGCGTCAGGCCGCCGAGTAGGTTCGCCGGGACTCGTCACCCCAATCGGAGCTGCGCTTCCGCCGCCGTGATCCCGAGCGCGGCCACGTGGGAGAGGAAGCGCGCGAGCACCGGGCGCAGCGGCGTCGGCGACACACCGAGCGCCTCCGCGGCGCGGAACACGGCGCCCTCGACGGGATCGATGCGGAGCTCGTCCGGAATCGGCGGCGGCGGCGGCGTCTCGATCGCCGGCTCGGGCCACGGCGCGGCGATCACCACGGGCTCGGGTGGCGGTGGTGGCGGCGGCGGTCGCGGCGGCGAGGGATCCGCCGGCGGGGCGAGTCCGAGAATCCCCGCGAGCTCGACTGCGCTCGGATAGTCCATCGTGGCGATGGCAGCGATCAGCAGGCGCACCTCGGCGTCGCGCGGCCGCACGCGCTGGCGCTCCCATCGTGAGAGAGAGCGCTGCGAGATGCCCGCAACCTTCGCGAGCTCGACGCCGTTGATCTTGCGCCGGGCGCGAAACGCCCTGAGCGCGGCGGAGAACGTTCGAACGGGAGGCGAGGCCATGCGAACGGAGTTTACGGCGTCTCGTGTCGTGTCGTGCGACAAGAAACGGAAAAATCAGCGGCGTTGGGCCTTCGGACGGACGATAAAAGCTAGAAAGTCCGTTTCGCCTGGCAGCGCATGTCTCAAACGGAGAATGCAGCGTGTGGTGTCGCACGTCATCTCATGAATCCTCGCGAGTAGACTGTCGTGTCCGTCGTGGCGCCAGCGAACGCCAAGAATAGTCTCTCGTGTGCGGCGGCAGCGACGCGGAGACTAGAAACGGCGTTCTTCCGAGGGGGCGCTTCGCCTTCACGCCTGTTCGCGCGCGGCATACGCTCTGGCGGGAGGCCATCGATGGTGGAGGGAGCTCGTTCCCGCTGTCCGACGCACGATCTCGCGCTCGGCCCCGATGGCGAGTGCCTGCTCTGTCGGCGTACGACGCCTCCCGCGTTCGGCCGGGGTCGCTCGATCGTCGTGTTCTCGGTCGTGGGCGTCGCGCTCGCCGCCGCCGCGATCGGCGGGCACCTCCTCTTCACGTCGCACCGTCCCGCGCCTGCGATCGAGGTCCGCCCCGAGCCAACGCGCGTCGCGATCCTCGCGCCGCCGAGGCCGCCCGCTCCGCGCGAGCGCCGCGCCCGCACGCCGGGGGCGTCGCCCTGGGCGAAGGCAGCGCAGGCAGCTCGACCCTCGACCACGGATCCGAGCCCCCCGTCCGCACCTGAGCCCACGGTCGCGCCGCCGCCGACCGAGGCACCCGAGCTCGTCGCCGCGCGTCGGCGCGTCTCGATCGACATGTACTCCACGAGCTGGTGCGGAGCGTGCGCTCAGGCGCGCGCGTATCTGAGCGAGCACCACGTACGCTTCACCGACCACGACGTCGATCGCAGCGAGCGCGACAGCGATCACCTCCACGAGCTCAACCCGCGAGGCACGATCCCGACCTTCGAGATCGACGACCAAGTCCTCGTCGGCTTCGGCGCCTCGAGCTTCGAGTCGGCGGTCGATCGAGCCGCCGCCTCGCGCGTCGCGCGCTATCGATGATCAGTCGCTCGTCGGCGTGCGTCGCGCGGGGCCGGAGGGCGGCTCGAGCATGGCGGCGACGCGATCGAGGATGCGATCGGCGGTGTCGCGCTTGGCGAGCGTGCCGAGCTTGGTCACGCCCTTCTTGTCCACGAACATGACCTCGCTCGCGTCGCCCTCGAACGCGACCGAGGCGTGGTTGGCGACGATGAGGTCGGCGCCCTTGCTCACGAGCTTCTTCTTCGCCGACTCGATCAGCTTCTCGGTCTCCACCGCGAAGCCCACGAGGATGGGGCGCGCGCTGCGTGAGCTCTTTCGATCGGCGCCGAGCGTGGCGAGGATGTCGGGGTTGCGGACGAGATCGACGGTGCGCGTGCCGTCACCCTTCATCTGCTTCTTCAGCTTCTGCGAGGCGACCTCGCGCGGCCGGTAGTCGGCGACGGCGGCGGCCATGATCACGGCGTCCGCGGGATGCAGCTCGATCGCATCCTGCATCTCGAGCGCCGTCTTCACGCGAACGATCTCTACGCCTGCGGGCACCGGCAATGAAACCGGGCCGCTCACCAAGAAGACGTGCGCGCCACGGTCGGCCGCGCGCTCGGCGATGGCGTAGCCCATCTTCCCGCTCGATCGATTGCCGACGAAGCGCACGGGATCGATCGGCTCGTGCGTGGGCCCTGCCGACACGAGGATGGTCGCGCCCGCGAGATCCTTGGGGCTGAGCGAGTGCATCGCGGCCTTGGCGATGGTCTCGGGCTCGGCCATGCGGCCGGCGCCTTCTTCGCCGCTGGCGAGCGCACCGTGAACGGGGCCGATGAAGGTCACATCGCGCGCGCGGAGCTTCTCGACGTTCTCTTGGGTAGCGACGTGATCCCACATCCGCGTGTGCATCGCAGGCGCGACCATCACTGCACCGCGCGCACAGAGCAGGGTGGCAGTCACCACATCGTCCGCGAGGCCGTGCGTCATCTTCGCGAGCACGTTCGCGGTCGCGGGCGCGACGAGGAGCAGGTCGGCCCATGCGGCGAGCTCGACGTGCGCCTCTCCGCCGGACGCGTCCCAGAGATCGACGATGGGTGCCTTGCCGAGCAGGCCCGCGAACGTGAGCGGGCCGACGAAGCGCTGCGCGCTCGCACTCATCGCGACGCGAACGTCCGCGCCGCGGCGCACCAGCTCGCGCGCGAGAATCGGCGCCTTGTACGCGGCGATGCCGCCGGTGACGAGCAGGGCGATGCGCGGGGGAGTCATCGCGGGCGGGAATAGCACGGGGCTCTCGCTCTCGCTCTCGCTCTCGCTCTCGCTCTCGCTCGCTCTCGCTCTCGCTCTCGCTCTCGCTCTCGCTCTCGCTCTCGCGCTCGCTCTCGCGCTCGCTATCTCGCCATCGGATTCCAGAACACGATCGGCACCGTCACCTCCAAGCGCGTTCGCCCCGCGAACATCCCGCTCGGCACCGGGTCGAGCGGCAGCGCGCGATCCAGCGCGACGCGCGCGGCCGCATCGAGGTCGGTGAACCCGCTCGATCGGATCAGGCGCGGCGTCCCCTCGATCGATCCGTCGCGCCGCACCGTCAGTCGAAACACGCTCGTGCCCTGGTCCATGGCGAGCTGACGCGCGCGCGGAAACTCGAGCACATCGGTCACGCGACGCCGGAGCGCGCCGAGCCAGCCGACGTAGCGCGCGTCGCTCGTGTCGAGCGCGTCGAAGGGACCGGGTCCCGCACCACGAGCCAGCGCGCGACCGCCCTCACGTGCGCCGCCGCCGCTGCCGATGGGCCCGCGCGCGAGCACGCCGCCACGTCCGTCGTCCACGCGCGGGCCGGAGCGCTCGGTGGCTTCGACCAGCGACTGCTGAGGTGACGTCGCCAGGAGCTCGGAGCGTCGCGCGTCGCTCGGTCGATCCCGCGTCTCGGTCGTAGTCGCTGCGGGACCGAGGTCGACCTCCGGGCGGCCGAACGCCACGGCCGCGGCCTCGCTCGATCGGGTCCCGGTGCCACCGATGATCCCCACGCCGGGTGAGTCCGAGCGTGCACCGGGGTCGGTGCGATCCGCGACGCCCGCGCGCGGAAGCATCTCGACGTCGCCCTCGCGATCCGCGCTCGCTCCACCTGCGCTGCTCGGCAGCGGTGCGCGCTCGGCGCCATCGGCCGCGTCGACGCGTGCGAGCGTGCGGCGCTCTCGATGCAGGCCCGTGCCCGAGGCGAGGAACGCCTCGTCGCGCGGAGTCGGCGTCGCGCGCCGGTCTTCCCAGGACGCTCGGACGCGCGCGGTGTCGATGCGCTGTGTCTGTCCGACGCCGATGGCGTTCAGCGTCGAGTCGGTGAGCGTGAGCGGTGCGTCGGTCGGCAAGAGCAAGAGCACGGCGGCCGCGCCCACGCCATCGCCGCCGCGTCCCGCGTCGTCGGCGTCGATGTTCTGAGGCGAGTCAGCGCCGCCCGGAACGGGGCGCGAGGCGCGCGTGTCGACGAACGTCGCGCCGTCCTCTCGGACGCTGCCGTCGCCAGCCCTCAGATCGATCTCGTAGGTCTCGTCGAGGCGTCGCGGGGCGGCGCCGAGAACGTTCGGCACCACCCAGACCGCGCCCACGTGCGCGAGCAGCGAGAGCAGGGCGAAGCTCGCGAACGCGCGCGTGGCGTCACGCCGTGCGGGATCCCGCCGACGCTCGGCTCGCCCAGCACGCGCTACGCGAGGTGCCATCCCCTCCATTGTACGCCGCGGAGTCCCCAAGTTCCCGCACTCGCGCCGGGCCGTTTTGTTGACGCAGCGCGCGGCCGGTGCCGAACCTCGGGCCGTGCGGCCAGAGCTCCTCGATCGGGCGCGGAAAGCGGCGTCGTTGCTGGCATTCTTGCTGGCACTCGGCTTGGCTGCGCGCGCGGGTGCGGAGCTGGCGCGCGGCGCGTCTCCGCCGCCCACCGCGACGAGCGTGCTCCTGGCGGGGACTCCGATCGATCCGCAGGCCCAGCCGGGCGTGGTCGCGCACGGGCTCGCGCTGGCGTGGGGCGCCGAGAGGCTCGTGATCCGCCTCGGCGACACGACGCTCGAAGGGACTCGGGCCGAGCTCGGTGCGCATCTCGACGAGGCCGCGCTGACCGCCCGCATCGCACGCGCGCTCGATCCCGACTCGCTCCTCAGCGCGCATCACACGCACGCTGCGCGAGGCACGCCGATCGACCTGCCGCTCGATCCGCTCCTCGATCCGAGCGTCCTTCTCGCTCGCCTCGACGCCGCGCGCGAGTACATCGACCGAAGCCCCGAGGACGCGCGGATCGATCCGCGCAGCGCTCACATCACGCGCGAGCGGACGGGGCGACGGCTCGACGTGCACGCCACGCTCGATCGGATCGAGCGCGCGCTCGACGCCGATGAGCACGCGATCGACGCGGTGATCGTCACCACCCCGCCGATTCATACCGCGGCGCAGCTCGAGACGGTGCGCATCGATGCGCTGCTCGGCTTCTTCGAGACGCACTACTCGTCGATGCCCGAGTCCGCCGATCGCACGTTCAACCTGCGCGTCGCGGCGATGCACGTGGATGGAACGGTCCTGATGCCCGGCGACGAGCTGGTCTTCGACGACGTCGTGGGCGAGCGCAGCGAAGTGAACGGCTTTCGCCCCGCGCCGCAGATCGCGAGCGGCGAGGTGGTCGATGGTGTGGGTGGCGGAACGTGTCAGGTCGCGGGCACGCTGCATGCGGCCGCGCTCTTTTCGGGTCTGCCCATCACCGAGCGCCATCCACACAGCCGACCGAGCGGCTATCTCTGGATGGGCCTCGACGCGATGGTCACGTACGGCGGCATGGGCTTGCGCTTTCGGAACGACCTCGCGTTTCCCATCGTGCTCGGCATGACCATGGAAGGCGGCGTGCTCCGCGCGGAGGTTCGTGGAGCGAGCGCGTCGCGCTTGGTCACGTTCGCGCGGCGCATCGACGAGGCGCTGCCCTTCGGCACGCGCGACGAGAACGACGCCTCTCTTCCCACCGGCGTGCGCGTGCTTCGTCAGCGAGGCGTACCGGGCTTCCGCATCACGCGATACCGCACCGTGCGCGACCTGGCGCACAACCAGGCAACTCGCGAGCGCGACGAGAGCAGCTATCCGCCCACCGACGAGATCTGGCGCGTGGGCACGGGCGGGCCGCCTCCCGAGGGCTACGTGGCGCCTGCGGGGGACACGCATCCGGAGTATCTCGCCGACGCCTACCTGTCGGCCACGGAGGGACCGGCGACGCGCGAGGCGCTCGACATCGTTCGCACGGGCGGCGCGAGCTCGCTGAGTGGCTGGACGCGCCAGATGATCCGCACCGAGCGCTGAGGGCGGATCAGCGGGGGGCGCCCTTGGTGGCCTTCTTCGCGGGCTGGTCGGCTGCCATCTTCGTCTGCAGCAAGAACTCACCGAGTCGGCTCGTGATGTACATGATGAGGTTCGCGTCGTTCTGCGTGAACATGACCTCCGACTTGCGGTTCATCAGCTGCACGAGCGCCAAGAGCCGACCCTGTGCCGCCACCGGCATGATCAGCATGTTGTGCAGCGCGAGGCCGACGCGGCCGTCGATGCCCGGATCGAATCGCGCATCGGCGTTCACGTCGGAGACGACGAGCGGCGCGAACCAGTTGGTGAGCGAGGTGCCGATGAGGCCCGCGGTCGTGGGGATCGCGTCGCCCTTGCGCTCTTCGGCGCCCGCGCCGGTAGTCGCGGCGAAGCGGAGCTCGTGCGAGTTGATGTCGTAGAGCGCGACGCTGAGCGCCTCGCACGGAATCAGCTCGCCGATGATGCGCATCGTGAACTCGACGCCCTCGAACGCGCTGGTGAGGAAGAAGAGGTCCTGCAGGCTCTCGAACGCGTCGGCGAGCCGATCGTCGGCCAGGCCAGCCGCGGGCGTGAGCTTGCGGTCTCGCTTGGACGAGCCCTTCGCGGCGAGCGGAATGGGCGCCGCTTGCGCGGCCGCGACTGGAGCGGCCACGGGCGCGGGACGCGCGACGGGTGCGGGTGCCGTCAGCGACGGATCGATCACGAACGAGGGCGCGGCTGGAGGCGGAGCGGAGAGCGAAGGATCGATCACGATCGACGGCGATCCCGTGTGCGCCCGATCGAGCGCGATCGATGCAGCGGGCGGGGCGGGCATCGCGGGCGCCGGCACGACGGGCGCGAGCGAGGGAGCGTTGGGCACGAATCCGGTCGCGGTCGGCGTTCCCGGCAGCGACGTGCGCGTCGGCGCCGTGATCTCGGGCTCGCCGCGCCAGTCCTTCCACTGCAGCGCCAGGACGGGCGGGCGCGTGGGCTGGCCGGACCAGCGATGGTCGAAGAGCGCCATCTTCACGAGCTTGCCCTTCGCGCGCGGCGCCAGCTCCTCGCGAAGCGCTGCGAAGCGACGGCGCAGGAGCATCTCTGCGTCTTCCGGATCGGCG
>JAYVCF010000031.1:0-3919 GCA_043750095.1 Deltaproteobacteria bacterium
CCGCGACGCGCGGGTCGGACGCGCGGGACCCGGAGGCCGACGCGCTTCGCTCGCCTCCGCCGTCCGACATTCGTAGCGTCGAGTGCAGCATGTCCAACACGTCTTTCCCCGGCATCCGTGCCCGGCGCAGACGGGACCGCTGCAACCGGCATGCCCGGCTGCGCACGCAAGAATGCCCCGCGAACGCCTCGTCCCGAGACCGCCACGTAGGCAACTGAGGCGTGGTGGCACCGTCACATCGACGTGCAGGTCGCGCCGCAGCTGCCGCTGGGCGCCGTGCCGGTCATCGCCACGTAGTGAGCGGTGATCTGCGCCTGCGTGAGCAGCGTGTCGTAGATCGCGACCTTGCCGATGGCCCCCGCGAACCAAGAGTCGAGCGCCATGCTCCCGATGTTCACGGCGCTGTCGTTGGCGACCGGCACCACGCTGTACTGACTCATGCAGCCGGTGGGGATGTGGCTGGCCTGGCTCCAGGGCACGCCGTTCACCCAGATGCTCAGCGAGCCCGGATAGCGCGCATCGACCGGGCAGTCGGCTGGCTGGCTGAGCGTCGTGTACTCACCGACCACGTAGTACCAGTGACCCGCCGAGACGAGGCCGCACGTCGGCTGCCAGTCCGCTCCCGAGCCGAGGCCCGCACTCGGGTTGAACGCGTAGGCGGAGAATCGGTTGCAGCGGCCTTGCGGGTTCATCGTGTCGTACATGCGTGCTTCCCACTCGCATGTCGGCGAGTAGGTCTCGCACTTGCCCATCCAGGCGACGTAGCCGCCGCTGCTGTGGGGGAACATCAGCACGTCGGGGCGAATCCATCCCTCCCAACTGAGGCTGCCCGTGGTCGGGATCGAGTAGCTCGCACGCGAGGGGATCGAAAGGTACTGAGTCGATCCATCGAACACCGCGGCCATGTCGCCGTTGGGCATCGCTGCGACGGTGTGCGTGCCGCCGAGGTAGCTGCCGGCGTTGCCGTGGCCGCTGAGGTCGGGCTCGGGACCGCTCGCGTGGCTCAAGTCCCAGAAGCCCACGGGGTGATCGGCGAGCACGATCATGTCGTACGTGGCTGCGCCGCCATCGCTCCCGGGCGCGTCTCGATCCCCGGTGTCGGCCGCTCCGCTCGTCGCATCGAGGCTCGCGTCGATCACGCCGCCGTCGCCACCGGACGTGCAGACGCACGCGCCGAACCCGGTGCCCGCCGCGTTGCACGACTGCGCGCCCATCCGGCCGTCCGTGCACGCGCACGCCTGAGCGGTGCCGGCCACACACATGGTTCCACTCGAGCAGCCTGACAGCGTCGCGATGGACACCAACAAGCAGAGGCTCGCGGAAATCCGCGTCACGTCATGCGCCGCTGGCCGGGCCCCGGCTGCAGCAAGTGGCTCGTCACGTCGTCGAACGCACCATCGTCGTCGAACACCAGCGTCGTCACGCGGATCCGCAGCACGACGCGCTCGACCTTCGAGGTCAGTGCAGTGGGGTTCTTGTCCCCGCTCATGCGCGTGAACATCGCCTCGGTCCCCGGCACCGGAAAGGGCCGCGCCATGTGGAGCGTCTTGCCGTAGCGTCGTTGCCCACCCGCGAGCGTGGCGCCGAGCGTGGAGTGGGCGTTGTCGAACTGGCCCGTGCGTCGATCGACGACCCGCGTGCACACGAACGCCGAGTCCACGACGTAGACGCGGTTCAGCGTCCAGATCTCGAGCGCGGTGTGCATGTGCGCTCCGCCGGGGGGCGGCGCCTTCACGTCGTGCGTGTCGCGCTCGAACACGACCTCCACCGGCTGCGGCAGCGAGGCGGCGCCGGGCACGACGTCTTCGATCGAGTCGCGCCCGCCGAGCATCCGCGTGATCGCCTGATCGTGTTCTCGCGCCTTCACGATCCCCCGCGCCCAAGGTATCAGATCAGGATGGGCACCTGGCACACGGTCGGTGGCGACAACCACTTGAGAGCGTTCAGCCAGAAGCGCTCGACCTGATAGTCGGGATGCCCCGTCCACTCGGAGTCGAACGAGATCCACTCGTCGCCCCAGACGATCACGCGGCCGGAGCCGAGCTCGACCGCGCGCAAGACGTCGTGGCCGCCTTCGTCGGCGACCACCGTTCCCGCGCCGATCACCGGGTAGCCGTTGTCGATGCCGAGGCGCGTGACGCCGTTGGAGATCGGATGCGGATGCCATCCATTGATCGGCAGCGTGAAGCCGCAGCCGCAGAGGATCGGCTCGGGCCCGTACTGGATGCCGGTGGGCGCGAGCAAGAGGTTCACGTTCGCGCGCTCGCTCGTGTCGGCGTAGCCGATCAGCGTCATGAAGCCGCCGCCGTTGCGGATCCACGCCTCGAGCGCCGCCACTTCCGCCGCCGTGCGTGTGTGACCGCGGATGTCTTGCGAGAGGATGATCTGGTAGCCGAGGAGGAGCTCGGGGGTCAGCACCATGTCGCCGAGATCGACGGCGCCGAAGTCGCTGCGTGCGTCCAGCCACGAGTTGAACACGCCGCTCGTGCCCGCGCTGCCGGAGACGCCCAGCGTCGCGATGCGGAGGCAGTCGCACACACCATCGCCGCCGCGATCGACGTCGTCGATGATCCCGTTGTGGTCGTTGTCGATCCCGTCGCAGATCTCGGGGCTCGCCTGCGTGTCGGTCCGCGGCGCATCGGTGGGAACGAGCCTCGCGTCGTGCGCGCCCGTGTCCGAGAGACGCCCGCCGTCGCCGCGCGCGCCGATCGGGGCGCCGCAAGAGCAGCCCGCCAGCCAGAAGCATCCGAGCGTGAGCGCGATTCGAATCATGCGTCTCGTCCGAGTGTACGCTCAGGCGAGATGAAGATTGCACCATTCACGCTCGTGGCCGCGGTGACGCTCGCCGCAGGCTGCCCCGGGCCGCCGGCGCCCGCGACTGACGCTGCGCTTTCGGTCGACGCTGCGTCTGCGACCGACGCTGCGCTTTCGGTCGACGCTGTGTCTTCCGTCGACGCGGGCGTTCTCTTCGCCGACGACTTCGAGTCGTTCCCCACCGGCGCGGGCTGGTCCGACGGCACGACGCACGGCGGGTGGCGCGCCGCGTTCGACGGCTTCGGCACCACCGACATCGAGATCGACGGCACGCACGCCCTCTGCGAGAGCCCGAGGGTCTCCACCGTCGCGTCGGAGACACACGCCTCGCTCGTCGTCACCCACGCAACGTTCGCAGACGCGACGGTCGCGCTGCGGATGCGCACCGTCTCGCAGCTCCGCACGCCCACGCCGAACGCGTGGGAGGTCGCGTGGGTCGTCTGGCGCTACACCGACGACCTGCACTTCTATTACCTGACGCTCAAGGCCAACGGCTGGGAGCTCGGCAAAGAAGATCCGGCGTACCCCGGCGCGCAGCGCTTCCTCGCGAGCGGCAGCACGCCCGCGTTTCCCATCGGCCCCTGGCGCGCGGTGGTGATCCGCCAGGTCGGCGCCACCATCGACGTCTCGGTCGACGGCGTGCAGCTCGTCACCTTCACCGACACCGAGCGTCCCTACGCGAGCGGCGCGGTGGGCCTCTACAACGAGGACTCACACGTGTGCTTCGACGACGTCGTGGTGACGCTGCCCCGTTGACCTCAGCACGCGCCGCACCCAAGAATCGCGTGGCTCGAGACACCCGACGCCCATGCCTCTCCGTGCCCTCGCTGCCCTCGCGCTCTCCCTCGCCGCGATCGTGGTCCATTGCGGACCCGCGGACGCGCCCTCGCCGCCCATCACCACGCTCCAGCCCGCGCTCCCGACGCCGCGCGATCGCATCGACCCGAGCGCGCTCGGCCACGTCACGTTTCCTTGGCCCGCCGCCGACCTACGCGCGCGCTCGCTCGTCCTCGGCTGCGGACACGTGTGCGCGCTCCTGGCGGGTGGACACGTCGAGTGCTGGGGCCGCAACGAGTTCGCCGAGCTCGGCGATGGCACCACCACC
>JAYVCF010000032.1:0-4108 GCA_043750095.1 Deltaproteobacteria bacterium
CCGAAGAACATCTCGTCCCCGACGAAGAAGCTGGGGGCACCGAACGCACCGCGGGCCACGGCCTCTTCGGTGTCGGCGCGGAGTCGATCCTTGGTTTCCTGCGCGTCGATTCCCGTGACGATGGCCGCGCCGTCGAGCCCGAGCTTGTTGGCGATCTCGCCGATCACCGCCTTGTCGGCCACGTCGCGGCCTTCGGTCCAGTACGCGTCGAAGAGACCGCGCGCGAGCTTGCGCAGCACCGCCTGCCCGAAGAGCCGATCCGCCGCCACCAGCGCGCGCTGCGTGCTGACCGTGATGCTGGGAAAGCTCGCGGGGATCGAGAACGCGATCCCGTACTCCTCCGACCAGCGCTCCATGTCGCGCACCATGTACTTGGCCTTGGCCGCCACACGCGCGGGCATCTCGTTGCCGGTCGCCTTGAACACGCCGCCGAGGAGGAACGGCCGCGCGCGAACGGTCCAACCCGTGCGCTTCTCGATCGCGTCGATCTGCGTGAACGCCAGGTAGGAGTACGAAGAGCCGATGTCGAAGAAGAGCTCGATCTCGCGCGGGGTCGTCATGCGGGGCGGAGCATAGGGAAATCAGCGGCGCGCGCCACCTCGGGCGCTGCGGAGCCGGTCGAGCTTCTCTGCGAGCGCGCCGAGCGGAATGACCCCCTTGTAGACGAGCAGGCTCGCGGAGGCGTCGTCGGGGAGCAACGCCTCGGAGACGCGGAGGCGCTCGCTCGCACAGAAGATCATGGGCGGCAGGGCGCCCTGGTCCGCGAGCTCGACACGCGCGAAGACGGCGTCGCGCGCGGAGAAGCCCATGACCTCGACGAGCACGCGCGTGCCGCCGGTGTGCGTGAACACCAGATCCGGGACCACGACCCCGCGCCCCGGGATGTCCACGAGCTCGGCCGCGACGCGCACCGCCCAGTCGCTTTCCTTTGCGGTCCAGCGATCGAACACGCTCTGCGCGTCGTCGCCGAGCCGCGCGTCGACCTGGGCGGCCTCGTCGCTCGCGGCGCCTCCGCGGATCTCGAAGCGCAGCGGCAGTCGCTCCTTCCCCCAGCGGATGTCGGCCACGATCTCGTGCGGCCCCACGCTGGTCAGGATCGGCAGCGCACGCGCGAGCGCGACGCCGTACTTGGTCGTCTGCGCGAAGAGGTTGAAGGGGCCGTCGATGGCGATGCGAAGACCCGAGCCCTCGCGCGTGATGGTGTGGAGGAGGCCGAGGAACTTGAGCTTGCGAAAGAGCGCGCGCGTGGACGCAGCATCGCGCGGTGTGACCGTGGCCACGACCTGCGTCGCGCGGAGCAAGACGGCCTGTGGCTGCGCCGACTCGTACCGACGCACGAGCGCCTCGGGTCCCGCGTCGAACGCGGCGCGCGAAGCGAAGCGAACGACGTGCTGCGCCTTCAGATCGGCATAGAGCGACCGCTCGATGCGCTCCGGATCGATCCCGCGGCTCTCGGCGAGCTCACGAAGGAGCACGTCGCGGTCGAAGCGCCCCAACCTACGCGCCGTCGCGGCCCGCTCGAACACCTCGCCACGCAGTCCAGGAGGATCGGCCTCGGCAGAGACCTCGAACTCGATCTCGTCCTCGACCAGCTTGAAGAGCCCGCGCTTGAGCTTGTCGTCGCGCGGCTCGACCTCGATCGCATCGAGTGCGGCATCGAGCTCCTCGCGTCGCAGGCCCTCGTGGCTCTCGGCCGCGCCCATCACGGACGCGGCCAGATCGATCGCCGCCTCGCGCCTCGCGCCGAGCGGCACGACGAAGAGCTGATCGCCCTTTCGACGCGTGTGAACGAGGTCGGCAGTCAGCATCGGATCAACGATCGTAGGCGCTGTGCTCGCGGCGCCGCTCGCTCGTGTACGTCTCGGCGGTCTGCGAGGTCACGATCTCGTAGAGCAGCGCGTGCTTGCCCTCCCGCTTGCGCAGAACGCGACCGAGGCGCTGCACGTGCTCACGCACCGAGCCCGACCCCGACACGACGATGGCGACGTTCGCATCGGGCACGTCCACGCCCTCATTGAGCACCTTGCTCGTGACGATGGCGCCATATTTCTTCGACGAGAGCCCCGCGAGCACCTCGCTGCGCTCTTTGATCTTCGTCTGGTGCGTGATGGCGGGGACGAGGAAGCGTCGCGAGAGCGCGTAGCAGGTCGCATTGTCCTGCGTGAACAAGAGGACGCGGTCGTCCTTGTGCTCGTCGAGCAAGCGCTCCACGTAGTCGAGCTTGGCGGGCGCGGAGAACGCGAGCTCGCGCTGGCGTCGATAGGCCTGCATCGCGCGTCGGCCCTCGGCGCTGCGCGAGCTGCGCATGATGAAGTCGCTCCAGCCGTGCTCCTTGCTCATCTGGATGCCCGCGCGCGACAGGAA
Organism: Deltaproteobacteria bacterium; assembly: GCA_043750095.1. Taxonomy (GTDB): domain Bacteria; phylum Myxococcota_A; class Polyangia; order Polyangiales; family Sandaracinaceae; genus JBBSAT01. Next base: position 2,365 of record JAYVCF010000032.1, read on the forward strand.
CGTTCGATAGATCAGCCGCTCCGCGTCGTGCTCGCGTCGCTCGTCGGGCGAGAGCTCGACGGAGATACGCACCGTCTCGTAGTCGGCGAGGAACTGCCCCTCGAGATCGACGATGTCGCGCCGATAGACCATCGGACCGACTAGCACGTCGAGCAGCGACTCGCGCCCATCGGTACGCTCCGGCGTCGCCGTGAGCCCGAGCCGGAACGGTGCGATCGAGAGCTCGGCCGAGAGCGCGTACGTCGCACCCGGAAGATGGTGCACCTCGTCGAACACGATCATGCCGAAGCGCGCGCCGAGGTGCTCCGCGTGGATGTACGCGGAGTCGTAGGTGGTCACGGTGATGGGCCGCACGTCGTGCGAGCCCCCGCCGACGAGGCCGATCGGTACACCGAACGTCGCGCGAAGGAGGTCGTACCACTGACGGACGAGGTCGAGCGTGGGCGCTACGATCAACGTCGAGCGCCGCCGCTGGTCGATCGCCATCACCGCGACGTGCGTCTTGCCCGCGCCGGTCGGAAGGACGACGACGCCGCGACCCCGTGCCTTGCGCCAGGCCGCGAGCGCCTCTTCTTGGTAGGGACGCGGCGGCCGATGCACGAGCACGCCGGTCGGCAGCTCCTCGTATGCGCGCGCGCGATCCTCGAGCGGCACGCCCGCGTCGCGGAAGAAGAGGACGAGATCGGCGTATGCGCGACCCGGCGCGCGATGCGTCTGGCTGCGACCATCCCAGGACGCGACCTCGGGCAGCGCGAGCCCGCTCGGGACCTCCGAGAGCTCGAGCGTGCCTCCGCGATACGCCAGGATGGCCATCGCGCGGACAGTAGCAGCCCGATGCGCGCTCGACTTGCTCGGCGTCCGCGGGGGCGCGTAACGTCGCGAGGTGCATCCCCGCGACGCGCCGACACCACCCGAAGCAGAGCTCTGGGCTCTGATCGAAGAGCGCCACGCGCATGGTACCGACGTAGCCACGATCGACGCGCGCATCTGGGAGCGCTTCGGTCAGACCTGGGCCGTGGTGTTCACGGATCTCACCGGCTTCTCGCGCATGGTCGCGGAGTTCGGGATCATCCACTTCCTGCAGGAGATCCACGAGCAGCGCGGGGTGTTCGTGCCCATCGTCGACGCGCACGGCGGGCTCCTGCTCAAGGAAGAGGCCGACAGCATGCTGCTCCTCTTCGAGCGGCCCGCTCGCGCGATCGAGTGTGCGATCGCCATGCACCGTCGCAGCAGGGCCGTGAACCACGGACGTGCCCCAGAGGACCACGTGCTGCTCTGCGTGGGGATCGGCTACGGCCGCATGCTGCGCGTCGGTCAGCGCGACGTGTTCGGCCAGGAAGTGAACGCGGCGAGTAAGCTCGGCGAGGACATCGCGAAGGCGGGCCAGATCCTGATCACCGACGCCGTGCGCGCCGAGGTGGGCGAGCTCCCGGGAATACGGTACGAGCCGCTCGATGCCGCGGTCGCCGGCTCGGCGACGAACCACCGCGTGATCTACGCGCCGGAGTGATCGTCCGTGCCACCGAGCGGGATCGAGTGTCCGACCTGCAAGCGCATGCGCGCGCCCGCGCTCGCGGCGTGTCCCTACTGCCGCGCAGAAGAAGACGTACGAAGAAGCGCCGTGCCGGACGCTCCCGTGTCACTCGAGGAGACGGTGCGCCCGCTGTTCTCCCCGTCGGACGACGCGGATGGATCGCTCGCGAGCTTCCCGTCGCGGGTCGTCCTATCGCTTCTGCCGCTTCTG
>JAYVCF010000033.1:0-7102 GCA_043750095.1 Deltaproteobacteria bacterium
TCGAAGCTCCAACGGTAGCGGCGCGGGGCGGGTGCCCCTCTGACGAGCGTCGAGGGCACTGCTGTTCGTGCCCGAAGGGCGAAGCAGAGGGGTACCCGCCTCGCGACGCGGCCTGCTCGACCAAACGTCTCCGGCGGCAACCGGTCTGCTCCCTGTGTCGAAGTACTACGGACAGCCGTACGAGCCGAGCCCGCTGAACGTGTCCATCGCGAGGCCGGTCCACTCGGTCGCGGGATCGAAGGGATCGGAGCCGTTGGAGTCGCCCACGGTGACCGTGCAGAGGCGACGAAGCGTCTGGTTCGCCGTGCTCACGGTCGTACCCCAGCCGCTCGCGCCGGGGTCGTTGCCGATCTGGCCGATGACGTCGACCGTGCCCGCGCAGTTGAGCTCGAGCGCGTCGTTGCCGTTGAAGCCGACCGCGCCGCCCGCGACCGAAGCCGTGCACGTCGCGGGCGAGAAGCCGGTGGCACCCGAGTGGCAGAGCGTGAAGACGGCGTTCGCCGCGAGCGAGCCGGTGAGATTGTACGTGGCCGTCGCGGTGGTTCCGCCGTTGGCGTAGAGGACGATCGTGCAGCCGGTGAGATCGAACGTGGCCGTCCCGCGGTTCACGATCTCGAGCGCCTTGTTGTTGGAGGTGCCCTCGATGTACTCGGAGAAGAGCAGAGGCGCCGACGATGTCGTGCGCGCCGCATCGTGCGCGGCGTCGTGAGCGACGGCCGCATCGCGAGCGGCCGCGTCGCTGCCTGCGTCGTGGCCCGCATCGTGGCCGGCATCCAGGCCGGCATCATTCCCCGCGTCGGACCCCGGCGCTGCGTCGGTCATCGCGAACGCGGCGTCGTGTCCGCCGTCGGTCGCGGTCGACGCATCGTCGGCCGAGCCGTCGGGTGCGTTCGGCGTACAGCGCGAGTTGAGACAGTGCATGTTCGACGCACAGTCGGAGCTGAAGTGGCAGGACGCGCGCCCGTTGGAGCAGCCGAGGGCGAGCGCGAGCACGAACAGGCAAGGAAGGAGTCGCATCGTCAGCTCTCTCAGTGTCCGCCGCCGTCGGCGCTGGGTGCGCCGGGCATCGACAGGTACTCGGCTTGCTGTTCTCTCAGATGGCGCGGCAGCTCGCCGCCGTACACGTCCTCGAACATCGTCGCGCGCGCCGGCGGCGGCAGCTCCTCGATCTCGAGGATGGCCGCCTCGAACTCCGCGTGCAGCTTCTCTTCGAGCGCGCTCTCGATCGTGTCATCGAGGATCGCGGCGTCGACGAGGTACTTTCGATAGCGTGCGAGCGGATCCTTCTTCGCCCACGCAGCGACCTCGTCTTCCGAGCGATAGCGCGTCGGATCGTCGCTGCTCGAGTGCGGGCCCATGCGGTACGTGACGCACTCGATGAACGTGGGGCCCTCGCCGCGGCGCGCGCGATCGACCGCGGCCTTGACGGTCGCGTAGATGGCGAGCACGTCGTTTCCATCGACGCGCGCGCCGGGGATCCCGTAGGCGTGCGCCTTCACGGCGATGGTGCGGCTCGCCGTCTGCTTGTGCGTCGGCACGCTGATCGACCAGTGGTTGTTCTGGCAGATGAGGACGGCGGGCACCTTCCAGATCGCAGCGAACGTCATCGCCGAGTGAAAGTCGGCCTCGCTGGTCGCGCCATCGCCCATGAAGCCGACGACCACCACGTCGTCCTTCTTCTTCTTCGCTGCCCAAGCTGCGCCGACCGCCTGCGGAACCTGGGGCCCGATGCACGAGGACCAGCCGACCTGGTTCACGCTGCGTCCGGCCTGATGGCTCGGCATCTGCCGGCCCTTCTGGATGTCGCCGCTGTTGCCGTACGCCTGCGCGAGCCAGGTCGAGAGCGGAAAGCCGCGGCAGAGCATGATCGAGCTCTCGCGGAGCGCGGGGAAGATCCAGTCACGCGTCTCGGTCGCGAACGCGGTGGCCGTGGGTGTCGCCTCCTGCCCGGTGATGGTGCCGAAGAAGCCGACCTTGCCTTGGCGCTGCTTGCCGAGCATGCGCTCGTCGATGCGGCGGATGCGCAGCATCGCCTCGTACATCGCGACGAGCTTGTTGCTGTCGAGAAACGGATCGCGATCCGGATCGGCGGTGCCGTCCTCGCGGAGGATCTGGAAGAGGCCGAGCGTCGGATCGTCGGGCGGCAGCGTTCGCATGCGGACGGGGACCCTAGCACCGGGCTCGTGCTCCCTCTCGCTGGTCACTTCACCCGCCACCTGCCGCGCGTCTGGCCGCCCGATCCGCCACGCGAAACCCGCTGAATTCGATGCGTCGCTCCGGCACGCGCCCTGCACTACGCGTCCACGTGACGCCCCACGACATCGAGATCGACGACGACTCCCCCACGATGACGTTCACCCCGGACTTCGCGGCCCTCGCGTTCGGCGGGCGCACCGACGGACTGCGCGTACCGCCGGCCCCGCCCCCGCCGCGTCGCATCACGCCGATCCCGCCGCCGCTGCCGACCGTGCTGCGCAAGCGCATCTCGTATGGCGACGAAGAGTGGCTCGCGTCCCTTCCGCTCGCCTCGCGCGCGATTCTGACGGCGGCTGCGATGCCGGCGCCTCCCTGGCCGCACGCCGAGCGCATCGCCGGCGCGGTCTGCACGCCGATCATTTGATCATCCAGCGCGACGCTCTCGCGTCGTGATCGACATCCCTACTCGAGCGCCCTACGCTCGCGGCGTGATCATCGAGCGCGGAGCCTGGGGGCCATGATCGCCTGCCCGCGATGCCAGCAGACGCTGCCGGACAACGCGACCTTCTGCATGTCGTGCGGAGCGGCGCTCGGCGGTGGGTATCGCGCACCGCAAGCGCAGAGCGCCGCGACGGGCATTCGGCCCGGGTACTCGGCCGACGGAATGCGGATCTGCCACTCCTGCGGGGCGATCGCGCCTACCGAGCGGCAGTCGTGCACGATCTGCTCGGCCGCCTTCACGCGGCTCGAGGAGCGCGCGCCCGAGCGACCCGACGGCGCCTACTGGGCCCAGCTGCGCACCGAGCTCACCTGTCGGCAGTGCGGCGCGAAGTCGCCGGTCGACGAGCCGGAGGTGGAAGGCACCGTCACTTGCCTCGCGTGCAACACGGTGCAGGCGTTCGACGTGGGCGTCTGGAAGGAAGCGTTCGCGCACGCGCACGCCGTCGCGGATCTCGCCGGGCCCTCGCTCGAAGGGCGAAGCAACGGCGACGCTTCGATCGCCGGACGCAATCCCTTCCTGCCCATCGGCATCAGCAACACCACGAGCACGCTCGAGCTGACCGGCATGACCATCTCGGGCGGCGTGATGCGCACGCGCAACCTCAGCGTCTCGGCCTCGCCCGGCCATCCGCTCTGCGGCATCTGCCACACGCCGATCGAGGCAGAGGTCGTGGGCACCCGCGTGAGCACGCGCTGCCCCACCTGCGGAGATCGCGCGGCGTACACGATGCCGAGCGCGCTCACGCAGCTCCACTCGCCGCTGGTGCTGACGGTCTGCGACGAGCACCGCGCCGATCGCCCTGAAGCCAAGGTGAACGCGACCAGCGCCGGCATGGTGGTGGCGCTGCACTGTCCGAGCTGCGGCGGTGCGATCGACGTGCAGGTGGGCGAGCGAGCCGCGACATGCCCGTTCTGCAAGACCGCGTGTCGCATCCCGAGCCGCACGCTCCTCTCGCTGAAGAAACAGAACGAGCGGCCCCGGCCTTGGTGGGCCCTCTTCCGCGGTCCCTCGGCGAAGCGCGCCGAGCTCGAGGACGCCGGCTCGGCGGTGAATCCCTTCGGCGGTGAGTCGCCGCACGCGCCCGCCGTCGAGAGCCGCGGGCTCGAAGATCCGCCGAAGGTGGTGTCGCGCAACGCGAGGCTCGCCGATCGCGCCATCTCGATCGCGCTGCCGCTCGCGGTGTTCGTCGTGGTGTCGGCCGTTCTCTTCGCGCCGATCATCTGGGGCTGGCTCAACGGGTTCGGCAGCGATACACCGCCTCCTCCGCTTCCGTTTCCGTATCCGTGAAGAAGATCGTCGAAGAAGAAGAGCGCTGCGCGCGCTGTGGAAAGCCGCTCTGGGCGTGCGTGTGCGATCGCGTGCACCCGCTGGCGGCGAAGACGCGCGTGCTGATTCTCCAGCACCCGAAGGAAGACGACGTGGTGCTCGGCACCGCGCGCATCGTGACCACCGCCATCGGCTCGGCGAAGATCGTGGTCGGGCTCTCGTGGGCCTCGCTCGAAGCCGTGCTCGAGGGCGAGGTGGTCGATCGCAACCGCTGGTCGACGGTGTACGCGCACAAGGTTCCCGACGCCGCGAAGCCCGGAACGGTGATCATCGCGCCTTCGGCGCCTCCTGCCGTGATCATGGATCGCCACGGCGAGCTCACGAACGGCCGGCCGAAGGGCATCGTGTTGCTCGACGGCACCTGGTCGCAGGCCAAGACGCTCTGGTGGCGCAATCCCTGGCTTCTCAAGCTGGGTCGCATCGCGCTGCGCCCGGAGCGGCCGTCCATCTACGGCAAGCTGCGACGCGAGCCGCGGCGTGAGCACGTCAGCACCCTCGAAGCGGTCGGCGGCGCGCTCACCGCGCTGGGCGAGGACCCCGCGATCGAGCTGGAGCTCGGCAAGCTGATGCGCACGATGATGCAGCGAGCGCGCGATCACGGGTACGACGGCCGCAAGGTCACTCGGCCCCGCTGAGGGAGCGCGCGGCCATCAGTCGAACGGATGGGTGCCATCCGTTGTCGCGCTTGGTCCGATGCCTCCGCCGAGATCATCGTCCCACCCAGCTGCGCCACGGGGGCGCGCGGAACTTCGAATGAGGCTCGTCATGTTCGGTCACTCCCAATCGCTCTCGCTCTCGCTCTCGCTCTCGCTCTCGCTCGCGCTCGGCTGCGCCGGCGCACCACCGACCAGCGCTCGCATCCTCGCGCACGAGGGCGGCACGGTGCGCAACACCAGCTACCAGCTCGTCATCCCCGCGATGTCGCTCCCCACCGACACGGAGGTCACGCTCATGACCGCGTCGGCCTCCGCGTATCCGGCGCTCGCGAACGCGCGCCCCGAGGTCCTGGTGATGGAGCCGGAAGGCACCGTGCTGACGGTGCCGGCGACGGTGACGATCCACGCCGACTTCGTGGGAGCTTCGGCGACCGACACGGTCTCGATCCAGCAGCTCTCCACCGTGGACGGCACCCGCTGGTTGCCGACGGCGAGCTCGCGCGCGGCGAGCGGCGACGTCACCGTCACCGTGAATCGCTTCGCACCGCTCGCGGTGGTCGTCGTCCCGACGGCGGGCGGCACCGGCATTCACGGCGTGATCCACTGGGGCGACGGCAGCGCGGTCGCAGGTGCGCCCGTGCAGCTCGTGCAGGGCTCGAGCACCCTGACGACGACCACGACCGACGCGACGGGCGCCTACGCGTTCCACGATCTCGCGGCGGGCAGCTATCACGTCGTGGTGATGCACGAGTGCAACCTCGATCAGGCCGTCACCGTGAGCGCCGGAGTCTCCGAGGTCGATCTCGTTCTCTGCGGCGGGTGAGCCCCTCGACAGCGCGCGCGCTCGGCTCCACACCGAGGACGTGACCGACCCGAAGAAGAACGAAGTCCGGATCGGCCCGCACGCGCTGCGCTGGACGGAGCGGGGTCAGGGCGAGACCGTCGTGTTGGTGCACTCGAGCGGGATGTCGTCGCGGCAGTGGCGACGCGTCTCGGACGCGCTCGAGCCGCGCTTGCGCGTGGTGCTTCCGGACCTGCTCGGGTACGGCGAGAGCTCGCCTTGGCCGAGCGACGAGCGCTTCCACTTCACGATGGATCTGCTCGCGCTCGAGGCGCTGATCGATCACCTCGTCGCGGAGCGCGGCCCGGTGCATCTGGCCGGACACTCGTATGGCGGGTTCCTCGCGCTGCTCGTCGCGCTGCATCGACCACGCGCACTGAGATCGATCGCCGTGTACGAGCCCGTCTCGTTCGGCGTGCTGCGGAGCCGCGACGAGAGGGCCGCGCTCGCGACGGTCCTGCCCGGTGACGAGAACGCGCCCTTCCCCGAGTCGGACGAGGCGCTCGAGGCGTGGATGGAAGGCTTCATCGACTACTGGAACGGCAAGGGCGGATGGCTTGCGCTGGCCGAGCCGATGCGCGCGCAGTTTCGAAAGACCGGACGCAAGGTGGTCGGCGAGGTGAGGAGCCTCGGCGCCGATCGGACGCCCCATCAGGCGTACGTGACCCTCGAGGCGCCACTGCTCTTGCTCGGCAGCGAGAAGCCCACGCTCGCGGCGGATCGCGTTCTCGGGATCCTCGAGGAGTGCGCGCCGAACGCGCGGCGCGTTCCGATCGCAGGGGCCGGCCACATGGGACCGCTCACCCACGCGGGCGCCGTCGCCGACGCGATGATCGCGCACTTCGAGAAGCGCTGATCGGCGATCGGCGCGTCGCGCTATCCTCCATCCGCTTGGAGGGTCCGCTTGGAAGAGACGCCGCTCGATCGCTTCGAACGCCTGCCCGCCGTGGCGGCCCTTCGTGCCGTGCTGCGCAGCGCGATGAAGCTCGAGCTGATCATCACGTCGGCCATGGGCCCGGTCGCGCACGGACGCGGCGCGGTCATGGCGGCATCGTCGGAGTGCTGTCGAAGCGTGCTCTTCTCACGCGATGGGTTCGCGCGCTGCGATGCCTTCTATCGATCGCTCGGCACGCGCGACGCGGAGACGGCCGGGCCCTGTCATCTGGGGCTCGCGGCCGTGTCGGTGCCCGTGATCGTGGATGGCGAAGTGGTCGCAGCGGTAGTGGCGAGCGGCTTTCTCGCGACGAGCTTGCCGAACGTAGCGCCGCCCGATCCGGGCCAGCTCACGCGCGAGCTGATGGCGCTCGATCCGAGCTTGCACGACGCCGGTGAGCTGATCCGAAAGCTGCCGCAGGTGCGCGGCGATCGGGTGGACGTCGTGCGTGCGATCCTGCGCGTCGCCGCCGAAGAGATCGCCGACGCGGAGATCCGCGAGCGAAAGCGGACCCGCGGGCAATCGGCAGAGACGCCGGGCGCGTACGGGATCCTCGGTGGCTCGCCCGCCATGCGCGAGGTGTTCGAGCTCGTGCGGCGCGTGGCCGACAGCGAAGCGTCGGTGCTCATCCTGGGCGAGAGCGGCAC
>JAYVCF010000034.1:0-3963 GCA_043750095.1 Deltaproteobacteria bacterium
GCTGACGGGGCCCTGCAAGCGCTTGGTGATGTCGCGGATCGCCGTGAGGCTCTCGAAGAGCTCGGGCAGGGCCTCGATCGCCGTCACGAACGTCCAGAGATAGGTGACGATCGAGTAGATGGCGCCCACCGTCAGGCCGTCGACGTCGATGGCCACGTAGAGCACCACGATGAAGACCACGAGCAGCGCGGCACGCAGCACGCCGAAGTTCACGGCGCTCCAGGTTCCGATGCGCCGCTTGAGGTCGCCGATCTTGCTGAAGTGCGCGAGGACCTCGGCCGGAGCGTGGTCGACGAACATCTCGACGTTCTTCTCGCGAAGCCCGTGGAGCTCCGTCGTGAGCGCCGCGACGTTCCGATCGTAGGCGCGGCCGACGAAGAAGAGCGGGCCGAGAACCCCGAGACAGGCGGCGCCGATGCGCAGGTCGTAGATGCAGAGCGCGCCGATCGCGCCGACCAGGCTGATGCTGTCCATGATCGCGTCGGGGACGCGGTCCTCGAAGAAGCTCACGAAGTCGCGCGCGAGCTCCGAGAGCGCGGCGGTCTGCTTGGTGTCGGTGTGGTTCTCCGCGGCGCGTCGTGCGAGTCGCTCGGCGAGGCGGGCGTACATGCGCGCGTAGACCCGCTCGCTGGCCACGCGCCGCATGGCGCCCGCGAGGGTGTTCACCAAGAACACACCCACCCAGAGGGGCATGGCGCCGATCAGGTCTTGCCACGTGCGGGCTGCATCGGTGAGGGCATCCATGAGGCTGCCGAACACGGCGGGCTCGCAGAGCCAGGCGCCCTGTTGCACCGCGACGAACGCGAACACGATCAAGATGCCGCCCGCCGAGGGCCTCATGTCGGCAAAGAGGGTGGCGCCTGCAGCGCCCGTCGGCGCCGGCTTCGTCGGGTCGTCAGGCGTCGCCGTATCCGTCGGCGGCGGGGTCTCTGAGGTCTCTGACGCCTGCGGCGTCTCGTCTTCCGCCATCACGCACCGATTCCCGGCCCTGGCGGATGGTAGAGCAGTCTGGGCGTCCGCGGGCCGAGCATTGCTGCGCCCGGATCGCCATGCCGTCTCGGCGCGTGTCGCCTCCGCGGCCGTTCGGAAGCAAAAGACCTCCCTCCCGTGTATGTAAGGCCCATGCTCACTCGTCTGGCCTCGCTCGCGCTCACCGCGACCCTCGCGGTCTGTCTCGTCCCGGCGAGTGCCTCTGCCCAAGAGCTCCGCGGAGCCGAGGCACTCTCGCGGCTGCGCGCGTTGCTCGCCGCGTGTCCCAGCGCACTGCCGACGTTGCCGTCCGACGACGCGCTCGCCGACGATGGCGTCTCTCTCTCGCTCTCTCGCGAGGGTGATGCTTGGCGCGCGTCGTACGCCTCGTGGGGAATGGGCGTCGAGTCCGAGGGAGGCGGCTGGGATCTCTGGCTGAACGGCTGTGACCAGGTCGTCTCCGAGTGGACCGGGGCCGACGGCGTGCTGGGCCAGACCGCACGTGTGCGGACCTCGCGCGCAGGTCTCGACGAGGCCGTGCACGAGCTGGTGGGGCAGCCCGTCGATCCCACGCGACCCGCGCAAGGCCTCGCCGCGCTGATCAACGCCGGGCAGAGCGGCTGGTGGTGCGGGGAGTTCGGGCTCGACGACGAAGATGAAGCCGCGCCGACCGAGCGCCTCTCGGACGGAGACGCGATTCGCGTTCGCGCTCCAGACGCGGCCGTCCAGCCCTGGCTCGCGGGCGCGCCGGTCATGACGGTCGCGAGCTTCTTTCCCGAGCCTTGCGCGCCCGATCAGGCCGGGCTCTGCGGATCGACCGTCCGCTCGTTCGGCGCGCCCGCGTCCGTCGGCACGCTCGGCGCCTACGAGCGATGGGAAGTGCAGCTCGACGGCCGCAACGCTGGCGTGGCCATCGCGGAGCGCGACGTCGCTGGCGATCGACATCGCTGGGTGATGGTCACGCGCGGCTGCGCGAACGCGACCACGCTTCGATGGCTGGGGGAGGGCGCTGGCATCGCCATCGCCGAGGGCCTGTCGCAGCACGGCCGATACGGCGACTCGCTCGTGGTCTTCGACGTGGAGGAAGGCACGGGCCAGCGCCTCGACGTGCCCAATGCGTTCGTCGGAGACGACTGGTCGGGCGTGCTCGACGAGGGAAGCGCCGCGCCGACGGCTCGGGATCGCGCGTTCTGGTCCCCGCGCGTCGAGACGGGCGCGTTGGTGGTTCGCTCCACCGGGCGCGCTGAGCGCCGCGTGCCGCTCGAGGAGATCGCGGAGGCCGCACGTCGCGCACGTGTGCCCGCGCCGAGCGTCGTGCCGACGGAGGTCGTGCCCATCGACGACGTCGATGCGGTCGCGCCACCGCTCGCGCCAGCCTCCGACACCGTGCCTACGCGGGTGCGATCGGGACCCACGCTCGCGACCGAGATCGAGCTGGGGATCTTGGCGCTCGCGCTCGTGGGGATCGGCGTCCTGATCGGACGACAGCGGCGGCGATAGCTAGGGCGCGCCCACGATCACGCCCACGACGAGCGCTTGGTCTCGCGCGCCGGGCTGAGCGCTGGCGAGAGCCCGCTCGATGCACGCCGCGACGGAGTCTTGCCCGCTCGCGCCTGGATCGTCGACGGGGACCTCGCGGGTCATCAGCGTTGCCGCGCAACCGTCGTGCGTGCAGGCGACGTAGAACCAACCACGCCAGAGGCCGCTCGCGGGGCGGCAAGCGTCGAGAGCGAGGTCGACGCCGTCTGCGCGGAGCGCTTCCGGGACCGAGCTCGCACGGACCGAGTCGGCGGCGGCGGCGGGCGTCCAGACCTGCGCGCCGTGGGGCAAGCGCGCGCTCGCGTCGGGCTCGCTGGGCGTGAGCGTCGCGAGCGACGAGCACGCGACCACGTCCATCCCCGCCGAAGGCGCCGTGGTCGTCGCGGCGGCCCGGAGGGAGGCGTGCTCGCGGAGACAGCACGCGACGCTGCGCGCGGATGCAGCGGTGGGCCCGCTCACCGGAGCGAGCGTCGAGGCGAAGGTCGGCGGCGGCGCGTGCTCGCGCGTCGCGCATCGCGCGAGCGCCGTGTCCGCGGGATCGACGGCCGGTCGGTCCACGCAGTCGAGTCCGTGCAGATCGCAGTAACCCTGTCGATAGGGCGGCGGCGTGTGCGAGGCCCAGCGATCCCAGCACCGCGCCAGCCGACGCATCGAGGCGGGCGTCGCGTCCTGCGCGAGCGCCCCCGTCGCGAGAAGCGCGATCCCGACGAAAAGGAGCACACCACGCGAGAGCTGCGGAGCCATGCTGACATCGTACTTGCGAGAGCGAGAGCTCGCGACGGAATCGAAAGAGCCCGCGGTGCCCCACTTCCGTAGTCGACGGAGGTTCGGGTCGCGGGCTCCTTCTGGTCGTAGGAACGGAGGGCGTCAGCTCGTCGTGGTTCCGTTGGCCACCGGCGCGGCCGGGGTCGTCGGTGTGTCGGTCGTGCTCGTCGTCTCCACCGTGTGCCCGCTGCGGAACTCGTCGATCGGGGCGACCGCCGACATGAACCGATCGCACGACGCCTGGTCGTTCTCGTCCACGTCGGCCGAGAGTGCGCGGGTGTAGCCGCAGAGCGCCGTGGTGTACTGCGTCATCGCATCGGCGATCGCGGTGGCGCTGGGGATCGGGTGGTCGCTCTCGCCGAGGCCGAGCGCCTCACCGAGATTGTCCGTCGCGAGCTGCATCGCCAACAGGAACTCGGGACCGAGGAGGTCCTTCATCTCCGGGGCGAGCTTCTTCTGATCGATGCGAGCGAGCACGCGACGCGCGTACATGCAGGTCTGGACCGCCGTCATCTTGGTGAACACGCGCCCATCGGGGAGCAGCGTCGCGCGCAGCACGATCGCGCGCTCCGCCTTGTCGCTGACGCTCGTCGGCAGCTGCGAGATGCCTTCGAGCGTGATGTCCACCGCGCCGAACGCGCTCGCGAGCGCCGCGCGCAGCGGCTGAAGGCTCGCGCCTCCGCCGTCGTC
>JAYVCF010000035.1:0-9976 GCA_043750095.1 Deltaproteobacteria bacterium
TCGAGGCGCGCTTCGTAGGCCGGGTGATCGAGCGCGCGGCCACGGCGCTCGAGCTCGTCGTAGCGGCGGCGCAGGCCCTCGTGCGCGAGCTTCCGGAGCCAGTCGGCCTCGGTGTGGCCCTCGGGCACCGCGAAGCGCGGCAGCTTGGGCTCGTGCTTGGGCTTCACCTTGCCGGCCGCGCGCTCGGCGATGGCGAGCGTCGCCTTCACCGCGTCCGGAAAGCGCGAGAAGCGCGCGCTCATCTCGTCGGCCGTGCGCAGGTACATCTCGCTCGAGCCGTGGTGCGCGCGCTCCATGTCCACGAGCAGGCGGTTGGCGCCGATCGACTGCAGCACGAGCTGCGCGCGCGCGTCGCTCTGGGAGAGATAGTGGCAGTCGTTGGTCGCCACGGTCGGCAGCGCGAGGTCCTTCGCGAGCGACACCAGGATGTCGTTCAGCGGCTCGTCCTCGGGAAAGCCGTGGTCCTGCAGCTCGACGAAGAGGTTCTTGTCGCCGAAGACATCCTTCAGCGTTCCGAGCGCGAGGCGGCCCGCGTCGGCGCCCTTGAGCAGGATCTCCTGCGCGACGTGGCCGCCCATGCATGCGGTCATCGCGATCACACCGCGCGTGTTCTCGGCCAGCGCCTCGAGATCCACGCGCGGTACGCCGTGCGCGAGGCCGTCGACCCAGCCCAGCGACACGATGCGCGAGAGGTTCGCGTAGCCCTCCTGGCTCTCGGCCAGCAACACCAAGTGCCCGTGCGCGCGCGCCGAGTGATCCTTGCGCGAGCCGCTCACGAGGTTCACCTCGCAGCCCACGATCGGCTTCACCCCCGCGTCGCTGCACGCGCTCGTGAACTGAAGCGTGCCGTGCATGTTGCCGTGGTCGGTGAGCGCCACCGCCGACTGCCCGAGCTCCTTGACGCGCTTGGCGAGCGCCTTCAGCCGGATCGAGCCGTCCAGCATCGAGTACTCGGAGTGGACGTGGAGATGTACGAACTCGGCCGCCATGGGGGAGGGCGAGCGTAGCGGATCGGCGAGCGCGGGGGTGCCCTCAGGCGCGCGAGGTCGCGGGCACGACCGCTGCGGCCGTTCCGAGCGCGACGGCCACGAGGCAGAGCGCCGCCGTCGAGGCCTGCGGGACCAGCTCGAGCGCCGCGAGCGCGAGCGGGAGCGACAGCGCCGCGCCGAACGCGACCAGCCCGCGTCGCATCATCGCGTGGAGCGCCTCGCGCGCGCGGTCGACCTCGGGGGCGCTCGCCCAGCGCGGGCGAAGCGTGCGAACCAGCGCGGTGATGGCGCCCGAGCCCGCGGCCACCGCTCCGACGATCGCCATGGCCAACGCGAGCTCGGTGTGCGGCGCGGATGTCGTCGAGAGGAGCGTCACCGGTGCGCGGAACACCAACGCGCCCGCGCACGCGGCGAGCATCACGGCGACCGATGCATGGATGAGCGCGCGCGGACGTGCGGTCCGAGCTTCCCGCTCGATCTCGGTCGCGCGCGCGACGTCGCCGCGGCCGAGCACCATCGTGTCGGGTGCGCGCTCGGTGCGTCCGGCGCCGCCCACCAGGATCGAGGGCTTCACGCTCTGTCCGGAGATCTCGCCCAGCATCGCCTCGAGCTCGAGCGCGCTTCGCGGACGCTCGGAGGGATCACGCGACATGGCGCGCTGGATGACCGACTCGAGCGCGAGCGGGATGTCGAGACGGATCGATCGCGGCCGCGGCGGTGACTCGTGCAAGAGCTGCGAGAGCGTCGCGGTGACGTCCTTGCCGTCGTAGGGCATGCGGCCCGTGAGCGCGCGATAGAGCACGGCGCCGACGGCGTACACGTCGCTGCGCGCATCGGCCTTGTTGCTGCCGCGCGCCTGCTCGGGCGCCATGTACGCGGGCGTGCCGAGCACGACGCCGGTGCGCGTGACGTCGGTCGTGTCGGCGAGCTTCGCGACGCCGAAGTCGAGGATCTTCACGGCGAGCGTTCCGTCGGTGGTCGCGGCGAGGAAGAGGTTGGACGGCTTGAGGTCGCGATGGATCACGGACACGGCATGCGCGGCGGAGAGGCCGCGACAGATCTGCCGCGCGATCTCGATCGCCTCGGACGGCGGCAGCTGCCGCGCGCGCTCGAGCCGCCGCTGGAGGTCCTCGCCCTCGAGCAGGCCGGTGACGATCGCGGTGCGATCATCGGGCGTGCGCAGGACATCGACGACGTCGAGCACGTGATCGCTCGAGATGCGCGCGAGCGCTTCGGCCTCGCGCTCGAAGCGACGGACCGCATCGACCTTGTCGGCGTGCGACTCGTGCAGCACCTTGACTGCGAAGCGGCGACGCAGCCGCGTGTGCTCCGCCTCGTAGAGCTTGCCCATGCCGCCCTTGCCGATGGCGCGGACCAAGCGATAGGTGCCGCCGAGCACGATGCCGACGAGCGGATCCTCGCGGTTGGTCGCGACCCCGAGCGGCGTCGCGTCGTGCGGACAGACCACGAACGTGCCCGGAAGCTCGGTGCCACACGTCGGACAGCGACGCGCGCGCGGCGCGAACGCCAGCACCTCGCCCGAGCGCTCGTCCGACGCGTCCGCGACCGTCCGATCGAGCTCGGGCGGGAGCGTCGCGGCCCTCACGACGGCAGAACGCGGGACTCCGTGCGCCACGACCGAATCGTATGTGGGGAGAAGTGCGACGTCAGAAAAACGGCGGGCCGCCTCGCTGTCATGCTCAGCGGTTGCACGGTGCACGTGATCGGCCGCGAGGACATCCTGGCCAACAAGCGTGCGTCGGGTCGACTGAAGGACCTGGCGGACGTCGATGCGATCGTACGGTTCGCCGCCGTCGCGCGCGAGACCGAGCGGATCAAACGGTGAAGCGAGAGCCGCGAGCGCGGGCGCGAGTACGCTCTCGTCTCGGTGCAGGTCGAGGCGTCGCTCTGTCAGTCCGATCGCGCCCGACACGTCGAGACGTCCATGGACGAGATGCTAGGATTCGATCATGGGTGACGCGGCGCGGAAGGTTCGCGAGCAGGCGATGGCGCTGCCAGAGGACGAGCGGGAGCTGCTCGCCGCGGAGCTCTTCGAGAGCCTCGGCGAGCGAGACGACGACTGGGAAGAAGCCTGGTCGGCCGAGATCGTGCGGCGCATCGAGGAAGCGCGTTCTGGCAAGGTCGTGCTCCGGTCTTGGGACGAGGTGCGCGCCGATCTGCACGCACGTCTCGCGGCGAAGCGGGCTCCGTGATCGGCAGCCGCTTCCACCCGGAAGCGGAGCGAGAGCTGTCGGAGGTCGCGCTCTGGTACGAGGAGCGCCGGCCGCAGCTCGGCGATCGCTTCGCAGTCGAGGTCGACCGCGTCCTCGGGCATGTTCGCGCCGCGCCGCAGGGCGGCACGCGATGGCGGCAGGGACCCGCGCGGACGTGGCGCCTGCGACGCTTCCCGTTCGTCGTCGCCTACGTCGTCGAGTCCGACGAGGTGGTGATCGTGGCCATCGCGCACACGAAGCGGCGGCCAGGATATTGGCAGTCGCGCATCGCGTGAACCTCATCTGCTCAGTGGCGCCGCCGGTGGAAGTCGCGGCGCGTCGCCACGTCGGCGCGACCCGGCTCCGCCCGCGCTACGGACGGCCGGTCTCAGCGAACGTGAAAGAGCTCGACGTGGTCGATCACCACCGACGCCGGTCCGGCGCTCGTCGCGTCAGCGTGCCAGCACGACTGCCCATAGCCGAACGCGTCGTCGTTCAGGATCGCGACGCGCTCGCTCCCGATCAGCACGTGCAGCCAGGGCCCAGCGAAGCGCACCTCGAGCTGGTTGTGCTTCCCCGGTCGCTTGATCGCCGGCGACGTGCGCCATCCGACGAGGCGATGCACGTGCGAGGTCTTGCCCAGGAGCTGGCGCACCACGCGGAACGATCGCGTGCCCGGGCAGACGTCGACGCCGTAGCCGGTGCGGATGCCGCCGTGGTGGCGCTGGCGCGTGAATGTCCCGAAGTAGCCGTTCTCGTCGAGACAGGTCGCACCGATCGTGACGCAGCCGCTCGCGATCTTTGGACCGATGTCGCCCGAGGCCCACCTGCTCACGCCGAGGTCCACGAGCGAGCCGCTCGCGTGGGCCGGTCGTCGCGTGGTCTCGCTCGGCAAGAGATCGCGCGGGCAGTGCGCGCTCGCGATCTCGGCGCCCCGTTCGATCCCGATGTCGTCGCCCCACGAGTTCGGAGCGCCGCAGTAGAGGCAGAGCTCCTCGGCGAGCTCGACGGGGCTCTCGCAGGAAGGACACGCGCGGTTGCGAATCGCGGGGCTCATCGCGGCAACCGCCGCGCTTCGAAGCTGCTCACGATGGCCTGACGCGCGGCGCCTTCGGCGAGGGTGCGCTCGAGGTAGATGCCGAACGCGCCTGCACCGAGCGACGCATCGTGCACCGCGCACACGGTCGTGCCGTTCACCGATCCGAGGAGCGAGCCACCGCTGACCGAGAGATCGAGCGTGTTCTCCTTGCCGACCGGCGCGACGCAGTCCGGTAGCACGCCCTCCGCGAGGATCTGTGTCCCCGAGGCCGTCGGCGTTCCCGCGATGTACGCCAGCTCGAACCGCGACTTGTGCGACTCGATCGAGAACAAGAGGTGCACCGATGCGTCGGCGACCACGACGCGTCGCGCGGTGATGCCGAGATAGAGCCCCGCATCGAGCGCGGTCACCGTGAGGCTCATCGCGAGATCGCGCGCGCCCGCCAGAGGCACGAGGCAGCTGTGCGAGCGCACCGAGACGAGCGACGCGGCGAGACCACCGGGCAGATCGATCGTCGGCAGAGTCTCGTCGAAGGGCGAGATCCGCGTGCTCATCCCCGGCAGCGGATCGTCTTTGAAGTCGTAGCGCGCGAGCACCTTGCCCGCGCTCGTGGCCGCGTGCTCGACCCCGAGCGAGAGCAGCGAGTGCGCGATCTTCACGCCGCAGAACGGACATCCGATGTCGGATCCCGCGACGGCGCATTGGCAGCTGGGGCAGGCCCGGTTCACGGGGCAGAGTGTAGCCGAGCTACGCCTCGCCTCGTCGAGCGAGAGCGCGCGGGCTAGGGTCCGCCGTGCAAGAAGAGCCAACGGCTGCGCTGCGACCCACGGATCGTGATCACGCCGAGGCCCAGCGCATCGCCTTCGCACCGCTTCTTTTCGAGGCCGCCCGCGTCGCGCGTGACGCCGGCGCCCTTCGAGCGCTCGCCGATGCGCATCCGCTCGGCCTCGAGCTCGCCGAGATCGCGGCGACCGTGGGCCTGAACGCGTACCCGACCGGGCTCTTGGTCGAGGCCTGCGTCTCGCTCGGCATCGCCTCGCGTGGGGATCCGACCGGTCCGTATCGACTCACCGGCGTCGGCAGCGCCTTTCTCTCCGACACGCGCGCTCGCGTCAGCACCGACTTCGTCCACCACGTCTGCTACCGCGGCGGCTTCCTTCTCGAGGACGCGCTGCGATCCGGCTCACCCTCGGGCCTCGCCACGCTCGGCAGCTGGAACACGATCTACGAGGGCATTCCCGAGCTGCCCGACGTCTGTCGCGCGAGCTGGTATGCGTTCGATCATCTCTACTCCGATGGGGTGTTCCCGCGCGCGCTGAAGGTGCTCAAGCATCGGCGCGTGGAGCGCGTGCTCGACGTCGGCGGCAACACCGGCCGCTTCGCGACGCTCGTCGCGGCCTCGATGGACGTGACGATCGTCGATCACGAGGTCGAGCTTCGCGTCGCACGCCGCAACGTCGATGCCGCGGGCGTCGGCGCGCGCGTGTCCACGGTCGCGCTCGATCTGCGCGACGCGAAGGCGGTCTTTCCCGTGGGCTTCGATGCCGTCTGGATGAGCCAGGTGCTCGACTGTTTCCCCGAGGACGAGATCGTCAGCATCCTCGAGCGCGCGCGGGAGGCGCTCGGGCCGAACGGTCGCGCGTACGTCGTCGAGAGCTTCACCGATCGTCAGCCCACGGAGGCCGCACGGATCGCGCTCCACGGGCTCTCGCTCTACTTCGCATGCATCGCCAACGGCACCTCGCGCATGTACGGCTCGGGCGATCTCCTCCGCTGCGCGGCGGCGGCAGGGCTCGTCGTGGACGAAGACCGCACGCTCGGACCCTGGCACACGCTGCTCGTGCTTCGACCTGCCGCTCGCGCCATCGGGTGAGACGCACACGCGCAACGCATCGGTGATCGCCGCGCGCTCTTGCTCGCGATCCGGATCCGCGTTACCCGACGGCATGCGAGTCGCCTTCGTGGTCGCGCTGGTCCTCGTGAGCTGTGGCCCGAGCGGCGGCACCGATCTGCCGGACGCTGGCTCCGACGGCGGCCCCCTCGACAGCGGTCGCCACGACGCGGGCCGCGACGCGGGGCCTCCGCCTGCGTGGCTGATGGACGAGCGCATCCTCGTCCCCGGCGTCGGCGTCACCAACCGCACGTGCACCGGCGGGATGGTCTGCCCGCACAGCGAGAACACGGACCTCATCCACTTCGCAGGCGGCATCGTGCTCGTGCACCGCACGGCCATCAGCCAGGTGCTCAACCACAACTGCTCTCTGCGCTTCTATCGATCGGACGATGGAGGCGCGAGCTACCAGCTCATGTCGGTCGTCGACGGTCCGACGACGGCGACCTATCCGGCGCTCGGTGATCGCGATCTGCGCGATCCGAGCTTGTTCGTTCTTCCCGATGGTCGGCTCGCGTTCAAGGCGCTCGTCCGCACCGAGACGAACTCCGACCGCGACTCCGGTGTCGACTCGATCACGGTCGAGGCGACGTCGAGCGACGGCGGCCACACCTGGTCGCCGCTCACGCCCGTCGCTCCGCCGAGGTGGAGCTTCTGGCGCGTGAGAGAACGCGCGGGCGTGTACTACGCGGCCGCGTACGAGGACGGCGACCTCAGCGTGCGGCTCTTCTCGTCCACCGACGGCGAGGCGTGGACGATGGGCCCCGAGATCTACGGCGTCGCCGCCGACACGCCGCTCGAGACCGAGCTGGTCTTCATGCCCTCGGGTCGCATGCTCGCTCTGGTCCGCGTGGACGGGACCGACCCCGAGCTGCTCGGCAACATCGGGCGCCTGCGCACCATCGTCTGCTGGTCGACCGCGCCCTACGGCACGTTCGCTTGCCCGCAGGTGCTCGACGGCGTCCGCTTCGACGGACACGTCGCCTTCTTCCACGGCGGCCGGCTCTTCGTCGTCGCGCGCAGGCACTTCATCGAGACTCAGGATCGCAAGCGGACGGCGCTCTTCGAGCTCGGCGGCACGCTGGAAGGCGGCCCGCTCACCGTGATCGATCACGGCGACTTCCCGTCCGCCGGCGACACCGCCTACGCCGGCGTCGCGGACATCGACGCCGATCACGTCGCCGTGACCTGGTACTCGAGCGACGTCGCGCAGGACGCGCCCTGGGTGCGCGCGATCTTCGGCCCGACGGACATCCGCGCGGCCACGATCGACTTCACGAGGATCGACGCGCACTGACGCCGTGAGCTTCAGGCTGCTCGACTGGCCGCAGGAGCCGCGCGTGCCGACCGCGATGTGCCTCTACAACGTGGGGCACCGACGCTCGTTCGACATCACGTGCTCGCTGTCGGGACACCGGCTCTCGTGCGATCAGCTGTTCAGCAGCATGACAGTGACCCTCGGCGCGAGCGCGCAGCCCATCGCGCAGTGAGCCGCGCGCGGCGCGATTCTCTGACTTCGCTCTCGCGTAGAGATCCGCGCCCTCAACCGCTTCGCGCGTCTCGTCGCGGCCGTTCAGGTGAAGGCGAAGGTCTCGTGCGCGTCCGGGCGGTTCACGCGCGCGATGAATGGGTCGCGGGTCGCTCCAGAGATAGAGGTACTCGAGGAGGCGCCGTGCCTCTTCTCTGGGGCGGGCTCTCGCCGGCGCGCGACTCAGCGGAAGATCGATGGGAGCGCGCGCGTCCGGCAGAGCGCGGCCTCGCAACGACCCGGTCCGGCTGCCTCGCACATCGAGCCGATGGGGCAGTGCGTTCCGTCTAGGCAGCTGGACGACCCGGCGCCCGGCGAGGGAACGCAGGCGAACTGGATGTCGCACGAGTAGCCGACCGCGCAGCGGGCGCGTGCGTCCGAGCACGCCGCCGAGGGCGGGGTGCATCGGCGGGCCTCCGGCGTGTCGCCCGCACAGACGAGGCCGAACGCACACTCGTCCTCCGAGCACGACTCCATGCGACCCGCGCCCGGATCGCACCGACCCTCGCGGCATCGCAGGCCCGCTTCGCACTGCGCATCTGCCGCACAGTCCGCACCGAGGCGCCCACGCGGTCTGCAGACCTGGGCCTCGTCGGCCGCGAGCCCGGGAGCACAGCCGGCCACCGATGCGGGCTGACCCTCCGTCGCCAAGGCCTCGCAGCCGCCCGCTCCGCACACGCCACCCAAGCAGAGGCCTCGCGGGTGCGCGCACGGCTGCCCGGGGCCGACGCGCTCTCGCAAGGGCCACGTGCACGCGCCGATCACGCGATCGAGATCGCAGTGCTCGCCGAGCGCGTCGAGCGCGGCGAAGCACACGTCACGCACGTCGGGCGCCGGCTCGACATCCGCACGCGCGGGGGCCTCCGCGGATGGCGGGACAGTGAACGACGCGGTGATCTGTGCGCGGCAGCTCGCCTCCGTACGCGCTGCACACGTCGGATCGGGCTCGGCACAGCCGCATCGCTCGCGGGCGTGACACAGTCGCACCGCAGCCTGCGAACAGAACGACGCGCGCGTCGTCCCGAGCGCGTCGTCGGCCATCGGCTCCGCTACGGGCAGAGGCGCTGGCTCGAGGTCGATGGCCGCGAACGCCGGCGTACGCGAGCGTCGCGCGCCTGCGTCGGTGATGACCGCAGCGTCGTCCTCGACCGCCGCGACGAGGTGTGGATCGAGCGTGTCCGTCCTCCCTCTTGGCTCGTGCGTGGGCACCGCGCAGCGAACGGCCGCGATCGCCAGCGCCGCGAGCAGCGCGAGGCCGAGCGCGATCCCCCATCGTGTTCCCGATCGCACCCGACGTCCTCCGGCGGCGTCACCTTACACGACACAGCGCGCCCACGAGCCGACCAGGATGCAGCGCGCGCCATCGACGTTGCGGGTCGAGCGCGGTCGCGGGCCCTTGCCGGCGACGTGTGGACGGCCTCCCAGACTCGCCCATCCCGCCCTCGCCGAGGCGCCGGACGAGTCGGTAGGGTCCGATCTGCCTGCCCGCGGCGAACTTCGACATCGATTATTTTACCCCGCAGACGAAGGCCTCGGCGAGCCCCCCGGCAGCGCTCCGATGCTGCGCGAGTTGGCTTGCGCCGAACAAGTGGGCGGCACGTGCCCCTCGAGCGATCCAGGTGCGCCAGTAGTCGGCGCTCCAGGTCACGGCCCGACGAAGGTGTTCAGCAGCGGCTGGCCGATGCTCACGGCCTCGGCGTTGCTCTCGTTGTGCGCGACGCGCGCCGTCGGGTCGGTGAACACGAGATAGGTCACGCCCGAGTCCACGCCGCCGCTGATCGGGCTCGACGGGATGCCCAGCGCTTGCGCCATCGCGTACGAGGCCTCGCCGATGACCGACGAGGGGCCTGCATCGCCGAAGATGCCGAACTGCATCCGGCCGTTGTAGATGACGAGCGCGACCTGGCCGAGCCGAATGCCGTGGAGCGGGCGTCTCGGGAGCGCGCTGCACCTTCTTGCTTGCACGCGCCCTTCGGCGCAGACGTCCGGCCCCGGCATGGTTCCGCGCGGCTCGTGCGGGGGAGCTCGAGCGAGTGCGAGCTCGAGTGGCCGGTCACGGCGTGAGAACGCGCCGATCGAGCGGAGCCGGCCACGACGCGCCGGACCCCGCGACGTACGGCGCCCCGGACGCGTACCCGTAGGCGACGTCGCGGCGGCCCCAGCAGATCAATCGTCCGGCGCGGACCGCGCACACGGCCTCGCCGACGCCGATGGACACTGCACCGTCGGCGACGGGTTGCGTGTGCGTTCGCAGGTCGTTCGCGCCGAGGCGCCCCTCCGAGGGATCGCCCCAGCAGTCAACCGCGCCCGAGGCCG
>JAYVCF010000036.1:0-12100 GCA_043750095.1 Deltaproteobacteria bacterium
CTTCTTTCGCGCGACGCGAAGGCCCACGCGCGCGCCGCCGCCGGGGATGTTCTCTGCCCAGGCGCGGCCGCCGTGCGCGAGCGCGATGCGCCTCACCAGCGAGAGACCGAGGCCCAGCGATCCATGCGTGGCGCCCGCACGGTGCTCGCCACGATAGAACGCGTCGAACACCTTCTCGCGCTCGGCGTCGGTGAATCCCGCGCCACGATCCTCGACGATGAACGAGACGTCGGCCTCGGTCACGTCGATGCGCAGCCGCGTGACACCACCGCCGTGGCGCTTGGCGTTCTCGAGCAGGTTTGCGAGCGCGCGCCCGAGCAGCGTCGCGTCGCCCTCGAACGAGATCGTCTCGTCGTCACTCGAGAGCAGCTCGAGCGAGAGCCCCGCACGCTCGAGCGCGCGGCCCGCGATGTCGAGCGCCTCGAGCTTCGAGTAGCTCAGCGTGTCGAACGAGAGGCGCGAGCTCGCAAGAAGCTCACCCACGAGATCGTCGATCTCCATGATCTCGCGCTCGAGCTCGTCGATCGTCTTCGGACTCGGCGCTTTGCCGTCGCCCCCTCCTCGATCACGGAGCATCTCGAGCAGGACGCGCGCGTGACCGAGCGGCGTGCGGAGCTCGTGGGAGACGGCCGCGAGCAGCTCGCGCTGGTCCTTGAGCTGCTTCTCGATGCGCACGGCCATGTCGTTGATGGCATCGGCGAGCATGCCGATCTCGTCGCGACGATGATGTCGGTGCAGGCGCACGCGGCTCCCGAGCTGTCCGCTGCCGATGTCGGACGCGACACGCGCGACCTGCCAGAGCGGCCTTCCGAGACGACGCGCGATGAGGCCAGCCGCCGCCCAGAGCGTGCCACACGCGACGACGAGCACGACGATGAGCATGGCGATGCTGCGCACGCGATCGTGGCGAATCGAGCAGAGCTCGACGCGGCCCACGACGTTGCCGGCGAGATGCACGTCGGTGTCGAACTGAACGCGGTCGCACGCGGGACCGAACTCGCGCAGGCGCTCGCCGTGATCGTCGCGGAGCACGACGCCCATGCGCAAGCCATCGGCGATGCTGCTCGCGAGCTCGTCTCGCTCGGCGGGCGTTTCCCAGACGCGCGCGAAACGCTCGCCCACGAAGGTGTGAAAGTCTTCCCAGTGCTCGCGCGCCTGGCTCGCTTCGGGCGAGAAGAGCGAGAGGACCACCCAGACGGTCGCGCCCGTCATGACGATCGAGGCGCCGAACCAGACGAAGATCCGGCGATGGAGGCGCGCGCGAACGTAGTGACCGAGGCCCATCGTCAGACGCCGGGGATCGGCTCCTTCGAGAGCACGTAGCCGACGCCGCGCACCGTCTTGATGCGATCCTGTCCGTCGTCGCCGATCTTCTTGCGCAGGCGCGAGATGTGGACGTCGACCGTGCGCTCGCCTACCACCACGTCGTCGCGGCCGGCCTCGGCGAGCAGCGCGTTGCGCGGAATCACGCGGCCCGCGCGACGAAGCAACGCGACCAAGATGTCGAACTCGAGGCCCGTCAGCTCGACCGCCTTTCCTTCGACGGTCACTTCACGCGTGCCGACGTCCGCCGTGATGCCGGCGGCGCTCAAGCGCTCGCCCGTCGCATCGGGTGAAGCGCGACGAAGGACGGCACGGAGGCGCGCCAAGAGCTCGCGCGGCGAGAACGGCTTCGGAACGTAGTCGTCCGCGCCCAGCTCGAGCCCGACGACGCGATCCGTCTCGTCTCCGCGGGCCGTCAGCATCAGCACCGGCACGCGGCTGTCGGTTCGGATGCGTCGCAGCACCTCGAGCCCATCGACCTGCGGCATCATCACGTCGAGCAGCACCGCATCGAACGCGCCGCCCGAGCCACCTTGTGCTGCAGGGCGAAGCTTCTCGAGACCGCTCTTGCCGTCGGGCGCGTAGGTCAACGAGACGCCGTTCTGCGTCATGTACTCCTCGAGGAGCTCGAAGAGTCGGCGGTCATCATCGACGAGGAGGACGCGAATCATGGGGGCTCGCAATCAGGGGGCACGCCGAGTGTAGAGCGTGTGGAGAACGAAAGCGCGAGGGGACGGCCGCTCGACGGATCGAGTCGGCCATCCCCTCGCGGTGACTCATTCGGCGATGGGCGCGGCGGGTGCGACCGGTGCTGCCGGTGCGACCGGAGCCGCGGCGGGCGCGGGTGGCGTGCCCCAGTACTGCGGAGGCGGGGCGCCCCATTGCGGAGGCGGAGGACCGCCCCATTGCGGGCCGCCCCATCCACCGTACGCGGGCTGACGCGCGCTCGCGCTTCGGTCTTCCTCGTCACGCACGCGCTGCGCGGCGCGCGTGCACACGTCGGCGACGTGCTCCTCGAACTGATCACGACCGCTCTCTGCCGAGCAGCTGCCATGGCACTGGGCCATGCGCGCGAACCCGTGGCTGAAGCCGCCGATGGCGCCCAGCGAGAGAAGCACGACGAGAACTCCACGTTTGATCGGATGCATGTCTGATTTCTCCTTCTTCGATGAAAATCTATGGCTGGGCGATCAAGCCCAGTGGCCTTCGCGGTACGGGCCGCCGAAGCCGCCGAAGCGACCCCCGAAGCCTCCCTCGAGCATGTCGGCGAGGCGCTTGCGCTGATCCTCGTCGAGCGCCTCGTTCACCTTCGCGAGCGCGCCGATGAACGCCTTGCGCATCTCGCGGAGCTTCTCGTCGTGGCGCGCGAAGAGCTCGCCGAGCTGCACCTCGTCGACCGTGCCGGTGCGCACGGCCTTGGCGATGTCGCGACGGCTCGTCTCGAGCTCGCCACGCGCGCCCTGCATGGCGTCTTTGATCTCGTCGACGGCCGCGCGGATCACTTTCTCCTGACCCGGCGTCGCGTCGAGCTTCTGATAGAGGCCGCGCAGCCAGAAGTCGCCTCCGCCTCCGCCGCCGCCGCGCCAACCGCCGCGACCGCCCCAGCCACCACCGTGGTGACCATGATGGCCCCAGCCGCCGCCGTGCATGCGGCTGCCGCACGCGCCGCCGCGCCCGTAGCGCATGACCTTGATGAGCCCGAACAGGCACAAGAACCCGATGACGAAACCCAGCATGTTCAGCGTCCTTTCCTCGCGCTCCGACCCGGATGCGCGTCGTCTTTCAACGAGAGCGAACATGGGTGAGTCGTGTTGCGGTGCATCGCGCTGGGCAGTGAAGAAACATGTCCGGCCGGAGCGGCCCCAAAAAAGCCAAGGGCCGCGGAGCTTTCGCCACGCGGCCCAGGCAACTCGGAGCTCGATCGACGCTCACTCCCAGGGAGCGGCGCCCCCATCGGTCGTGGTGCCGCTGCTGGGAGGCGGGCCAGAGGAAGAAGACGTCGGTGTGCTCGCGCCGTGCGCCGCTCCGTCGAAGTAGTACGTGAACCCAGCGCCGCCCAAGAGACCGCTGCCGACGCCGGCGCCGAAGCCGAATGCCGTGCCGGGCACGCCCACGGCATCGGGTCCGGGATCCGGGATCGCCGTGATCTGCACGCCGACCTGCGCGTTGATGGCGAAGTGCTCGTCGAACCAGTGCTCGACGCGCAGAACGACGTCGCCCTCGATGAGCACCGCGTCGTCTTGCTGCATGCCGGCGCCCGTCGTGTTCACCAGGCCGAGCACCGCGACGCGACCACCGAGCATGAGGTTGGTCATGTCACCGCCCGCGAGGACCCCGAACACGCCGAACGAGCCGCCGAGCGAGAACCTCGCGTCATGGCCATTCCCACGATCGATGCCGATGCTGGTGGTGAGCATCGCCTCGAGCATGATCGAGGGTGCGACCCAGATGTTGAGCGCGAGCCCACTCAGACCGCCGAGGGTCACGTTGGCGCCGATGCCGATGCCGGACTGTTCGCGCGCGAGCGCGGTGCCTGGCGTCGCGGCGAACACGCCTGCGGTGAGGGCTGCTGCGAGACCGAGAGACGAGAGCGTACGTTTCATGACGTGTCCTCCGAGGTTCGGAAGAGATCGTCGTCGAGTGACGCGCGTGCGTCGAAAAAACTGCGCGTCAGGTCGAGGGTGGCGTCGACGGCGTCGCGGGCGTCTCGCGGTGCTCGCTCGCGAAGCGCACCGCGATGTCGAGCAGATCGTCCATCGCGAAAGGCTTCGCGAGGCTCGCGGGGAGCGTGAGCCGCTTTTGCACTTCCGTCCGCTGGTGCGACGCGCTCACGAGCACGATCGCGGGCGTCTCTCGGTGGAGCACACCGCGCAGCTGCCTCACGAGATCCTCGCCGTCGAGGTAGGGCATCATCAGATCGACGAGCACGAGGCCCGGAGTCGAGTCGATGCAGCGCGTGACGGCCGAGCGGGGATCGGTCACCACCACCACACGCCAGCCGTGGTGCTCGAGGACCTTCTTCACCATCGTCGCGAGATCCCGATCGTCGTCGACGACCAAGATCGGCTTACGTACTTCCCGAGTCATTCGTCCTGCGCCTCTCGCGCTTTCTGAGCCGCGACCTCTGCGGCCGACGGCGGCGTCGGCCCGACCAGATACGCGAACAGAATGCCGAGATAGTACAGCACGATGAGCGGCACCATCACGAGCATCATCGTCGCGACGTCGGGCGTCGGCGTGAGGACCGCGGAGATCACGGACGCGATGACGACCCACCAGCGACTGAACTGGAGCAGCTGCTTCCAGTTCACAAGCCCGATGTAGGCGATGAACCCGATGAGGATCGG
The DNA here is from genome assembly GCA_043750095.1 of Deltaproteobacteria bacterium. Lineage (GTDB taxonomy): Bacteria > Myxococcota_A > Polyangia > Polyangiales > Sandaracinaceae > JBBSAT01. Next base: position 4,671 of record JAYVCF010000036.1, read on the forward strand.
CTCCTCGAACGTGACGCCCAGCGCGACCAAGAGGCGCAGCGACACGTCGAGGTATTGATCGATCATGATCGTGGGCTCGAGGCGCAGCCCGATCGGGGTGAGATCCCCCGCGAAGGAGAGCAGCGCCGTGAACGCCGGCGGAAGCACGAACCAGTAGCCGAAGAACGCGCCGCCCACGAAGAACACCGTGCTCGCGAGCACGAAGGGAATCGCCATCATCTTCTCGCGCCGATAGAGGCCCGGCGCGATGAACTGCCAGAGCTGCGCGAAGGCCCAGGGGCTGCCGAAGAGCCCACCGCAGACCAGCGAGATCAGCATGTACTGCACGAGCAGGTCGGCGGGGTTCGAGAAGTGAAGCGAGGCCTGCCCGAGACCGAGCTCCGCGTACGCGTGCACGAAGGGGTACGCGAGGAACATCAGGATCTCTTCGCGATAGAGCCACGCGATGGCGATCCCGGGGATGAAGCCCCACACCGAGCGGACGAGATACTTCCGCAGCTCGACGAGGTGGTCCATGAACGACATCTCGACGTCGTCTTCGGGATCGCTCGCGGCGGGCTTCTTGGGCTCGGGCTTCTTCGTCGCCATCGGCTTCTCAGCCTTCTGGGCGAGCGCTTGCTCATCGAGCGATGCAGCCGGCTCGCTCATCAGGCGGCCTTCCCGTCTCGCACGTCGGACTGCGCGTCGCCGTGCGCGAGGCGGGCGCGCGCGACCACCACATCCACGCCTTCGAGCGGAAGCTCGCGACGGCGTTCTTCGAGCGTCAGCCCGCGAAGCACCCCGGGCGAGTCCATCGCGCCCGTCGCGGGGACACTCGGCTTGCCCATCGTCTTGTCGATCGGCATGGGCTTACCGGCCGCCATCGTTCCTTCGGGCGCCGGCGGCTTGCCCACGACACCGGGCTTGCCCGTGACACCCGGCTTGCCCGCGGGCGTGGGGCCCATGAGCTGAATCTTCTGGTTTCGCATCCCCGCGAGCTCTTTGAGCTCGTCGTCGCGGAGCACGTCGTCGATGCCGGTCGACTGGCGGATGTCCATCGCGGCGCGACGCGCTTGGCGATAGAGGCGCGCGATCGTCTTGATCATCGCGGGCAGACGCTCGGGGCCGACGGCGACCAGGACGAGCCCCCCGATCATCAGCATCTCCCAGAAACCAATGCCGAACATGCGGTCCGTCGCCTCGCGATGGGGTGTAGCAGAGGAGAGGACGATCCCAAAGGGCGCCTTGTTCACGCAATTCCCCTCCGACCGCAGGGCGTTGCATCATGGACGGATGGCCATCTCACGCGTGTTGCGGCTCCTCTTCCTCGTCATCGCGATGGTCTCGGTCGAGACGGCGCTCGTGCGCACGCTCGCGGCGCAGGACGACGACGGAGAAGAGGAAGAGGAAGACGAGGTCGATGCCGGGCCGCCGGCGCCCGTGGGCCCACCCACCCGAAGCGGCGTGCGAGACGTGACCGCGGCCGTGGGTCAGGAGGGGATGACCTTCGACCTGCACAACAAGGCGCGGCTCTTCGTGCCGCCGCGTCTGCCCATCGGCTCGGCGCGGCGGATGACGTTCGCGGAGAGCAGCGCGCGGTTCGCGCCCGCCGAGGTGCATGGATCGATGGCGGGAGCGCGCTTCACGCGCATCGGACCGGTGCTCTCGTTCGACGGCGCGATCAACGCGTCGTCCGCGCCCGTCGTCGTGTCGATCCATCAGCCACACAGTCCGGCGCGTGCGGGCCAGCAGCTCGTGCTCGCGATGGAGCAAGCGAGCATCTGCGCCGAGGGCATGAGCCACATCGTCGGCTCGACGACGCTCTGCTCGGGCTGGGAGCTGCTCGAAGCGCACTACGACGACGCGTCCCACCGCCTCTCGGCGGAGATGCGGACGCCCGGCGGCTATCGACTCGTGTTCGGAAACCTCGCGACGCCCGAGTAGTCACCGACGCGCAGCGATCACGGCAGACAGTGACCCATCGTGCAGGCCTGTCCGGCGTGGCAGACCGTCGCGCAGTTTCCGCAGTGCCGCAGATCGATGTCCGTGTTCACGCAGCCGACGGACGGGCCACACATCGTGCAGCCCTCCGGCGGGCAGAACGCCCGTCCTGCGTCGGCGCCGGGCCCGGCGTCCTGCGCCGCTGGGCTGCACGTGCAGCTACCGCCACTACACGTACCGAGCCCGCAGGTGATCCCGCAGCCACCGCAGTTGCGTGCGTCGGAGCCGGTGTCGAAGCAGATGCTGTCCACGCGATCGCCGTCCTGTGGCGTGAAACAGAGCGTGGTGCCGGGGCACATGTCCATGCAGGTCTGGTGCGAGCAGACCGGCCGACCGCAGTGCCCGAGCACGCCGCCTCCGCCGCAGGTGTCCGGGAGCGTGCAGCTACCGCAGTCGATCATGCCGCCGCATCCGTTGCCGACCGGGCCACACGTGACGCCGAGAGCCGCACAAGTCGTGGGGACGCATGGGCCGCCGTCGCGAGTGCCGCACTGGCCGAGGATGCCACCGCCGCCGCAGGTCTCGGGAGCGGTGCAACCACCGCAGTCGAGCATGTTGCCGCAGCCGTCGCCGGCCGGGCCGCACCCGATGCCTTGCGTGTCGCACGTGGCCGCGCGCGAAGCGCAGGTCGTGAGGCACTCGTGCCCGCAGGATCCGCAGTTGATGCGATCGCTATCGAGGATCACGCAATGCTGGTCGCACAGCGTCTCGCCGCGGCCGCTCGCGCAGCCACAGGTTCCCATGAGGCACTGCATGTTGTTCGGGCACGCGTGGTCGCACATGCCGCAGTTCGCCCGGTCCGTGTTGAAGTCGACGCAGTGGCGTGAGCAGTTGGTCAAGCGCGTCGACATGCACATGGGCGAGCAGATTCCGGTCGAGCAGACTTCGGCCCCAGCGCACGCGTGTCCGCACGTGCCGCAGTTCGCGGGATCACTCCGCGTGCTCACGCAGACGCCGCCGCCGCAGTCCATCTCTCCGAGGATCGGGTTGCACGAGACCATCGTGCCACTGTCGCCACCACCGCCCACGCAGTGGCCGTCGCTCGAGCACGTGCCGCCGCTCGCACAGGGCGCCATCGACGAGCAGTCGGCCGTGCACATGCCGCCGAGGCAGTAGAGGCCGCTGCGACAGGGCGTCGTGCCGCTGCAGCTCGAGCCGCAGCCGAGCGGAGCCGAGCTGCCCGAGCACACTCCCGCATCGGTACTGCCCCCGCCCACGCAGTGGCCATCGCTCGAGCAGGTCCCGCCGCTCGCGCAGGGCGCCGACCCGGAGCAGTCCGCGGTGCAGGTACCGCCCAAGCAATAGAGGCCGCTGCCGCAGGGCATCGCGCCGCTGCAGCTCGAGCCGCAGCCGGTCGGAGCGCTGGCGAGTGAGCACACGCCGGCGTCGCTGCCGCCGCCGATGCAGTGGCCGTCGGCCGAGCACATCTGGCCGTTCCTGCAGAGCAGCGACGCGGAGCAATCCGCCGAGCAGGTGCCGTCCGCTGTGCAGTACAGGCCGGCGGCGCAGGTCATGGTCGCACTGCAAGCATGACCACAGCCGCTGGGCGCGGGGCTGGTCGAGCAGGCACCGCCGACGCAGCGGCCATCGGACGAGCACCTCGCGCCACCCGGGCAGGGACTCGACGCGGAGCAGTCGACCGCGCAGCTGCCACCCAGGCAATAGAGGCCGGTCGGACAAGGCATGGTGTCGCTGCACGCATCGCCTACGCCGATCACGCCGGTGTCCATCCCGTGGATGCCGCTGTCGCCGCCGCTGCCGTGAGCGCAGCGACAGCCCGGAGAAAGGGAGCCGACCGCGATCGTGAGCCAGACCAAGCGCGTCTTCCACATGGGGGCGATCCTACACCAAGGCCCCGCGCCTCGGCTCTCGATGGTCAGAACTGGACGGGCTCGCGTGCCGCGGCGCGAACGCGGGCGGCCTCGCGTCGCGTCGGATCCTGCGCGCGCGCCTGCGTGCACTCGTCCTGGTGCTGCTCGAGGTACGCGCGGTCCATGCACTGCTGCATCGCGGGCGGCTGCGCGCGACACGTCGCCAGAAAGTGCCGCTGGTCGCGCGCGCTCGTCGCCGAGTGCAGGCCGTCGTGGCGAGTTGCGTGATAGGCCTCGCTCGATGCGACGTGCTGCGCCCAGAGGCGCTCGCACTGATCGTCGTCGGTGGACGTGATCGGATGCGCCGCCGCCGACGACGCGCCCCAGTCCGCACCGCGCTGCGCCTGTTCGTCGAGGCTACCGAGCCGCACCGGGCCGGGCGGCCGATGCGCGCGCTCGATGGCCGCGCGCCGCCGCGCCTCTCGATCGTGCAAGACGCCAGCGATTCCGCCCAAGCGAGGATGAGCCGAGTGCGAGGACCCGCCACCGCTGAAGCCGCCGCTGCCACCGAGGCTACCGCCGCCGAAGCCGCCGCCTCCCCCACCACCGAAGCCGCCGCTTCCCGCGGGTGGACCAGGCTGGAACGACGTCGACCCCGCGACCGCTGGACGCGGCGCGGACCCACCCGTGGCCGAATGGGGCCCCTGCGCCTCGTCGCCCCCACCGCAGCCCGAAACCATCGGTAGCGCGATCGTCGCGGCGAGCAGCCATCCCGCCGAAGAGAGGCGTCGAGGACGCGATTTCATCGCCATCAGGTTAGCGCGAGCGCGGGCTCAGCGCGACAGCGCGATCGTCGCCGACCCGAGGCCGTGCTCGTCCGTGTCGAGCGCGACGAACACGATCTCGGACTCCGCGTTGCGCGTTCCCTCGACGAAGCGAAGGTCCGTCGGCTGGTTCTCTTCCGGAACGGGCACGAGCGTCCAACCCTCGGCGACGAGGCGCTGCTCGTAGAAGTGCTCGAGCTCCCACTCCGTCATCGAGGAGCCCATGTACTGCACGGCGCAGTCGGCGTTGCCTTCTTCGCTCGCGCTCATCGTGCGGAACGAGCCCGGCGGACGCGGCACGCCGTCGAGGTCCGTTCCGCCCGCGTCGTGGCCGTCGCGCGCTGCGACCTGATCGAGATCGAACGAGCCGTCGGTCCAGAACGTCACGAAGTGCGTGCCGCCGCCGTCGGCCGGCTGCGCCATGACGTAGCGGATGTCGCCCACGTCGTGGATGTCGTGCGAGTGATTGAAGCGATCGATGCGCGCCGAGAGCTGACGCATCGTGATCTCGTCCTCACCCATGTCGAGGCAGGCGACGACGCCGCCCTGCGGGCCTTCGAGCCGGTAGACGGGGTCGAGCCAGGCGCCGCTTCGATGGCCGAAGTGAGCCGGCATCGATGTGAACTGCTCCACCAAGCCGGCGTCGTGCGAGTCGCAGACGGATGTGAAGTGCTCGAGCACGGTGTGCGGATCGTCGTGCGTCATGCCCGACGAGAAGTGCATCTGCTGCCCGTTGACGAGGACCGTGCGCGTGCCGTCTTGGTGATCGGCGCGGTCGTACTGCATGAGCAGGTCGCCGACCTCGAGGAGCTGCTCGCCGAGCTGGCTGCTGGCGCGATGGACGTAGAGGCCGCCCATCAGCACCGCGAGGACCGACGCGAACGCGAGCACGCGCAGCGTCTTGACCAGGCGTGGGAAGCGAAGCGTCAGCAGGCTGACCCGCTTACCGCGTCGCGACATCGGTCCGGGGAGCGGAGCCGATCCTTCGTTCGCCATGGCGTTCTCCTTCTCCACGTCAGCTGAACCCGAGTAGGCGTCCGGCGAAGGACGCGAGGTACGAGCCCATCCCGGCGGGGACGTCGTTGCACATGACGAAGAGCTCGTCGCGAATGGCGATGTTCCCGGTGCCGAGCACGCGGGGGCGTGTGACCGAGGAGCTGCGGCTGCCGTGGCCCGTAGAGAGCCCGAAGAGGCCCGCCACGATGCTGTCGACGCCGCTGTCGCCGGCGCTTCCGCCCGGGATGATGCCGCCGCCCTGACGCTCGAGTGTGGTGCCGGGGCCGGAGCCGGAGCACCCGATGTACGAGTACGCCCAGGTGTGTCCCCGCGTCATCGAGCGCATCGCGATGGTGCGCTGGAAGAACATGAAGACGTAGAAGATGCATCCCCAGACGATCGCGAACATGGGGATCATGATCACGGTCTCGGTGGTCGCCGTCCCTCGTGTGTCCACGAGGAGACGTCGCACGAATCCGCGCCGACGCGCGTTGGCGGTGCCCGCTGTACGGGGGCTCGGGGTGACCGAAGGTCCCCCGCGTGCGGCGCCTGCGCCGCGCAGATAATCAGTGGACGATGACACCGAGCACCCCCTGGATGACGCTGCCCAATCTTCCCGTAACGCTCGTTGCTGCATGGAATCGGCGCATGCGTGCGCGCCAGCGCGTGTGCCAGAGCCACTCTTGATGCGCGCAGCTCAGCGCGCTGTCGGGGAACGACGAGCTAGCGCAGTCGTCGGTCGAGTCCTCGAAGTAGTACTCGCTGTCCGCGAAGCTCAGCCGCTGGAGCTGCGTGGCGACCGAGATGTCGAGGCCGAGCACGTTGGGCGCGGTGCCGTTGGTGCGGCCCCAGTTGCCGATGGCGACACCGCCCTGCACCCAGCCGAAGGGCGGGTTGCCGTACACGATCGAGTAGCTCTGGAAGTTCGTGTCGCCGAGCCAGGAGTCGGTCGGGACCCGCTGGAAGACCATCCCGTTGCCGCCGTTGTTGTTGCAGTAGTACTCGGAGCCGTTGCTGGTCCCGAACTCTTCGACGCCGACCGCGATCTCGCCCGCGATGACACCGACGCTGAAGATGGGCTCGAAGAGCGCCACCTCGCCGGCGAGCACGAGCACGAGCGCTGGCCCGCGTACGAACATCCCGCTCCAGCCGTGGTGACACGCCCAGACGCTCGTGTCGTCCTCGCTCTGGATCGTGATCGAGAGCGAGCCCGGGATGAACACGCCCTCGGTCACCGTCGGTCGGTAGCGCGCGGGCAGCATGGAGAGCACGTAGCCCTCGGCGGCGACCATGGCGCCGGTGCGCACGACCACCTGCACGCCGTGAATGCCGCGCACGATCGTGTCGCAGAGACTGGCGACGTCGTCGAGCATCGGACCCTCCTCGGCCCACTCGATGTCGTGGGCGACGGCGGGCTCACAGAACTCTGCGGAGGCCGGGATGCATACGACCGACGCGAGGCAGGCGGTACACGCGGCGTCGTCGGCGAGCGCGGTCACCTCGATGAACGTGCTGAGCAGCCGACACGCGGTGCCGATGATGGCGAAGACCGACATCAGCACGTTGAGCATCGAGATGATGTTCATCCCGCGCGCCTGGAACACGCTGGCACCGAACGCGGCCGCGTCGGCGGCGTCCTGCATGCGCTCGCGGTGGATGATCGTCCCGCCGAGCCCCCAGACGTAATAGATCATCCCCACGACCATCATGGCCATGAAGACGCCCATCACCATGGTCGCGCCCGAGTCGTCGGCCAGGAGGCTTCGACTGTCGCGGCTCTTCTGGGGGAAGGCAGTCGTCGTGGTCGTGGTCGTCATCG
>JAYVCF010000037.1:0-20909 GCA_043750095.1 Deltaproteobacteria bacterium
GCCATCACGCGCGGCGACACCGATCGCGCGCTCGCGCTCCTCGACGAGTACCGATCGCTCGGCAACGATCACACCGGCTACTACGCGCACGTCGCGGCCTTCTACGACGCGCTCGGCCGCGACGACGAGGAGATGGGCATGTACCGCGCGGCGATGGACCTCGCGCCCGACGACGCGAACGTCCACGTCTCGTACGCGCACGCGCTGCTTCAGCACGGGCAGTCGCAGGTCGCGATCGACGAGCTGCGGCAGGCGCTGGTGCTCCGACCGCAAGACGCCGAGACGCGCGAGCTGCTCGAGAGCATCCAGCCCGAAGAGCGCGCCGACGAGGCGTACGCGGTGAGCGAGGCCGACCTGCTCGCGCGCATGAGCGACGACGCCTCGTATCCGACGCGCATCCTCGAAGAGCTCACGGTCAACACCGTCTTCGAGAACGGGCTCGGCTCGACCTTCCACCAGGTCGCCGCGCAGATCGTGAACGACCAGGGCGCGCGCGATTGGCGCACGTATCCCATCCAGTTCGATCCCGACGTGCAGCGCGTCACGGTTCGGCTCGCACGCGTCACGCGCAACGGAAGGCATCTCGAAGCGGCGGACTCGTTCGAGCAGCAGCTGGGCGAGCCCTGGTACCGCATCTACTACGACACGCGCGCGCTGGTCGTCGTGTTCCCGGACCTCGAGCCGGGCGACATGGTCGAGATGCGCTACCGCATCGACGACGTCGCCGAGCGCAACCTCTTCGACGACTACTACGGCGACCTGCACTACCTCGGCGGGCAGACACCGATCGCACGGCTCGACTACGTGCTGATGACGCCGACCGCGCGCACCTTCTACTTCAACACGCCGAACCTGCCCTCGCTCGTGCACGACCAGAGCACCGTGGGCGCGCGGCGCATCGACCACTTCCACGCCGACGACATCACGGCCATCCGCAACGAAGACAGCATGCCCGGCCAGACCGAGGTCATTCCTTATCTCCATGTGTCCACGTTCCAGACCTGGGACGAGGTCGGCCACTGGTGGTGGGGCCTGGTCCACGATCAGCTCTACGCCGACGCGCACCTCCGGCAGATCGTGCACCAGCTCACCGACGGCGTGAGCGATCTGCGCGAGCGCGTGCAGCACGTCTACCGCTGGGTGATGGACAACACGCGCTACGTGGGCCTCGAGTTCGGCATCCACGGCTTTCTGCCCTATCGCGTGCCGCAGATCGTCCAGCGCGGCTTCGGCGACTGCAAGGACAAGGCGTCGCTGCTCTACACGATGCTCACCGCGGCGGGAATCGACGCGCGCCTGGTGCTCGTGCGCACGCGGCACAACGGCGCCATCACCGACCTACCGGCGTCCCTCTCGATCTTCGATCACGCGATCGCGTACGTCCCGGAGCTCGATCTCTTCTTGGACGGAACCGCCGAGTTCAGCGGCACGACGGACTTCCCGCAGATGGATCAGGGCGTGACGGTGCTGGTGGTCGGACCCGACGGCGCCGAGCTTCGTCGCTCGCCGCAGCTGCCCGCCGAGCACGATCGGCGCGCGCGCACGCTCACCGTGGAGATGTCGGCCGACGGATCGGCACGGATCACCGGCCAAGAAGAGGTGCGCGGGTCGGAAGCGCCCGGCTATCGCTCGACCTACCAGACCGAGGGCACGCGACACGAGCGCTTCGAGCGCGCGATGCGCGGCATCTTCCCGGGCATCGAGGTCTCGAGCGAGACCTTCGACCAGCTCGCCGACTTCGAGCTGCCCGTTCGCTATCACTACGCGGCGCGCGTGCCCAGCTTCGGCGTGCGCGACGCGGATGGCCTGCGCGTGCCGGGCTCCGTGCTCGACGAGCTGACGACGCTGCTCGCGCGCACCGAGTCGCGCCACTTCACGCTCGATCTCGGCGGACGCAGAACGTACGTCGAGGACCGCACGCTCCGCGCACCGGCCGGCTACACGATCGGCGCGGTGCCCGAGGGCGGCGTGGCGGACTCGGCGTTCGGCCACTTCGCGATGACGGTGACGCAGAACGGAACGGAGGTCGTGGTGCACACCGAGCTCTCGCTCGCGGCCGACACGATCCCGACGGACCAGTACGCGGCGTACCGCGCGTGGATCGGGAGAGCGGATGCGATCTTGCGAGGTCGCGTGGTGATGATCGGAGGTGCGCGATGAAGCGCATCACGCTCTTGACGCTGATCGGCGCGCTCGCGCTCGTGGGCTGCCCCGCCCAGGGCGGCACCACGCCGCACGCGCTCGGCATCGACGACATCCGGCGTCGCGCGCACGACAACCCCAACGATCCCGATGCGATCTACGCCCTCGCCGAAGGCGAATTGCTCGCTCCCGCGGGTGACTCCAGCGTGGCTCGCGCCGCGATCGATCGCGCGCTCGTGCTGCGACCCAACGATCCGCGCACGTTCTTCATGTCGGCGCTCGAGCACAACATGCACGGGCGGCTCGGCGACGGGCTCGAGGCGGTCCTGCGCACGGTCGAGACCAGCGTGACGAGCGACGACCCGCGCGCCACCGAGCTCGCCGAAGCGGCCGCGAGCGCCATCTCGGACTACGACGGGTCGGTGCCCGGCTTCGCGACGCTGGTGGCGACGCGCATGGCGCCCATCGTCGATCAGCCGGGGCACGCGGGGATCGCCGCGCGCTTCGCGCTCTCGCAGCTCCTGATCGAGCTCGCGTATCGCCGCGGTGACCTCGCGCGCGTCGCCGCGCTCTCGTCGGCAGTCTCGTGCAGCACGTCGTGGCGTGTCGCAGGGCCCTTCGGCCCGCGCGCGCTGCTCGGCTTCGATCAGGCGCTGCCGCCAGAACAGAGCGGCCCGCTCGCAGACCGCTACGACCTCGGCCCGGCACGTCGCACGCGCGCCACGCGAGACATCGAGACCGCGGGCTGTGCGCTGCACATGGGCAACGGCCCCGTCGGCGGCGCCGGCATCACGTACGCCGAGACCACGCTCGAAGCGCCCTCCGCGGGCACGTACCTCGTGCGGCTCGAGACGCCCAACGCGGTCGAGCTCTTCGTCGACGACCTCTCCGTCGCGCGCGTGGATCGCCGATCGGTGCTCGTGGCGCGTACCACCTGGCACGAGCTCGAGCTCACGGCGGGCGCGCATCGACTCATGGTGAAGGTCGCCTCGCGTCATCCGAACCCGCTGGTCATCCTCGCGGCGTTCCCGGCCGAGGCGCGTGGCGCTCTCCCGAGCGGCAGCGGCGCAGACGTCGCGCTGACGACCGATGGTTACTTCGAGCGCGTGCTCAGCGCCGCCGTGCACATCGCGCGCAGCGACTACATCTCGGCGCGCGAGACGCTCGCACCGGCCACCGAGGGCGACGAGGCCGCGGTGGTGCCGCTGGTGATCGCCAGCACGGTGGCCATGGCCGATCCAATCCGTGGCGCAGCGCTCGGGGGCGACGACGCACGCCGCTTCCTCGAGGTGGCCCACACGCGCGATGCGACGGCCTGGTACCCGCGCTTTCAGCTGCTGGTGCTCGAGGCGCTCGGCGGCCGCGTTCACGAGGCGCTGCCCGATCTGCGATCGGCCGAGACCGACTTCCCCGAGGTCCCGCTCTTCCCCATCACCATCGCGCAGATCCTCCAGCGCGCGGGCTGGCAAGAGCAGTCCGACGAGGAGATCGCCGGGTTGCTCGAGCGGACCCCGACCTCGTGCGCTGCCATCTCGGCCACGCTCGACGCGGCCGTCCGGCGCGGTCACGAAGGCGATGCAGCCCCGCTGACGGAGCGCGTGCTCGCCGAGTGCGACGCGCGCAGCGATGCGCGCCTGCAGCACTTCGTCCGGCAGCGGCGCTGGGACGACGCGAGCACCGAGCTCGGCCGCCTCGCCTCGCTCGAGCCCAACACGCACCGCTACCAGGTGCTCGACGGGCAGCTCACGCTCGCGCGCTCGCGCGGTGATCGCGCGGCGACCGAGCAGCTGCTCACGCAGCTCGAGCAGCTGATGCCGCAGTCGCTCAACATCGTCACGATGCAGGCCGACATCGCGCTCGCCGCGGGTCATCGCGACCAGGCGACGGCGCGCTTCGCACGCGCGCACCGCGAGGAGCCCGAGTCGATGGCGGATCTCTTCCGCATCGAGCGCGCCGTGCTCGGCGTGAGCCCGCTCGAGACCTATCGCCGCGACGGCGCCGCGGTCATCCGCGAGTTCGAGGCGTCGGGGCATCACTACGAGGCACCGCGCGTTCTGGTGCTCGACTACACGGTGACGCGCCTCTTCCCCGACGGATCGATCCTCGAGCTCACGCACAACATCATCCACGTGCAGTCGGACGAGGCCGCCGAGGAAGAGGCGCAGTTCACACCGCCCGCTGGCGCGCAGCTGCTCACGCTGCGCACGGTGAAGGCCGACGGAACGCGGCTCGAGCCCGATCAGATCGCGGGCATCGAGCACCTCGAGCTGCCCAACGTCGCCGTCGGCGACTACGTCGAGTTCGAGTACCTGCGCACCGAGCCGCCGCCCGCGGCCTACGGCGGAGGCGTGACCGGCAGTCGCTTCTACTTCCGCAACTACGAGACGCCCTTCGAGTCGTCGAGCCTCACGCTCGTGGCACCGCGCGACATGGAGATCTTCGTCGATCCACGCGGCGGGGCTCCTGCGACCGAGACGACCGACGACGGCGACTTGCGCGTCTACCGATGGGCCGTGCACCAGAGCGAGCCCTTCGTGCGCGAGCCGAGCACCGTGTCGCCGACCGAGTTCTTTCCCTCGATCGACTGGGGTTATCACGCGAGCTGGCAGGCCTACGTCGACAGCCTCCGCGACGTGCTCGCCGATCGCGAGATCCACGACCCCGCCGCGATGCAGCTCGTGCACGACACGGCGGCGCCCGACGGCGCGACGACGGCCGAGCAGCGCGCCGCGCGCATCTACGAGTGGGTGATGGAGGAGATCGAGGAGTCGAGCAGCGCGCTCTTCGAGCAAGCGCCCTCGATGGTGGCCACGCGCACGGGCAGCCGCGCGCGCGTGCTCCTCTATCTGTTGCACCTCGCCGGCATCGACGCCGAGCTGGCGTTGGTGCGCGACTTCGCGGGCGACCCCACCGACAGCCCGCTGCCGGAAGACGAGCGCTACTCGTCGCTGCTCGTGCGGATGCAGAGCAACGCGGGGCCGATCTGGATCGCCACCGGCCAGCGCGGTGCGCCGTTCGGGACGATCCCGCCCAACCTGCGCGGGATGGACGCGCTGATGCTGAACGCAGCCGCCGAGCGCGCGACGGTGACCACCCCGTCGATCGAGGCTGATCTGCGCACGGTCGAGGTCGAGATGACGCTCGACGAGGGCGGCGACGCGCGCTTCGACGTTCAGGAGACCTTCCGCGGCGCAGGCGGTGCGATGTGGCGCACGCAGCTGGAGGGAATTCCCGAGGCCAACCTCGAGGACGCGTTCGACGAGGGCTACGTGTCGCGCATCCTGCCCGGTGCGCACATGACGAGCCTGCGCATCACCGGTCGTGAAGAGCACGATCAGCCGCTGGTGCTCCACTACGAGTTCGAGGTCGAGGGCATCGGCCACGTCGCGAGCGGCCGCCGAATGCTCCCTGCGCTCATCCCGACGCAGCTCACGAACGCGTTCGCGCGCCTCGCGACGCGCACCACCGTCCAGGTCGTCTCGCCCGCCCTCGCGCTCGACGTGACGGTGACCGTGCACGTCCCGACCGGCGCGCAGGTCTCGTCGTTGCCGGACGCCGAGGCGGAGATGGGTGGTCCGAACGGCGCCACCGCGCACTACGTCACGACACGCACCGACGACGGCTTCGTGCTCGAGCGTCACGTGCGCGTCCCCCGCATGCGCATCGCACCCGGCCAGTACGGCGCGTTCGCGGGCTTCTGCCGCGAAGCCGACGAGCTCGAGGGCCGCGAGATCGGCCTGGAGTAGGCGCGCTCGTTCGCGCTCGCGCTCTCGGGCATCCTCCACCCATGGTGACCGCCGCTCGCTTCCGCGCGATCGCGCTCTCGCTCGAGGGCGCGATCGAGGTACCTCACATGGAGCGCGCCGCGTTCCGGACCAAGCGCCGCATCTTCGCGACGCTGCCGCCCGATGGCGCGTCGGCGAACCTCCTGCTCGATCGGGATCTGCAGGAGGCAATCTGCAGCGCGCTCCCGAAGGCATTCGCGCCGGTGCCAGGGGGCTGGGGTCGCATGGGCTACACCACGGTGACGCTGCGCGCCGTCGGCGAGGCCGATCTCGTTCGGGCGCTCACCGAGGCACACGCGCGAGCGAGCGAGCCGAAGACGAAGACGAAGACGAAGACGAAGACGAAGACGAAGACGAAGACGAAGACGAAGGCGAAAGCGAACACGAAGCGCGCGCGACGCTGACGCTCGTCTCGATTTCCGTACGTCTCGTTTTCCGCTACAAAGGGGCGTGCGGATCGACGTCGCGGACCCTGGATCGGAGCGCCTCGCGATCGTCGCCGCGCTGGTGAGCGCGGGCTTCGACGTGGCGACGGCCGAGCTGCGTGACGTGGACAAGACGCGCGCGGATCTGCTCGTGCTCGCGGCCGACGCACCCGATGCGCTGACGATGCTGCGACGCCTGCGTGACGATGGGCGTCGGCCGGACGTGCCCGTGGTGTTGCTCGGAACGCCCGACGGCGCCGCGCCGATCTCGGAGGGCCCGGGCTTCGGCGCAGAGCTCGTGCTGCCGCGCCCCGTAGACGAAGAGCGCCTCGTCGAGGGCGTGAAGCGCCTGCTGCGTGAGCGTCGCGCCGAGCGATCCATGGTCGAGCGCGTTCCCGAGCACACGCTGGAGCTCCGCGAGCGCGACACCGGCGACGGCGAGCGCGACGATCCGAGCGGCGTGTCCGCGATCCGAACGATGGATCCGGATGATCTCTCGAACGAGCGCGAAGAACGCGAAGAGCGCGAGGAGCGCCAGGAGCGAAAGTCCGCGCCGGCCGCGCGACCCTCGTCGCCGCCCTCACCGACGGGCGTTTCGCAGATCGAGCGTCGCTCCGAGCTTCCGCTCAGCGTGGTCACGACCGGCTCGGGGTCGAGCCAGGTGTCGAGCACCGATCTCGGAGCGCAGGCACCGATCTCCGATGCGCTGCGCGCGCTGCTCACGGCCGCCGATCGACGCGTGTTCCCCGGCCTCGCAGCCATCGACGTGTCGATCCCCGCGGGCGAGGCCTCCGCGCGCGAGCTCGTCCCGGACGAGCTCTTCGACGACGCGAGCCCCGAGGACAATGGAGAGGACGAAGGCCTGTTCACGGTCGCGCCGCTCGCGTCGGTGCTCGGCGCGTCGGTGTCGTCGATCCCACCCGTGCGTGCGGCGCGCCCTCCGAGCGAGCCTGCTCCGGGCGGTGACAAGAAGACGTCGCCCGGGACGCCGCTGAGCCTCGGGCAGGGCTTCAAGCTTCCGAACCCGCTGCCGCCGCGTCCGCCGACGCTCGCCATCGTGCCCGACGACGAGGCGCTCGGGCCGCTCGATGTCTCCGGCGCGCATGTCTCCGGCGCGCGTCGCCTTCCGATCAGCGCGGGCGCGATGGTGCGTGCGCTCGCGGCCCTCGTGCTCGGGCGCGCGTCGGTCCGCGCCATCGTGACGTCGCCCGCGTTCGAGGTCGCGCTGACGTTCTCGCGCGGCGAGCTCGCGCGGGTGGAGGGGCCCGTGGCGTGCCTCGCGCTCGCGCGTCTCGGACGCGCGGCACCCGACGAGGCCTCGGCGCGCGCACGACTCGCGATGCTGGTCGAGCGCGGCGAGCTCTCCGCCGCCACGGAGGCGCTCGCACTTGCCCGCGGAGAGCGGGACGTGCTCGCGCGCACGCTCTGGCTCGCCGAGGGCGAGGCGATGTTTCATCCCGCGCGCGACGAGGATCTTCCGGCGCGACTCGGTCCGACGGGTCGCGTCATCGGGCAGCTCGCGGCGGCGGTGCGCAGCAGCACCGCGGTATCGGCGCTTCTCGCTCCGCTCGGTGCGCACGGACGACTCGATGCGACACGGGCGCTCGGTGGTGCGACGGCCGCGTTCGGCTTGGCGAGCGACGTGGCGCGCTTCTTCGAGTCGGGCGACGAAGGAATCTCGCGGCTGGATCTCGCGCGTGCAGCGCGCGCTTGCCCCGAGCTGCCCAGCATCGCGGCGCTTCTGCTCGCCGCGGGTGCGCTCTCCGTCGCGCCCGGTCGCTCCGAGGGTGTGCCGATCGATGCGCGCGCGGTCGAGCAGCTCGTGCGCGAGCACGCTTCGCGCGCAGACGACGCAGACTACTTCACGATCCTGGGCGTGGCCGACGCCGCGACGGACGCCGAGATCGCGGCTGCCTACGACGGGCGGCGCACCATGCTCGCCGCGCTCCCCCTCGACGAGATCGGACTCGGCTCGCTCGCTCCGCTCCGTGCGTCTGCGCTCGCGGCGCTCGACGAGGCACTGGACGTGCTCGGAAAGCCTGCCCTTCGCCTGGCGTATGCGCGTGCGCTCTCCGGCACACCCGCCGCTCGACCAGGTGCCGCTTCGCCCCGCACGGTGTAAGTTGCTCGGGTAGGACGAGCAGCGAGACGACGATGGCGATCCGGAAGATCCTCTACTACCCCGACAAGCGCTTGCGCACGCCCGGCGCGAAGGTGACGACGTTCGACGCGTCGCTGCACACGCTCATCGACGACATGGCCGAGACGATGTACGCGGCGCCCGGCGTGGGCTTGGCCGCACCGCAGATCGGCGTGAGCTTGCGCCTCTTCCTCGTGGACATCGCCACGGGCGACGACGAGCCCAGCGACCTGCGCGTCTTCATCAACCCGGAGATCGTGGAGAGCCACGGCGACATCACGTGGGAAGAGGGCTGCCTCTCGTTCCCCGGCATCCACGAAGAGATCGATCGCAACGAGCGCGTCAAAGTGCGCGCCCAGGATCGCGACGGAAGGCCCTTCGAGCTCGAGGCCGAGGGCCTGCTCGCGGTGGCGATCCAGCACGAGCTCGATCATCTCGAAGGCAAGCTCATGGTCGATCACCTCGGGATGCTGCGAAGGCGCGTCGTGCATCGCGAGATGACCAAGCGCGCTCCCGAAGCCGCCGAGTAAGAGAGTGGCGAGGCTGCGCGCCCTGTTCTTCGGCACGCCCGAGATCGCGGTGCCGAGCCTCGAAGCGCTCGCCTCGATCGCCGACGTGGTGCGCGTGGTGTCGCAGCCCGATCGGCCCGCCGGGCGTGGCAACAAGATCGCGCCGACGCCGGTGCACGAGGCCGCGGATCGTCTGGGCTTGTCCGTGATGCAGCCGACGAAGGTACGCACCCCGGAGTTCGCGAGCGAGCTGCGCGCGCTGAGCGCCGACGTGGCGGTCGTGATCGCGTACGGACGCATCCTGCCGAAGGCCGTGCTCGAGGCGCCGCGGCTTGGATGTCTCAACCTGCACGCATCGTTGCTCCCGCGCTGGCGCGGTGCCGCGCCGATTCAGTGGGCCGTGATGAGCGGCGATGGCGAGACCGGCGTCTGCCTCATGCAGATGGACGAAGGCCTCGACACGGGCGCGGTGCTCGCGCGGAGCTCGCGACGAATCGGCGAGAACGAGACCTCGGGTGAGCTCTTCCGGGCGCTCGGCCTCGACGCTGCCGAGCTCCTGCGCGCGCAGCTGCCACGCTTCGTCTCGGGCGAGCTCGTCGCGACGCCCCAGCCCGACGTCGGTGTCACCCTCGCACGCATGCTGGCGAAGTCGGACGCACGCATCGATTTCGGCCTACGCGCCCGAGCGATTCACGATCGCGTGCGTGGGCTCTCGCCTTGGCCGGGCGCCGAGGCGCGGATCGACGGGCAGCGCGTGTTGATCCACGTCAGCCGCGTTGCGCACGACGAGGGCACGCGCGGCGAGCCAGGGACGCTTCTCGCGATCGACGAACGAGGCCTCGAGGTCGCGTGCGGTGAAGGCAGCATCCACCTCGCGGAGCTGCAGCTCGAAGGAAAGAAGCGCGCATCGGGGCGCGAGGTCGCGAACGGCCTGCGACTTGCCACGGGTGTCCGCTTCAGCAACGAGGGAGCCAGCTCATGAAGATCTATACGCGTTCCGGCGACGCCGGCGACACGGGCCTCTACGGCGGAGAGCGCGTCAGCAAGGCGAGCACGCGCGTCGATGCCTACGGCGATGTCGACGAGCTGAACTCGGTGCTGGGCGTCGCGCGCCTCCATCGCTTCGGCAAGGGCGGCGACGACGACTTCGATCGCTTGCTCGCCGCCATCCAGAGCCGCCTCTTCGATCTCGGTGCAGAGCTCTCGAACAGCAAGGGCAAGGACCTCGGCATTCCGCTGGTCGACGCCGTCGACATCGAGGGGATGGAGCGCGCGATCGATCGCGCCGAAGAAGAGGTCGCGCCGCTCAAGGTGTTCGTGGTGCCCGGAGGCTCCCCGCTCGCCGCGCAGCTGCACGTGGCGCGAACCGTGTGTCGCCGCGCCGAGCGCCGCGTGGTCGCGCTCGCGGCCGAGACGACACTGCGGGGCGAGGTCGTGCGCTACCTGAATCGCCTCAGCGACCTCTTGTTCACGCTCGCGCGGCTCGCGAACCATCGCGCAGGCCACGGCGACGTCCCCTGGGTCGGACGCGGCACGCAGAGCTGATCTGGTATCCTCGGGACGTGGTGCTCACGTCCGAGGCGCGAAAGCGAATCCTGGTCGTCGAGGACGACCCGACGAGCGCGCGCATGCTGCGCGACTACCTCGAAGCGCACGGCTATCACATCCTGCTCGCGACCAACGGGACCGACGGGCTCGAGCGCTTCCACGAGGAGCAGCCCGATCTGATGATCGTCGACGTGGCGCTGCCGAAGAAGAGCGGGTTCGAGCTCTGCTTCGACGTGAAGCGAACGCCCCACGGGCAGCGCATGCCGGTGCTGCTCATGAGCGCGGTCTTCCGCGACACCGATCACGCGGAGGCGTACGCGAAACAGAGCCTGCGCGCCGAGGCGTACCTCACCAAGCCCTTCGATCTCTCGCTCCTGCTCGCCCGCGTGGAGGCGCTGCTCGGCGTGAGCATGTAGTCATCGCGTTGGGGCGAGCCACCCGTCGACGTCGTCCCAGCCCATGCAGTAGCGCGCGTTGATCTCCGACAGCGTCCGGAGCGAGAGCGGCGCGTCGCCCGGGCCACGATGCAAGTACGCATCGACGCCGAAGGGACCTTCATAGCCCGCAGCGATCAGCGCTTCGCCCACGCGCACGGCACCATCGACGAGAGGCTCCCTGATGCTCGCTTCGAGATCCCGCACGTGGTCCGAGCGCACGAACGCGCCGTGGGCATCGGTCGTCTGCTCCCGGATCGAGCGCACGTGCGTGGTTCCTCCGGCGATCCACGCGTGAACCGAGAGCTCGCGCGTGATCACGACGCGCGGCTCGATCACGAGCGCGCCATCGTTCTCGATCGAGGCGGCGACGAAGCTCGTGTCGGCCGCGCTCACCTGGCCACCGCGAACACGGCGCTGCCCACGACCCGACACCCCGAAGCAGCGCTTCAGCAGCCACTCGCCCGGGCGCTCGAGCGCAGCGCGTGCCGCGTCGACGTCGCGCACGAGCAAGGCACCCGCGAGCTCGTCGGGGGCGAGCTCGAACGCGAACGGGCGCGCGTTCACTCGGGTGAGTACGGTGAGATCGGGCACGCGCGGCACCGACAGTCCTGCGGCGCGGATGGAGCGAAGCGCGCGGGTCGTCGGGCACCACGCGATCGGCTGCGCGTCGGGCGGCGCGGCCTCGCCCAGCGGATCGAGAACGACGGAGGCGGGAGGCAAGCCCGGCCGCATGGCGCGCGCGAGCCCCTCGACACGCGCGATGATCTCTTTCGTCGGCTGATAGCGGACACCGCGCTCGAGCTCGAGCTCCGCGTCGAGGTTGAGGACGAACGCGAAAGCCGCCTTCATGCGCGCGGCGTGGGCTCCCAGCGCTCGAGCGCGTCGATCATCGCGCTGGGCCAGCCGGCATCGAGCCGTGCCTCGCGATCGACGGGTCGGCCGCGGAAGAGCATCGGAGAGAGCGGGGCTGGAAGCGCGGCCACGAAGGCGTCGAAGTCGAGCGTCCCCGTGAAGTGCCGGAACCATCGCGCGGCGAAGCGCACGTGCGCGATCTCTTCACGCCCGATGGCCTCGGTGAGTCGCGCCGCGCTCTCGTCACCCGCTGCGCGCAGCTCGGCCTCGAAGCGGCGCGTGTGATCGAGGTTCGCCGACTCGAGGCCCAGGCCCACGAACGCACAGAACGATGCGGGGTCGGCGACCACCGCGGTGCGCTCCCAGAACCAGTCGCGCACCGGAAACGATCCGAAGGGATACCCGAGCCGCGCGAGCTCGACCTCGTACGCCGCGAAGTGACGCGCCTCGTCGCTCGCCAACGCCGCGAGCCCGCGCACGAAGGGCTCCGGCGCGTCGGCGAACGCCAGCATGGCCCAGGCGAAGAGCTCGGCCGCCTGGAGCTCGTGGTGCGCGAAGACGTGCAGCAGCTCGGCGCGCTTCTTCGGATCGATCAGCGAGCCGGCGCGAGGCGTCTTCTTCCGACGCACCGCGCGCACGACCTCGCTGGGGCGCCCGGGCGTACCGATGCGAAAGGGAACGAACGCGTCGTCGCGCGTGGTCGGCGGGGCGCCAGGCGCGCGCTTGCCCTCGAGGTGATCGCTCGTCACCAGATCCCAGGCCCAGCGCTCGAGCGTGCCCTCTCGCGGTTCCGACGTCGCCACGCCTGCGGTATGTCCGGGGTCGACTCGACCGTCGAGGCCCCGCAGGGCCCGACAGCTGCTAAGAGGGGCCGTCGCCATGACTGCCACCCCTCCGAAGCCCGTCACCACCAAACAGTCGGCCTACCTGCGCGGACTCGCGCACCACCTCGATCCCGTCGTGTTCCTCGGGAAAGAAGGCCTGACGGATGCCGTGACCGCGGCGGCGAAGGCAGCGCTGCTCGCGCACGAGCTGATCAAGGTGAAGCTCCCGCAGATCGAGAAGGCGCAGCGCAAGGCGCTCACGGCCGGGCTCGCGACCGCGACCTCGGCCCACGTCGCCGGAGAGATCGGGCGCGTGGCGCTGCTCTACAAGCGCCACCCCAACGAGCCGAAGATCAAGCTGCCGAAGTAGGACGCGATGCGGCTGCCCACAGACCTCTCCCGCTCGCGCGTGATCGCGCTCGAGCGCGCGCACGTCTGGCCGCCCTACACGTCGAGCGAGCGGCACGAGACGCACGAGCCGCTGGTGATCGTGGAGGCCGAGGGGCCCTTCATCGTGGATGCCGACGGACGGCGCTACGTCGATGCCGTGTCGTCGTGGTGGTCGGCGACGCTCGGTCATCGTCATCCGCGCCTGTTGCGCGCGCTCGGCGAGCAAGCCGCCACGCTCACGCACGTCGCCGCCGGAGGCATCACGCACGCGCCCGTCGCGCTGCTCGCGAGCGAGCTCGCCGCGATCGCACCGAAGGGCCTCGTCCGCACGCACTTCTCGGACGACGGCTCGACGGCGGTCGAGGTCGCGGTGAAGATCGCGTTCCAGTACTGGCAACAGAACGGGCGCGAGAAGCGCCACCGCTTCGTCTGTCTGTCGGGCGCCTATCACGGCGACACGCTGGGCGCGGCCAGCCTCGCCTCGATCGAGGAGTTCGCCGGCGTGTTCGGCCCGCTGCTCTTCGAGGTGGTCCGCGCGCCCGATCCTCACGACCCGGGCGGCTGGGACCGCGTCGTCGCGACGATCGAGCGCACGCTGCGCGATCGTCCCGACGAGATCGCGGCCGTGATCGTCGAGCCCCTGATCCAGGGCGCGAGCGGGATGCGCATGCACTCGCCCGAGGTCCTGCGCCGCATCGCCGACGCCGCGCGCGCCATCGACACGTTCTTGATCGCCGACGAGGTGTTCAGCGGCTACGGCCGCACCGGCGCGATGTGGGCGTGTGATCACGCGGGCGTCGCACCCGATCTGATGTGCCTCGCCAAGGGCTTCACGGCCGGCATTCTCCCGATGGGCGCGACCATGGCGAGCGCCCGCGTGTACGACGGCTTCCGCGGCGGACCCGAGCGCTCGCTCATGCACGGCCACACGTTCTCGGGTCACGCGCTCGGTGCGGCGGTCGCGCGCGAGGTGCTCGCCGTCTACCGCGACGAGAAGATCGTCGAGGGCGTCGCGGAACGAGCCGCACGCATCGAGTCACGCTTCGCGAAGCTCGGCGCGATCGATGGAGTCCGCGGCGTGCGCACGCTCGGCTCGATCGGCGCCGCCGACCTGGGCGATGTGGGCTACGGCGGCACCGGCATCGGCTGGCGTGTCGCCGACGAGGCCAGGAAGCGCGGCGTGTTCCTCCGACCGCTCGGCGACACCGTGTACGTCGCGCCGCCGCTCAACGTGCCCATCGACGTGCTCGATCACGCGCTCGACGTGCTCGAAGAATCGATCCGCGCCGCGTTGCGTTGAAGGCTCGCGCTATTCGCGAACCGAGTACACGAACGCAACCTGCGGGAAGCTTCGATAGCGCTCGACGATCGTCGCATGCGGCACGCGCGGGCCATCGACGTACTGGGTCGCGAGCGCCTCGGCCGCCGCGCGATCGCCCGTCGCCTTGATGTGCATCACGCGCTGCATGAGGTGCAGGCACGCCTCGGGCATCCGCGCGAAGTCGATGGCGAACGCTCCGTGGCTGAGCCCGTCGGCGGCGACCGCTTCCGGATCCCAGCTGAGCGCGCCCTCGTCGAGGAGCGTGCCGATCTGGATCGCGGCCAGCTGCGAGTAGGGCTTTCGCTGGCCGGTCGGCGTGTACATGCCGCGCGAGATGTGGCCGAACGCCCACACGATCGAGTCGACGTAGGTCTCGCGCTCTTGCTGCTCGGTGAGCACGCCGCGCTGGCGCAGCCAGTCGATGAAGAAGAGCGCGCCGCTCTGCGCCTTGAGCTCTTCGAGCGTGGACGAGAGCCCACCGCCGAACGCCTCGGCGTCGGTCTGTCCGGCGGGCGTGCGGTACTCGTGCGCGGGGCCGAGGTTGTGCGTGGCCTCGTGCAGGATCGTGCTCAGCAGGCCCGGCGTCGGATCGTCGGTGTAGCGCTCCATCGATGCGGTCGACAGCAGCGACATCGCCTGTGCGCGCCTTCGCGCTTGCGAGTCGTCGTCGGTGTAGAGGTTGGTCATCGCCACGGTGCGACCGCGGCCCTCGTCGGTGACCGTGCCCCAGTTCGGCAGGCTCTGCCCGATCGTCGCGCCGAACGCGTCGCGATCATCGCCCGCGTTCACCACGATCTGGATGAAGTCGGGCAGCTGGAACGAGACCTCGCGCGCCGTGTACTCGCCGGGGACGAGCGCCGCGAGCGCGCCTTCCATGTCGGTGCGGAGCGGCGCGAGGCGGTCCTGCCAGACGAGCGAGCCCTGATCGATGCGCGCGAACGTGAGGTGAAAGCCGGCCTTCTGGCTGCACGGCTCCCAGTACGTCTCGTCGGGGCCGACGCGCACGTACCAGCGCGAGTTGCGCACGCTCATGCGCGACCACGCTTCGTCGGCGGGCAGCCAGTCGTTCGTCTCGAAGCTCGTCGCCGCCGCGTGCAGATACGACACGAGCGCGGCTTCCGTCGGATCGGTCATCGCGTCCGCAGCCGCGCGCAGCTCGGCGGCGATGGGCGCCATGTACTCCTCGTACGCGACGCTGTACGGCACCGCGATGAGCGTGTTGTCGGGACCTGCGCGCACGACCGTGAAGGGCGAGAGCAGCGCGCTCGCATCGGGGCGCGCCTCCAGTGTCGCGCAGAAGCCGTCGTCGCCCTGGAGCTCGCTCGGATAGACGTCCACCGGCTGCGACGGCGCGCCCGCGATCGCCGAGCACTCGGGGTTCGACTCCGTCACCGACGACATGCACTCCGGGCCCCAGTTGCGGCGGAAGAGGCTCGCGCTCGCGGGGTCACCCGCGGCGAGGCGCGTCTGCATCGCGTCCATCCCTACCTGGTGCGCATAGAGCCGGTCCATCAGGCCCGCGACGGTCAGCATGTGCCGCGCGAACGCGCGATGCGCTTCCGGCACATCCGCGAGGTTCGTCTCCACGAGCGTCGGCGCCGCGTGATCGAGCTCGGCATCGACCAGGGCGAGGCGCGCATCCGTCGGCGTCGCCGCGGCATTCTCCGCGCGGATCATGCCGAGCACGCGCTCGTAGTCGGCCGTGAACGCACCGCTCGCCACCCAGCTGCCGACCGACGGATAGAAGAGGAGCGAGCGCACCTCGTCGGGATCGGGCGTGCCGTTGCCGTTCGCGTCGCTCGCCCAGAACAATGGCTGGTCGAGGCGGAGCGCGAGCTGGTTGAAGCGCAGGCGGTCGATCCCGCCCCTCGTCGGCGTCGTCGCGCCTTGTCGCGATGCGCCTCCGCAGGCCGTGAGGATCGAGAGCGAGGATGCGAGGACGAGTCGGGCGGGTACGCGCATGGCGCGCTTGTTAGCACAGGCCGCGGAGCGTCAGGCCAAGAGGCGCTCGAAGGTCACGGTCCGCAGCGCGTAGCGCATCACGAAGAACGCGCCGATGGCGTAGGCGACGGAGATCCCGATGGGCCGGATGACGCCCCCGGGAAGCAGCATGCCGCCGATCAAGGTGACGAGGATCGTGGGCGCGAGCAGCGCTCCGCCGATGTTGTTCGCGGTACGAAAATCCTTCGCGAGGAGCGACATCAGGAGCGCCGTGCTCGTCGAGAGCGAGAGGGCCGCGACCAGCAGCACCGGAAGGCCCGCGACCTGCTCGAAGCTCGCCGCACCCATGAGCGGAAACGCGATGACGTCGATGGTGAGCATCGGGATCGACATCAGCGACGCCGCCGCGAGCGTGGCGAGCAGCTTCGCGATCAACACCTGCTCGATGCGGACCGGCAGAGCGACCAAGAGCTCGAGCGTGCGTCGCTCGCGCTCCGTGATGAGCAGATACGACGCCATCATCGTCGGAAGCACCATGCCGACGACCGCGACCATGATCGGCAACAGGGATCCCGCGACGTGTCGGGGATTCGCGGCGAGATCTCCGAGCAGCCCGATCTGCATGCTCGGTGGTGGAGGCCGACCGTGAGGCGGGGTGCGCGAGGCCATGGCGAGCACGAAGGGCACGAACCCGAGGAGGATGAAGGGGAGGAGCGCGCCCGTGGCGATCGCAGACTTGCCCGCGACGAGCTGCCGCCATTCTTTCCGAAACAGGATGCCGACCTCGCGATCGAAGATCATGACGACAGGCCTTCAGGCAATTTCATGGCGCGATCCCCTTCTCTGGCGGCGGAACACTCGGTGTCACCGCCCCGGTCTCCACCACTCGAAAGAAGAGGTCCTCGAGCGAGGGCTTCACGATGCGGCACTCGTACACGGCGAGGCCATCGCCGAGCAGCGCGCGCAAGAGGTCCGGGGCCGCGCGATCGGCGTTGGCGATCGCGACACGCACTTCGCCCTCGTGGATCTCCGGCGCGTAGCCACGCTTGGTGAGCGCGAGCGCGAGCGCCTCGGCTCCCTCGTGCGCTCGAAGCGCGACACGGCTCGCCACCTTGTTTCGCAGCTCCTCGAGCGTCGCGTGCACCACGACCTCGCCCGCGCGCAGGATGATCACCGAGTCGCAGAGCTCCTCGGCCTCGGCGAGGTTGTGCGTGCAGAGCAGCGTCGTTCGCTTCTCGCTGGCGCTCTTCACGGCCTCGATCATCTGCCGCGATGCGACCGGATCGAGCCCCGCCGAGGGCTCGTCGAGCACGAGCACATCGGGACGCGGTAGCAGCGCCGCCGCGAGCACGAGCCTGCGCTGCATGCCGCCCGAGAGCTCGCTCGTCTTCCGATCGAGCACGTCGTGCAGGCCCAGCCGCTCCACGATGTCGTCGTCCGCATCGCGCGGGTCGTAGAGCTCGCGCACCAGCGCGAGGTACTGCTTCACCGTGAGGTGATCGTACATCCCGGGCTGCTGAGGGACGATGCCCACGCGTCGCTTCTTCTCGAGGAAGCCCTCGTCGTCGCTCGCGTCGCCGAGCACGAACACGAACCCGCGCGTGGGCGCGATGGCGCCGGTGATCATCCGGATGGTCGTGGTCTTGCCCGCGCCGTTCGGACCGAGGAGACACGCTCGCTCGCCTTCGCGGAGCGTGAGCGAGACGCCGCGCAATGCACGCACCTCGCCATACTCTTTCTCGGCACGCACGACCTCGACGCGCGCTCCGCTCGAGGCCGGACGCGGCTCACTCGCCGGGCGCGGAAGGCGTGGCAGCGCGCGGAGCGTGAGTGCGATCGTCACCAAGCTCACGGGCAGCGTGGCGAGCACGAAGAGCTCGAGCACGTTCGGGCCGAAGTAGTGACCGACGGGAAGAATCAGCCCATCGGTGATGGCGTGAAACACGATCGCCAGCACGAGCCAGCGCGCACGCTTCTCGATCACGGTGCGCATCACCAGCGTGCTGGCGGCGATGTGGAACGGGATCGTGCAGAGCCGCTCCATCGCCGCGAGCAGGTGCGGCGTCACGCCGACGGCATGAAACTGCGTGCGCGCGCGCGAGCTCGAGCTGCGATGCGTCGAGCCCGATTTGATCGACGCCGAGGCGATCGATCACCAGGATGTTCACGAGCGTCCACACCATCAACGCGCCGAGGATCGCGGACTCGACGCCGCCGTGCCCCGCGCCGAATGCGAGCGCGTGAGGACCCGTGCGCTCCTTCGTGAGGACCCAGCGCATCGCGACGAAGCGCGAGAGCTCCTCGAAGCAGCCTGCCGAGAGCCCGTAGAAGACGGACGCGACGGCCATGGCGTAGGGCGCGTGCGAGTGGGGCAGATGCGGCGCCACGAGCGCGTTGAACGGAATGTGGCCGACCTGCGAGAGCACGAACGTCCAGCACCCGATGCCGAACACGCGCCAGCCGAGCGGATAGCGGCGGTGGATCGCGCGGGCGACGGCGATCGGCGCGCCGATCATCACGATCACTTGAAAGAGAGTGGCGAGCTCAGCCAAGCGCGTCCCCGGTCGGAGACTCTACGCGAGGGCGTCCACGAACGCGCTTGCGATCTCCGGTGTGGGCGGCTCCGCCTCGCCGCGCGCGGAGCCTCCACACGCGCGTAGGACGGAGCGAGCGAGACCGCGTCGCACTGCGCTCCGTGAAAACGCGCCGATTGCGCACGGAGGCGCGGGCCTGGTAACACCGCCGCTCGATGGTCGGCGCGCGGGAAAAAGGCACGGAAGGCGAGGCGTCGGCCGCGAAGGCCAAGCCCAAAAAGTCGAAGTCGCTCGAGGAGATCGCCCAGAAGCTGCTCGCGCCGCCCGAGCCGTCCGCGCCCCCGCCGAAGAAGGCCGCGCGTGGGCCGAAGAAGGCGGCGCCCGCCGCGAAGAAGCCGTCGCGATCGCCGAGGAAGAAGGCCCCGCAGAGGCAGAGGCAGAGACAGAGGCCGACGCCGACGCGTCCTCCGCTCGGCCACGCCGAGGGTCGCCTCAAGCCCGCACCGGAGGACGAAGGCGTCTTGCCGCACATCACCGTGCGCCGCATGCATCGCCGCGACATCAAGGCCGTCTGGGAATTCCTCAAGCGCTCGTTCCGCGACGTGAACCGCGAGACGGTCGAGTACCAGCGCCCGCGCAGCAAGCAGCGCTTCGAAGAGTCGTACGACGACGAGGGCATCGAGCAGCTCCTCTTCGAGGTCGAGGGCGAGATCGTCGGCTACGCGGAGTGCGCGTTCGAAGTCACCGGCTCCGACAACTGGATCAACCCGAAGTACTTCGAGAGCCGCGACATGCGTCCGCTCTTCGTCGAAGAGCTCGCGACGCATCCCGACTATCAAGGCAAGGGCGTCGGCTCGTTCATGCTCGAGCAGCTCCAGCACCTCGCGCGGATCCACGGCTGCACGCACCTCGTGCTCGAGGTCGCCGAGAACAACGAGGACGCGCTCGCGTTCTACAAGCGGCGCAGCTTCGTGAAGCTCGACGCGGCGCTCTTCATGGCCATGACGGTCGATCGCGAGCCCGATCTGCTCCCGCCGCGCGCCCTCAAGACGCGACAGCCGCCAGCGGACGACGACTCCGCGTGAGGTCGCGGAAGAATTGACCCCACCTGGCGGGCGTTGCAGGGTCCGAGCGATGCCGAGCCCAGCCGAGACGCCCGAGGCAGCTGCGCCGAAGAAGCGCGGCGCGCGCGCGTACGCGCTCTTGGCTCTGAAGCTGCTCGTCACGCTCGGGCTGCTCGGCGCGCTCGCGCGATCGATCGCGACCCGTGAGGGCATGGACGAGCTCGCGGCGCGCGCGGCCGATGTCGCGATCGCACCGATGCTTGCCGCCGTGGGCCTGCACTTCGTGGCGGTGCTCGCCGGCGTGCTGCGCTGGCGCGTGCTGCTCCTCGGCCGCGGGATTCGCCTTCCCATGGCCACGCTCGCGCGCTCGTTCCTCGTCGGCCGCTTCCTCGGCGCGTTCACGCCCTCGACCACGGGGCTCGACGGCTATCGGCTCTACGACGTGGCGCGCCGCACGGGCGACATGGCGGGATCGACGGCGACCATCGCGGTGGAGAAGCTCGTCGGGCTCGTGGGGATGGCGTCGGTGTGTCTCGCGCTCTTGCCCTTCGGGCTCGGAGAGCGGCTCGGGCCCACCGCGCTGCTGATCGCGCTCGGGATGGCGAGCGTGGCGGCGATCGGCCTCTTCGCGATGGCCTCGCCCCGCCGCGCGCGCACGCTCGTTCGCTTCGTCCCCGGACCGCTTCGTCCCCGCGTGGACGCGATCGTGACGTCGCTGCTCGGTGGCGGTCTCTCTGCCTCGACGCTGGCGCCCGCGCTCGCGCTCGGCATCGTGTCGCACCTCGCGCTCTCGGCCACCTTCGCGGCGAGCGGCCTCGCTTTCCACGCCACCGTGCCGGTGGGCACGCTGCTCTCGGTGGGCAATGCGATCGTGATCGCCGTGCTCTTGCCGATCTCGATCGGAGGCGTCGGCGTGCGTGAAGGCGTCACAATCACACTACTCACAGGCACCGGCATGAAGACGAGCCAGACCGTGCTCCTCGCGCTCGGAAGCTGG
>JAYVCF010000038.1:0-5854 GCA_043750095.1 Deltaproteobacteria bacterium
CACGGAGACGTCGACGAGACCGCGCCGCCCCCGCGCGGAGCCGCATCGCTACTACCGCTGCCGCCGGTCCGGTTGCGACGGTGGGCAGGTGAGCGCGCCTTACGTCGAGGGGCGATTCATCACCCTCTTGCTCGGCGATCATCGGTCGCACCTATCGACGCGCGCGCGCGAGGTCATCGATGCGCTCGGCCAGATCTGGCACTACCTCATCCCGTCGAACCAGCGCCTCGCGGTGCGGCTGAAGTTCGAGCGCATCGTGCTGCGGAAGAACCGCACGCTCGCGGTCTCGCTGTGCGCGACGGCGGAGTCGCACGCGCTTTCCGCCGCCTCGTGATCGGCCGACGCGCCGGTCGAATTGTCCAACAGGCTGTTGGAGGATTGAGGGCCCCAGCTGTTCGGCGATTCCGAACAGCTCGATCGGCGGCTGCGCGCGGAAGGGAGACGTAATCTCCGTCGTTTCTGAACACGAGCCCGAGGTCCGATCGATGCGCTACGGGCGTCCGTGAGGCCCGTCGCAGGGATGGGACTGAAAAATAGGCAGAATCTGTCCTGCTAACCAACGGGTCGGCTGTTAAATAGAGCGAGAGGCCCGGGTCAGAAAAGTCTCAGAACGGGGGTCAGATCGCACGAGAGCGCGCCGAGATTCTCTCCGTCGTCCGCCAGAAACGTCGAAACCCGCGCGGATATCGCGCGGGTTCGAGTTAAACAATTGGTTCGTGACCGAGGTGATCGACTCCCCGGACGACGCCGCTTACGAACAGGTTCTCCGTCGTTCTCCGTCGTTCTCCGTCGTTCTCCGTCGTTCTCCGTCGCTCTCCGTCCATTCTCCGTCGCACCGCGGGGCGGGCGTAGCACCGAGGTCGAGGCTCGGGCATATCTCTTCCCCGTGAGCGCTGCCGTCGTTTCCCCCGATCGAGCTGCGGTCGTCCAAGGCGACCGATCGGTGCTCGTCGAGGTCGATCATCCTGCGTACGAACTGGCGCGCGCAGTGCTCGCGCGCTTCGCCGAGATCGAGAAGTCGCCGGAGCACGTTCACACCTACCGTCTCGGCGACCTCGCGCTCTGGAACGCCGCGAGCGCGGGTCTGACGGCCGACGAGATCATCGAGGGGCTGCGCTCGATCTCCCGCTACGCGCTCCCGACGATCGTCGAGCACGAGATTCGTGATCGCATGGCGCGTTTCGGCGTCTGCTCGCTTCACGACTACCCCACCGATCCGAGCCGCCTTCGGCTCGCCGTGCGTGAGCGCTTCGTTCGTGACCGTCTCGCCGCGGACAAGAAGGCGGGCGAGATCCTCTCGCCATGTCCCGACGGATTCCTGCTCGACGTCGCGCGTCGCGGCCTCGTGAAACAAGTTCTGCTCTCGATGGGGTATCCCGTCGATGATCGTGCCGGGCTCGTGTCAGGCGCACCGCATGCGATCGCGCTGCGATCGGAGGTGTTCACGCCCTACGGCTACCAGGAGGCGAGCGCTCGAGCTTTCGCGGCCTCCGGCTCGCACGGGGTCGTCGTTCTGCCATGCGGCGCCGGCAAGACGGTGGTCGCGATGCTCGCGATGCGCGAGCTCTCGGTGCGCACGCTCGTGATCGCGACTGGCCGCGAGGCGAGCCACCAGTGGCGGCGCGAGATCCTGGCCAAGACGCAGCTCGAGGCGAGCGACGTCGCGCTCTATCAAGCGGACGAGAAGAAGATCGCGCCCGTCACGATCACCACGTACTCGATGCTCGCCAGAAAGGGCGGAACCGGTCCGACGAAGCACATCCACTTCGATCGCCTGGCGAGCGAGCCGTGGGGCCTGGTCGTGTACGACGAGGTCCACCTTCTTCCTGCGCCCGTCTTTCGCCTCACGGCCGAGCTCCAGGCGAGACGACGCCTCGGCCTGACGGCGACGCTCGTTCGTGAAGATGGTCGCGAGGGAGAAGTCTTCGCGCTGATTGGTCCCAAGCGCTTCGACGTTCCATGGCGCGAGCTCGAGAAGAGCGGGCACATCGCCACGGCGACCTGCTTCGAGGTGCGCGTGCCGCTGCCGCAGTCGCTCCAGCTGCCGTACGCGACGGCAGAGCTCCGCGAGCAGCCACGAGTCGCCGCGGAGAATCCCCTGAAGCTCACCGCGCTCGTCGAGCTCGCCGAGCGCCACGCAGGAGACCGTGTACTGGTCCTCGGGACGTACCTCGAGCCGCTCGCGGCCGCGGGGAGACTCCTCGATTGTCCCGTCGTCACGGGCGAGACCCCTCATGCGCAGCGCGAGCGCGCGTACGCCGACTTCCGGGCCGGTCGCATTCGTCGCCTCGTGCTCTCACGTGTCGGCAACTTCGCCATCGACCTTCCGGATGCGAACGTGCTCGTGCAGCTCTCGGGGACGATGGGCTCACGTCAGGAAGAGGCTCAGCGGCTCGGCCGTATCTTGCGGCCCAAGCCCGGCGGCGCGACGTTCTATTCGCTCGTCACGCGGGACACGATCGAACAGGAGAACGCGCTGCATCGGCAGCTCTTCCTCACGGAACAGGGCTACCGCTACTTCATCGAGGACTATCAGGATGGCTCGCAAGAAGCCCCCGCCGGCAACCTCATCCATTGACGCGACCGAGGCGCGTCGTCCGGCGCCGCTTCGCTTCACGCTGCCGCTCGATCGGGTCCAAGGGCTCGACGAGCAGCTCGCCGCTTCGTTCGGTGTCGCCGATGGCCCGTCCGCGCTCGCGCGCTTGGTCGACCCGCGATTCGTCGAAGAGCGACTGGCACGCGCATCGCCGATTGCGCTCGGTGTGCTCGAGATTCTCGTCGACTTCGAGGGGCTCGTGCACCGAGACGTGCTCGATCGCGTCGTCGTCCAGCGGCTCGGCGTCGAGCCGAAGCGCGTCGAGTCGGCGGTGGAATGTGTGTTCACGACGGGCCTTGCCGCTCCGATCGTGGCGCAGATGCCCTACGAATCGCGCAAGCAGCGCTTCGCGATGCTTCTCGCCGAGTCGTCTGGCACCGTCGCCGCGGCTGTTCGAGGGCTCTCGCTCCCAGGATCCGAGCCCGATGCCGCGCTGACCGTTGGTGCTCGTCGACCGCTCCGAGACTACGTCGCGTTCGTCGCCGCGCTCGCCCACGTCGCGGTACGGGCCACCAGCACGGACCTCGCGAATCGCGCCAGCACCAAGAAGCTCGGCGCCCTTCTGGGGCTCGAGGCCCACCCGGCCGCCGATCGCGTCGACGACGCCGTCTACTCCGGTCTCGCCGGTGTTCGAAACGAACGGCTCGTTCCCCGTGTCGACGCCCTGCGCGCTCTCGTGGCAGGTGAGGCAACGCCGGCCGACGCCGACCAGGAGTGGATTGCCACGCGGATGCCCGAGGACCGCTGGATCCCGATCGAGTCGCTTGCGCGAGAGATGGCGCGCGTCGAGCACGTGCGGAGCAACGCACCCTACTTCGACCGTTTCGGCGTCGCGCTCGCGCTCGCCGCTCCGGATTTTCCTCGTCTCGAGTCCGTGCTGCGCAACCGCCCGTGGCTCGTCGTGGCCGAGCACGCAGGTGTGCTCTGGGTGCGGCGCTGGCCAAAGGGCGGGAGTGACTCCGGGGACGGGCACGTCACGCCAGCGTTCGAGGTGATGCTCGGCCCGGACGCCGATCCGCGGCTCACGCTGGAGATCGCGCTCGCCGCCGAGCCCGTGCGCTTCGACACCGTGCTCACGTTCAAGCTCACGCCGGCATCGGTCGCCGCGGCGCTCTCTCTCGGCCTCGACGCGCCTCGAATTCTCGCCGCGCTCGATCGCGTGGGCAGGCACCCGGTTCCGGACAACGTTCGGCTCATGATCGGCGACTGGGCGCGATCGATCCGCACGGCGAGCCTGCGTAAGGCGTGGGTGGTCGAGACCAACAGTCCCGAAGCCGCAGACGCCGCCGCGCGCGCCCTGGGCGGACATCTGCTCGCGCGACCGACGCCCACGACGCTTCTCGTCGACGAAGCGCTCACGAGCCCGGGGGCGATGCTCGGCAAGGCCAGCGTTCACGTCGAAGCCGAGATCACTCGCTCGCCGCGGTCGAAGCGCCCGGGCTCGGTAGTATCTGCGCCGCTCGCGATTCCGACCCCTTCGCCAGCTCTACGGGCGCGCTTCGCCGCCGAGCGGTCGAGCAAGCACGGTCTGTCGGTCCCGAGCGCCACACCGATCGCGTCGCGCACTCTCGCGCCCGTCCGTGGAGCGCGCCTCCCCGAGTCGCTGTCCGAGATTGCCGATCTCGACGCGTTCCTGCCCGACATCGAGGATGGCGATGAGACAGCGCCGAGCGACGTACTTGGCGCCCTGCTCGAACAGGTAGACGACCCGGGCGCCTACGAGGTGATCGATCGTCTCGCCGATCGCTGGCTCGACCTCGAGGACGTCATCATCAACTGGGCGTCCCGACGTGGCGGTCGCATCGGTGACGACGCCCTCGAGCGTGCGAGCCGCGAGCCATGGGCGTTCCTGCCACTCTTGGTGATGAACGCGTCGGCGCAGCGACGCATCGTGCGAGACGCACGCTCCACAGACGAGATGATCACCCGCGCGCGCAAGCTCGTGGAGGAAGGCGTCGCCGTCGAAGAGCCGGAGCTCTTCGAGCGTGCCTCGTCACCCGAGGTCCAACGTCTGTTCGGCGTCGAGTCGAAGGCGGATGCCGCGCCAGCATCAGGCTCTCCATCGTCCGTCGTCGGCGAACAGCGCGTGCAGGGCGCCGAGGCGATCCACGAGGCCTTCACGCGAGCCATCGAGCGGGGCGCGAGCGTGACGCTGCGCGTTCACAGCAAGACCCAGGGAGAGCGCAGGCTGCACTTGCGACCCGAGCGCGTGCTCACCCGCGGCGCAGACGTGACGCTCCTCGGCACCGAGCTCGGCACCGAGCTCGGTCGCTCGTTCCCCCTCGCCAACGTGCGAGAGCTGGTGATCGAGACAGGCTGAAGCGCTCTATCCGAATGGGCGCGCTCGCTCCATGGGAAAGGGCGCTTTCCCTGGCCACGTGAACCTCGTTGCGTAGATGCGCTCCAGGCGCGGCTCGTCGTTCTTCGTGAAGCGGAGCGGGCGGCCCGCCGCATCGCGCGCGGTGTCCGGTGATGGCACGAGGTTCAGGTCGTGAGCGTGGAAGCGCAGGATCCGTAAGAACGTGCGCAGCTGTGAGAGGTTGCCGCGAATGACGCGCTCGAGGAAGTCGACGCGGCCCGCGCGCCACGCATCGCGATCGGCCCGTGCGAGCTTGCCCATCCGCACCAGCACGTCGTCCGGGGTGACCACCTTCGATGACTCGAGGATCGACGCGACCGCGTCCACGATGGGCGGGTACATGGGCGCCGCTCGATACGAGTCGATCGTCGGCTGCGCCGAGATCTTGCGCGGCGCGGCGCCGATGCTCGCCGTGTCAGCCTTGACCATCGCTGGGCTCGGGGTCTGCCGTGAATCGCAGGGCGCGCTCAGCCTCCTCGCGCTCGCGCGTGAGCTCGGAGCGCAGCTCGGCTTCGGACGGCAAGTACATCTGATAGCGCGCGGCGAGGATCTGCTCGTTGTCCTCGGGGAGCGTGATCTTCACCATCGCGTCGTTCTTGTCCGAGCACAGGACGATGCCGATCGTCTGCGCCTCGTGCTCGGCGCGCTGGAAGCGATCGAAGAAGTTCACGTACATCTGCATCTGCCCGAGGTCCTGATGCGTGAGCTTGCCGAGCTTGAGATCGACGAGGACGAAGCAGCGAAGCAGGCGGTTGTAGAAGACGAGGTCGACGTAGAAGTGATCGCCCTCGAGCGTGACGCGCTTCTGCCGCGCGACGAAGCAGAAGCCCTTGCCCATCTCGAGCAGGAACTCTTCGAGGCGATCGATGATCGCCTGCTCGAGATCGCGCTCGAGCGCG
>JAYVCF010000039.1:0-8633 GCA_043750095.1 Deltaproteobacteria bacterium
GCACGCATCGAGCCACGCGTCGCGAGCGCGCTCCCGCTCGCCGCGATGGTCGTGCGTCGGCTCGACGTCGCGCGCGCACGCATCGACACCGTCGCCGTCGCAGGTGCGCTCGCGAGCGCGCCGCCTGCGCTGGTCGAGCTGAGCGCGCGCGCGCTCGAGGACGCGTGTGCGCTCTTCGCCGACGCGCGCTTTCGTCCGGCGCTCTACGATCGATCGAGCCCGCTCCTCGTCTCGCTCGACATCGGAGCGGCCGCGCCGAACGCGCTGCTCGCGCCCTTGAGCGACGAACGCGGGCCCGCGGGCTTCGTCCTCTTGATCGCGGAGTCGACGTTCGACGCGCGCGCCATCGCCCGCGCGCAGTCGGTCCTCGAGCCGCTCGGGGTGGCGCTCACGAACGACGAGCGCCTGCACGAGCTGGCGCGCCTGCGCGAAGCGACCGAGGCAGAGAACCGCGCGCTCCTCACGCGCCTCGGGCGGCAGTCGATCCTCGAGACGGTCGTGGGCGAGCGCGGTGGCCTTCGGCAGGTGATGGAGCGCGTCGCGCAGGTCGCGGACACCGACGTGCCGGTCCTGATTCTCGGCGAGACCGGCTCGGGCAAAGAAGTGATCGCGCGCGCGATCCACGAGCGATCGCGACGACGCACGGGACCGATGGTGCGCGTGAACTGCGGCGCGATCCCCGCGGACCTCGTGGACAGCGAGCTCTTCGGCCACGAGAAGGGCTCGTTCACGGGCGCGATCGCGACGCGCAAAGGTTGGTTCGAACGCGCGGACGGCGGAACACTCTTGCTCGACGAGGTGGGCGAGCTGCCCCTCGCCGCGCAAGTGCGGCTCTTGCGCATCTTGCAGGAGGGCACGCTCGAGCGCGTAGGCGGCGGACGCACGATCCACGTGGACGTGCGTATCGTCGCGGCGACCCATCGCGATCTGCACAAGATGGTGGACGAGGGAAGCTTCCGCGAGGACCTCTGGTATCGGCTCAGTGTGTTCCCGATGCGGCTCCCTTCGCTTCGCGAGCGACCCGAAGACATTCCGAAGCTCGCGACGCACTTCGCGGCGAAGGTCGGCGAGCGCCTCGGCGGAATCCCGCTGGTGCCGAGCGCGAGCGATCTCGAACTGCTGCGCGCGTACCCGTGGCCCGGCAACGTACGCGAGCTGGCATCGGTCATCGAGCGTGCGGCCATCCTCGGGCACGCGAAGAAGCTCGATGTCGCGGCGTCGCTCGGCGCAGGCTCGCGACCGCTGCACCCGAGCACGCCTCCCGCGCGAGCGATCGAGACGGTCCCGCTATCCTCACTCACCGACTCGCTCCTGCTCGACGACGTCGTGAAGAACCACCTCGAGCGTGTGCTCGGCCGCACGAAGGGTCGCATCGAAGGCCCTCGTGGTGCCGCGGCGCTGCTCGGCATCAACCCGCACACGCTGCGTGCGCGCATGCGCAAGCTGAAGCTCGACTGGGCACGCTTCCGCGATCGCGACGCGGTGTAGTCTCCCGACGCGTGGACTTCGCGCTGCGATGGCTCTGGGCGTTCGTCTTCACCGAGCTGGTGGAGACGGGGATCTACGTGCACGCCCTGCCGAGTCGACCGCTGCGGGAGCGCCTCGCGATCGGCCTGGGCGCGAGCGCGATCACGCACCCGATCGTCTGGTACGTCATCCCCGACGTCACGCAGTCACTCGGGCTCACGTGGTGGCCCACCGTCGCCATCGCCGAGGTGTTCGCCGTCCTCATCGAGACCGGCTGGCTCGCTAGCTTCGGCGTCCGCCGCGCGTTCTTCTGGTCGCTCGCCGCCAACATGACCAGCTTCTCGCTCGGCTTGTTCGGCTACGCGATCCTTCGGTGGTGAGAGCGCGATGCTGGCGGGCACCACCGGCCAGGGATCGCGCCACGTCCGGACGAGAACGAGCGCGCCGAGGATGAAGAGCACGATCGCGCCGTAGTGTCCGGGCGTGAGCCCGAAGTAGCGCGGATCGGAGATGTCGAGGTCGGTGGCGCGAAGAAAATCGAGCCCGAAGCGCACGGGCGCGTAGAGCACCGGCGTGAGGCCGAGGAACAAGCCGCGCGGTCGCTCGCGCCGCCCGAGCAAGAGAAAGAGCGGGATCATCGCGAGGCACCAGATCACCTCGTAGAGGCCGAGATCGTGGCGCACTTGATAGGGCGGATAGCCGACCGCGTAGTCCTCGACGCCGAGCGGGAACATCGTCACGCGGCCCGGGTGATCGTGCGTGACGAAGCACCCGATGCGTCCGAAGAGCCAGCCGAACGGAAACGAGAACGCGATCGGATCGGCCGCGACGCGGATCGAGGGCGCCCCGCTGCGACGTCGCTGCCAGATCAGCGCGCCGACGATCGCACCGAGGAACCCACCGAACGAGGAGAGCCCGTTCCAGATCTCGAGCAGCATGATGGGCCGCTCGGCGACGATCTCGGGGTGATAGGCGAGCGCATCGACGAGGTGACCGATGACGAACCCACCGACGATCACGTGACCGGAGAGCCCCGAGATCGCGATGGGCTCGAGCCCCACACGGCGCGCGCGCTTCTCGGCGACCATCGCGCCGAGCACGACACCCGCGGCGACGAGCAAGCCGAAGGGATGAACCTGGACGTCGGGCGGAAAGTCGATCGTCTGCCCGAAGATCGTGACGGGCGCGATCTGCGGCAGCGGGAAGACCCACGCCTCGGCCTGGAACCAGGGGATGTAGAGAAAGAGTGGCAGCGGCCGCTCAGTCGACGTCCTGCATCAAGCCCAGGAGCTCGTCGGGCTCGACGAACTCCACCACGCGGTGCACCTCGCGGCCTTCGGAGTCGTGCATCACGACGAGCGGAAGCCCGCGCTGTTCGTAGCTCGCCAGGAGCGCGCGACCCTCGGTGAGATCCTGACCCGGCGAGAGATCCACGTGAACGGCGACGAAGCGTCCGCCCTCGGCCTGCACGCGCGGATCGGAGAACGTGTTGCGCTCGAGCTCGCCGCACGCACCGCACCAGCTCGCGCCGAAGTCCACGATGTACGGCGAGTGCGCCGCGCGGGCCTGCGCGATCGCATCGCGCGCGTCGTCGCGCCAGTGCAGGCCGGGAGGGGCCGCGACGAGCCACGCCGCGATCAGGAAGCCGCCGATCGTGGACGAGAGGATGCCCGCGCTCTTGCGGATGCGCTGCGCCGTGTTGGGCTCGTGGAAGTCGAGGTGGACCGCGCCGATGGCGATGCCGAGCACCACCAAGGCCGCGCCCGACGCGATGAACACGGTCTCGTGCGGCACGTGCACTCCGGGGATGAAGTCGCGGAGGTAATAGAGCGCCATCACGCACATCACCACGCCGAACACGCTCTTGACGTGGTTCATCCAGGCGCCGCTCTTGGGCAGCGCGATGGAGAACGTGCCGACCACCCAGAACAACGTACCGAGGCCCAGCGAATAGAGGAACGTCGCGCCCGCGCCGAGCCCGACGTTGCGCGTCTGACCGATCCAGGTGAGCAGCGCGATGAAGCCGGGACCCGTGCAGGGCGCCGCGACGAGCGCGCTGACGAGGCCGAGCAGGAACGCACCGCGCGGACCGATGCCTCCGACCTGAGCGAGCCGGTTCTGCAGCGCAGGCGGCAGGTTCAGCTCGAACGCGCCGAACATCGAGGCCGCGAGCGCGAAGAAGAGGATCGCCATCGGAACGACGACCCAGGGGCTCGCGAGCCAGGATCCGAACGCGCCACCGAGGAGCCCCGCAACGACGCCGAGCGGCGTGAAGAGCGTCGCCATCCCGAGCACGAACGCGGTCGACAGGCCGGCCGCCTCGGCCTTGCTCTTGGCCTGACGCGCGCCGAACACGCTGACCGTGATCAAGATCATCGGATAGACGCAGGGCGTGAGCGCGGTCGCGAGGCCCACGAGATAGATGAGCGGCAACGCCACGACGTAGTTGCCCGAGCTGAGCGCCTCGGTGAAGCCGTCGTTCGCGTCGTCGAGGAAGTTCGCGTGCGCGACCGCGGGAGCGAGCGCGAGCGCGAGCGCCGCAACGGAGAAAACGGAGAGTGCGGCCGCGAGCCGGCGCGAGAGGGTCATTGGTATCGATTATAGTGCGGTTCGCAGAACGTCCAGATGCAGCGTCCACCTCAGCGTCCTCGCCCCGAGCGTCCTCGGCCCCCGCGCCTCGACCGCCCTCCCCTTCGGCTGCAGCCCACGACCCTCTGGGAGTACCCCTCGCAGCACTACGGCGAGGGCGAACAAGGCTCCTCGCGCTACGTGGGCGCCACGCCCTCCTGGGTCATCTGGAACCTGATCGAGCGCTACACCCAGCCAGGTGATCTGGTCGTCGACCCGATGTGCGGCTCGGGCACCACCCTCGACGTCTGCAGGGACACCGGCCGACGCGCGCGTGGCTTCGATCTGGCCCCGACGCGCCCCGACATCGAGCGCGCCGACGCGCGAAAGACGCCCGTGCCGAGCGAGAGCGCGAGTCTCGTGTTCATCGATCCGCCCTGGGGCGACCACATCGACTACTCCCCCGACGCGGCCTGCATCGGAAAGCTCTCGGCCTACGACCCGCACTACTACGAGGCGATGGGCAAGGTGCTCGACGAGTGCGCTCGGATGCTCGCCCCGGGCGGACACCTCGGCCTGTTCTGCTGCGACTACTTCGAGAAGAAGAGAGGCCTCGCCTGCGTCGGGTTCGAGCTCTTCGCGCTCGCGCTGCGTCAGCTGCGGCCCGTCGACATCGTCTCGGTCGTTCGCCACCACAAGACGCTGCAGATGGGGAACTACCGACGCGCCGCCGAAGAAGGGAACTTCTATCTGCGCGGGTTCAACTACCTCTTCATTCTGGAGAAACCCCCTGCGGGCGCGCGGCGAGAACGCCGACGCTGAAGGTGCGAACGGCGGGTCTCGATCGCTGGATTTCGAGGCGATTCGCCTCGGCCGCCGAAGCCCATGAAATGCGAGGGATCGACGGGATCGAGGCCGAAACCGAGGATCCAATCCACTGGCACTCCGTATGCTCTAAGGATGGTTATCGGTAGAACCGACAGGGAGGTGGCCATGCGCCGCACCACGATGATGTTCCTCGCTCTCGCGTTCGCCGTGCTCTCGCTCGCTCCGGGATGCGCGCCCTACGGCTACTACGGCCGAGGCGGTTACTACGGGCGCGGCGGCGGCGGATACGGCTACCAGCGCGGATACTCCGGCGCGAGCTACAGCCGCGGCTACGGCGGCGTGAGCACCACCTACTACGGCGGCGGCACCGGCTACGGATACGCACAGCCCTCGTACGGATACGCGCAGCCCTCGTACGGATACGGCGGCGGGACCGTCGTCTACGGCGGCGGCGGCTACAGCCAGCCCTCGTATGGTGGCAGCGGCAGCGTCGTCGTCGCGCCGAGCTCGTCCGGCGTCGTCGTCTCGGCCCCGTCGAGCGGCACCGTCGTCGTCGGCCCCTAGCTCTCGACCGGGCGGACGACTCCGCTCGAGTCAGAGATCCGTCAGCTCGCGACGCAAGAGCTTGCCGCGATCGGATCGCGGCAGCGCATCGATGAAGCGAACGATGCGCGGAAACTTGTAGCGCGCGAGCTTGGTCTTCGCGTGCTCCTGGAGCGCCGCAATCATCTGCGCGTCCGCGACGTGTCCTTCGCGCAGCACGACGACGGCCTTCGGAACGCTGAGGCCTTCTTCGTCCACCGCACCGACCACGCAGCACTCTTTCACGGCGGGGTGCGTCGCGAGGCAGTCTTCGATCTCGAGCGGCGAGACGAACATCCCGCGCACCTTGAGCATGTCGTCGCCGCGACCTGCGTAATAGAAGTACTCGCCTTGCTTCTTGAAGAGGTCGGCGCTCACGACCCAGTCGCCCCCGACGAAGGTGGCCTTGCTCTTCTCCTGATCGCCGAAGTAGCAGAGCGCCGCGCTGTCGCCGCGCACCCAGAGGCGGCCCATCTCTCCCTCCGCGACGTCGTTCCCGTCGGGCCCCACGATGCGCGCCTGATAGCCGGGAACGAGGCGACCGAGGGACGCAGGCCTTACGTCGCCGGGATAGTTCGAGATGTAGATGTGGAAGAGCTCGGCCGAGCCGATGCCGTCGAGGATCTCGCACCAGCCGCGGCTGCGCCATCGATCGTAGAGGCTCGGGGGCAGCGCTTCGCCCGCACTGAGGCACATGCGCAGCGACGTCATCGCGTGCTTCGGGGCGTCCTCGTGATCGGCCATCTGTCGGATCATCGCGGGGACGTTCGAGAGCACGGTGACGCCGTGCTTCTCGATCTCGGCGAAGAGCTTCTCGGGCGTGGGCTTCTCGGGAAAGAACACCGCGGTGCCACCGAATGCGAAGGGGAACATCAGGTTCGTCCCGGTCGCGTAGCCGAAGAAGAGGCGCGAGACGCTCAAGAAGACGTCGTCCTCGCGAAGGCCGAGCACGTGCTTCGGATAGCACTCGGTGTTGTAGGGAAAGTCGTGGTGGAAGTGCACCGCGCCCTTGGGCTTGCCGGTGGTGCCGCTCGTGAAGAGCCAGCCTGCGACGTCGTCGCGTGACGTGTCCGCGTTCTCGGTGCGATCCGACGCGCCGGCGATGACTTCGTCGAAGTGTTCCCCGTTCTCGGGAAGGTCTCCGCCGCCGACGACGATGCGCACGCCGCAGCGCGCGTGTCGCGCGATCACCGGCCCGAAGCGATCCATCACCGAGGCGTGCACGATCACCGCGCGCGCGCGCGTGTAGGCGACGAGGTGATCGAGATCTTCTTCGGTCCCGAGTGGGTTGCCCATGCAGAACACGGCACCCGCCTTCAAGATCCCGAACCAGCTCACCGCGAACTCGATCCCGTCGGGCAGGAGCAAGAGCACGCGATCCTCGAGGTCGATCCCGCGATCGCGCAGCGCATGCGACATACGGTTGGCGAGCGACTGCACCTCGGCGTACGTCCAGCTTCGGTCGCCGACCCTGACGGCCGTGCGCGCACCGCGCCCCTCGCGCACGCGCGCATCGAGGAACCAGTCGGCCATGTTGAAGCGCTCGGGAAACGTGGGGAGAACGAACTCGGTCATGGGGGAGCCGACTCTACCAGCGCTCCGGTTCTGAAGTAGGCTGGGCCGCCATGGACAAGGACTATCTCGCTCATCTCGATCGCGAGCTCGCGAGCCTGAAGGAACAAGGCCTCTACAAGGCCGAGCGCCAGATCACGACGGCCCAGGGCGCCGTGATCGCGACCGGCGACGGACGCGAGGTCCTCAACTTCTGCGCGAACAACTACCTGGGGCTCGCCAACGATCCGACGCTCGTCGCCGCGGCGAAGGCCGCGCTCGATCGCTGGGGCTACGGGATGGCGAGCGTTCGCTTCATCTGCGGCACGCAGAGCCCGCACAAGGAGCTCGAGGCGCGGCTCGCCGCGTTCCTCGGCACCGACGACGCGATCTTGTACTCGAGCTGCTTCGACGCGAACGGCGGGTTGTTCGAGGCGATGCTGGGCGAAGACGACGCGATCATCAGCGACGCGCTGAACCACGCCTCGATCATCGACGGCGTCCGCTTGTGCAAGGCCAAGCGCTATCGATACGCGAACGACGATCTCGACGACCTCGAGGTGCAGCTGCTGCAGGCGCGCGCGGATGGCGCGAAGCGAGTCCTGATCGCGACCGACGGTGTGTTCTCGATGGACGGAATCATCGCGCGCCTCGGGCCCATCTGTGATCTCGCGGACCGCTACGGGGCGATGACGATGGTGGACGACAGCCACGCGGTCGGCTTCGTCGGAGAGCGCGGCTTGGGAACGCACGAGCACTGCAACGTGCTCGGCCGCATCGACGTGATCACCGGCACGCTCGGCAAGGCGCTCGGTGGCGCGAGCGGCGGCTACACCGCGGCGCGGCGGCCGATCGTCGAGTGGCTGCGGCAGCGCTCGCGGCCCTACCTGTTCTCGAACTCGCTCGCGCCCGCGATCACGGCGACCTCGATCGCGTGCCTCGATCTGCTGGAGAAGAGCGATCAGCTGCGCGTGCGCGTGAAGGCCAACGCCGCGCGCTTTCGAGCGGGCATGAGCGAGGCGGGCTTCACGCTCGCGGGCGCGGGCCATCCGATCGTTCCGGTGATGATCGGCGACGCCAAGATCGCCAGCGAGATGGCGCAGCGCTTGTTGGCCGAGGGGATCTACGTGATCGGCTTCTCGTTCCCCGTGGTGCCGAAGGGAAAGGCGCGCATCCGCACGCAGATGAGCGCTGCGCACACCCCCGCGCAGGTCGATCGCGCGATCGCCGCGTTCATCAAGGTCGGGCGCGAGATGGGGATCGTCGGGTAGTACCTCGCCACAGGGGATCTTGATCGATTGCCCGCGTCGGCGGCGGGCATCCCTCTGCTTCGCCCTTCGGGCACGAACGACGGTGCCCTCGATGCTCTTCACAGGGACGCCCGCCGCCGCCGCTACCCATGGGTGCGCGCAGTGTGCTTTGAAGTCAGCGGCGTCTTCGACCCTGTGTCTCCACGAACCACTCCGCGGTTTCGCGGTGGGCGATGGGCTCCGCCCCTCGCGCACCCGGGCCCGTCCAGCTCGGAGACCGTTCCTCGGACATGACGGCGTGGCGGGAGCGCGAGGGCGGCGCCCTCGCATCTCACGAACGCGCGGAGCGTGTTCGTGTGCAGAGGTGTCGCAAGACGCCTTGGATAA
>JAYVCF010000040.1:0-4323 GCA_043750095.1 Deltaproteobacteria bacterium
GTCGAGGCGCAGCTCGTGCTCGTGGACATCAACATCCCGGACCTCGACGGATACGAGGTCGCGCTTCGCCTCCGCGCCGAGGCCCGATACGCCGACGTCCCCATCGTCGCCATCACCGCGGAGGGAGACCGCGCGACGAGCCTCGCCGTGGGCTGCGACGGGTTTCTCGAGAAGCCGATCGACGCGAGGAAGTTCGCGCCCACGATCGCCCGCTACCTCGAGGGCCATCGCGAGCGGACCGGCGATGCTGAGCCGAAGCTTCGCGAGGCCTCGCATCGAATCGTCGAGCGCTTGGAGGCGAGGGTGAAGGAGCTCTCCGACGCGAACGCGCAGCTCGAAGAGCTGGCGCGGCTCCGACGCGAGTTCCTGCGGAACCTCAGCCACGAGCTGGCGACGCCGATGACGCCCGTGGTGGGCTACGCCAAGCTCTTGCTCGCCGAAGAGCTCGGTCCGGTCACGCCCATGCAGCACAAGGCGCTCGTCGCGGTGGAAGCGGGCGCGACGAAGCTGCGCGGGCTCGTGGACATGCTCCTCGACGTCTCGGCGCTCGAGACGGGGCGCATGTCGTTCCAACGGCGCGAGTACG
Source organism: Deltaproteobacteria bacterium (assembly GCA_043750095.1). Lineage (GTDB taxonomy): Bacteria > Myxococcota_A > Polyangia > Polyangiales > Sandaracinaceae > JBBSAT01. The sequence goes on from JAYVCF010000040.1 coordinate 587, forward strand.
ACTTCGGCAAGCTCGTGCGGCGCGTGCTCGACGACTCGGCGGCGCCGATTCGCGACCGACGGCTCGTGGTGAGCGAGCGTCTGTCCGACACGCAAGACCTCGGCGGTGTCGGCGATCCCGACATGCTGCGGCGCGCGATCGCGCACCTGATCGAGAACGCGATCAAGTTCACTCCTCTGGCGGGTGCGATCGCGATCGAGGTCGTCGTGGACGGCGGCGATCTGGCGCTCGTCGTCGCCGACAGTGGCCCGGGCGTGCCCCCCGATCGTCTCGAGAAGGTGCTCGAGCCTTTCTATCAAGTGGACGGCTCGATCACGCGCGCGCATGGCGGCGTGGGTCTCGGTCTCGCGTTCGTGCGGCGCGTGGCGGAGGCGCACGAGGGCGGCTTGGTCGTCTCGAGCCCGCCCCCGCCCGTGGCAGGCGTCTCGCTCGGAGGGACCGGCGTCACGCTTCGCGTGCGTCGCAGCGCGCGCTTTCCGGAGCGCCTTGCCGGTAACGCATGAGGGGCGAGCTCTACTTCGATCATCACGCCGCGACGCCGCTCGATCCGCGGGTGCGCCGCGCGATGGAGCGGGTGCGGGCGGAACCGCTCGGCAACCCGGCGAGCCCTCACTCGGCGGGCCGTCGCGCGCGCGCACACGTGGAGGCCGCCCGGGCACAGATCGCGCGCGCAGTGAACGCGTCGCCGGCGGAGGTCGTGCTGACGAGTGGCGGAACCGAGGCGTGCAACCTCGGCGTTCTCGGCCTCGCACAGCGTGTCGGGCGCATTGTCACGACGGCGATCGAGCATCCCGCCGTGGCCGAGCCCATCGCATCGCTGGTGGCGCGCGGACACGCCGTCTGGGCGCTGCCCGTTCTCGATGGCCGTGGGCCCGACGACGCGAGCGTGCTCGCCGCGCTCTCGGCGGAGCGGTGTGCGCTCCTGGCGGTGCAGTCGGTGAACCACGAGACGGGAACGGTCAGCCCCGTCGAGATCTGGTGTTCGATGGCTGCGCGTGTCGGAGCGCCGTCGTTCGTCGACGCGACCCAGGCGCTCGGCAAGGTGCGGATCGACTTCGAGACGCTCGGTGCCAGCGCCCTCGCGCTCGCCTCGCACAAGATCGGTGGTCCGGCCGGCGCAGGCGCGCTCGTCGTCCGGCGCGGGGTCGTGATCGATCCGCAGATCGTCGGCGGCACGCAGGAGCGCGGCCTGCGCGCCGGGACACCGGACGTGGTGGCGATCGTCGGCTTCGGTGTCGCGTGCGAGCTGGTCGCGGAGCGCCTTCACGCGCAGGCACGCATCGGCGGCCAGCGCGATCGTATCGAGGCGGCGCTGATCGCGCGTGGCGCGACCGTGAACGGTGTCGAGCCTCGCGTGGCCACCGTCGTCGACGCGTCGATCTCCGGCTGGCGCTCGAGCACGCTCGTCGCGGCGCTCGACCTGGAAGGGCTCGCGGTCGCGAGCGGTGCGGCCTGCTCTTCCGGGGTCGATCGCCCCTCGCCCGTCGTTCTCGCGATGGTCCCTGGCGATCCGTCACGCGCATCGTCGGCGATCCGCATCAGCCTGGGCGTCGAGACGACCGACGACGAGGTCACACGCGCGATCGCGATCCTCGAACGCGTGCTCTCTCGCTCACCTGCCTGATTGCCACATCGCGCGGCGCGAACGAACCTCGATCGTGTCGAGCTTCTCGAGGCTGCGATCACTCGCGATCCAGGTTCGGATCGCAAGTGATCGGAATCCGATCGTTTTCGATCACCCGTGCGTCGGATCGTGATCGTTCCATTCAAGAGAGCACGCACGATCCGCCCGTTCATGTGCGTCGTGGTATGCACCCCGCGTGAAGGTCGCTCTGATCTCGCCGGATGGGATGCTCGGTCACGCGTTCGATCTGGCGCTCCGCGCACGTGAGGCGAGCGTGCGCCGGCTCTCGTTTCCGGAGATCGATCTTCGTGACGCTGCCAGCGTGGCCGCTGCGCTCGCCGACCGGCCGCGGGTGGTGATCAACTGTGCTGCATACACGGACGTGGACGCAGCGGAGTCGCACGAGCACGACGCGAACGCGGTGAACGGGTACGGGGTCGGTTGGCTCGGAGAGGCCTGCGCCGGCGTCGGCGCGACGCTCGTCCACTTCGGGACCGACTACGTGTTCTCCGGGGAGGGCAGCGTTCCCTACGCGATCGATGCGCCGCTCGCGCCCCGCGGGGCGTACGGGCGAAGCAAGGCGCTGGGCGAGAAGCTCCTGCGCGAATCGGGCGCGGAGCACCTGCTGGTACGCACGAGCTGGCTCTACGCGCCCTGGGGCAAGAACTTCGTCCGCACGATCGCCAAAGCCGCCGGCGAGCGCGACGAGCTTCGCGTGGTGAACGACCAGCGCGGACGTCCCTCGAGCGCGGAGGCACTCGTGACCACGACGCTCGCGCTGCTCGATCAGGGCGCGCGCGGCACGTTCCACGCGAGCGACGAGGGCGAGTGCACGTGGTTCGAGCTCGCTGCGCACATCGGCAAGACGATGCGGGCGCGTGCGCGCATCGTTCCTTGCACGACCGATGAGTATCCACGCCCGGCGTTGCGCCCGCGCTACAGCGTTCTCGATCTCTCTCGCACCCACGCGCTCGTAGCGCCCGCGCCCGCCTGGCCCAGCGCCGTGGCCGACGTGCTCGCCCGCCTTCAGCCGACGTAGCGGGGAAGGCGATCGCGCGGCACGTCCGCGAGCCGTGGATGCGATCGATCACGGCCCGAGAGGATCGGCTCGCGCGTCGGCCAGGCGATGGCGAGGTCGGGGTCGTCCCAGGCGATGCCGAGCTCGTGCTCGGGGACGTACCGATCCGTGCACTTGTAGGCGAAGGTCGCGTGCTCGCTCGTCACGCAGAACCCGTGCGCGAAGCCGGAGGGCACCCAGAGCTGTCGGTGATCGTCCGCGCTCAGCTCGACCGCGACGTGCTGGCCGAAGGTGGGTGAGCCGACGCGGACATCGACGGCCACGTCGAGCACCGACCCTTCGACGACGCTGACGAGCTTGCCCTGCCCGTTGGGCTCTTGGAGATGCAGGCCGCGCAGCGTGTGGCGCGCGCTCTTGCTCATGTTGTCTTGGACGAAGCGCCCGGAGATCCCCGCTTCGATGTAGCGCTGCTCGGACCACGTCTCGACGAAGAAGCCGCGCGCGTCGCCGATCACCTTCGGCAAGATGAGGAGCACGCCCGGGATCGCGGTCGGCCGTGTCTGCATGATCAGCTCGACGCTTCGTGAGCGAGGTCGCTCAGGTACTGCCCGTACGCCGTCTTCGCGAGCGGCTCGGCGAGCCGAGCGAGATCGCGCTGATCGATCCAGCCCTTGCGGAACGCGACCTCCTCGGGACACGCGACCTGCAGGCCTTGGCGCGCCTGGATCGTGTGAATGAACGTTGATGCCTGGAGCAGCGCCTCCGGCGTTCCGGTATCGAGCCACGCAAAGCCACGCCCGAGCTGCTCGAGCCTGAGCGCGCCCTCTCGCAAGTAGAGTCGGTTGAGATCGGTGATCTCCAGCTCGCCTCTCGGGCTCGGCTCGAGCGACGAAGCGAGCTCGACGACGCGCGCGTCGTAGAAGTAGAGCCCGGCGACGGCGTAGTTCGAGCGCGGCTTCTCCGGCTTCTCCTCGAGCCCGATCACCTCACCGCGCGCGTCGAACTCCGCCACGCCGTACGCGCTCGGGTTCTTCACGTAGTAGCCGAAGACCGTCGCGCCGACCTCGCGCCGCGCCACGTTCTCGAGCAGGCCCT
>JAYVCF010000041.1:0-4927 GCA_043750095.1 Deltaproteobacteria bacterium
CGCGTGCGCCTCTTCTCGCGCTTCTACGAGGGCATCGCATTCGACGACGAGGGTCTGTTCTCGGCCACGCCGGAGGCACTCGCCGATCGCATCGCGTCGGGGCTCGCGGGCGTCGTCGTCGATGCCACGTGCGGGATCGGGTCCATCGCGCTCGCGCTCGCTCGCTCGCCGTGCGTCACCCGCGTGATCGCCATCGATCGTGACGAGACACGCGTGCGAATGACCGCCCACAACGCAGGCCTGTACGGCGTGCGCGATCGGATCGAGTTTCGCGTCGGTGACGCCGTCGCGCTCGTGCCTACGCTCTCGTTCGACGCGCTCGTGATCGATCCGCCCTGGGGCGGGCGCGACTACGACCGAGAGCGAGTCACCCTGTCCGAGCTCAGCATGCCGCTGGCGTCGCTGCTCGCGCGAGCGGGGCCGGTGGTGCTCAAGCTCCCGCGCAGCTTCGACGTCGGGACGCTGCCGCCCGGCTTCGCGATCGAGCCTGCGATCGACGAGCGCGGTGTGCTCAAGATGCTGATCGCGCGCCGCGGAGTAGGCTCGCCTCGAGCGCGATGAAGAAGCCGCCGCAAGATCACACCAGCGTGCGATCCTCCGAGACGACGTACGCGTTTCGGCCCATTGCGATCGCGCGCTCGCCGTACCGCGAGCGCTTCGGCGCGCCGCATCAAGCAGCGGTCGTACGCGGGACGCGCGCGAAACAAGATGCAGAAGGCTCGATCGAGCTCCTGCCGCACGTGCCGATCGAGGCGCTCGTTCACCTCGAGGGCTTCGACTACGTCTGGGCGATCTACGTGTTCCACCTCAACACGGGCTACCGCCCCATGGTGAAGCCACCTCGCACGCCTGATGTCGCGCACGGTGTGCTCGCCACGCGCGCGCCCCATCGCCCGTGCAACGTCGGACTTTCCGCGCTGCGCCTCGTTCGCATCGAAGGCCGCACGATCTTCGTGCGCGGCATCGACCTTCTCGACGGCACGCCCGTGCTCGACCTCAAACCGTACCTTCCCTACGCCGACGCGTTTCCGGACGCGCGCGCGGGCTGGGTGGACGAGGCGGGAGGTGGACCGGATCACGAGCGCGAGGACGACGAGGCGTGGGACACATGAGTCACATGAATCCCACGGACGCGCCCGCGGATCAGTTCACATCGTGGCGGCGAAGCAGCAATCGACGGGCATCATGAAGGGGACGCAGAGCGGGGTGACCACGCGGCAGCTGCCGCCTGCACAGATGTGGCCCGACTCGCAGTCGACGTTGGCCTGGCACCTCACCGCTCCCTCGCCGCCGACGGTGTAGTCGACGCCTTCGACGCGCATCTCGCGCGTCTGTCGGCTCGTGCCCGACGCGCGGACGCCTTCGGGATAGCCCGGCAGAGTGGTCGCGTCTCGGAGCGGGCAGAGCGGCAAGCCGCAGAGATGCCGGATGGGTGCGCAGCACTGCGGCGGCACGTGCGGCTGCATGCTGCGATCGACGGGGCCGACCGTGCTCGCCATCGGGCCCGAGGTGTGGAGCGCGCTGACGCACGACGTCACGCCGCGGCCGTCGACCGGGCTGCTCACTTGGTCGGCCGCGGTGGGCGCGTTCGAGCCGTCCGGGTCGACGATCGCGAAGCTCCCGTGTCGGCTCTGTGAGGACAAGAGCACGCTCATCGCGTCGGGCACGTCTTGCGCGGCGCACTGGAGGAAGTGGCCATGCGAGTCGCGCTGGTCGAGTTGGTTGATCGCGGCCGGGTGATAGTCGAGGTCGGGGCAGCCGAGCTCGTTCGGGACCGACCACGCCTGGCTCGAGTACTGGCCGCCTTGGTAGACGAAGCCAGTGTCCGTGCGAAGCGTCGCCGAGAGCCGACAGCCCGGCATGCAGTCCGCCGCCGCCGTTCCGCCCGCGACGCACCTGGCGACGCAGTCCGCTGCGACGTCGATGACCCGCGCGCCCGCGACGCCCGCGAGGATGTTCACGTCGTAGTTGCCGGTCGGGAGCTCTTGGCACTCCGAGCGCTGCGTCTGGTAGATCTCTGCGGGGTTGCCCGGCGGGATGTAGGGCACGCGGCACAGGATGGGCTGCAAGGGATCCGTCACGATGACGCCGACCGGCGGCACCAGCACGTCGGCCGCGGAGAACGTCTCGCGCTGCACGAAGCCCTGAGAGACGCCGCCCACCACCGTGGGTCGCACGGAGCCGATGAGGAGCACGTCGGGCATGCCGAGGCTCACCTCGATCGGGTTGCGCGCGCGCTGCATGAGCACGATGGGCGTGAACCAGTTGACGCCGTTCCCCCCGAGGATCGGATGCGGGTCGCCGAAGCCATTGCTGTCCGCATCGACCGGCTGCACGGGCATTCCGTGCACGCTGGGGTTGAAGTCGTATTGAATGCCCGCCGCCGCCAGCGCGGGGCCCCAGGGGCGCGTGCCCATCATCGCATCGATGTCGAGCTGATCGTTGTTGCGCACCAGCGTCAAGCGCATCGTCGAGAGCTGCCAGAGCGCCTCTTCTTGCGCGATGGGGTCGGCGATCAGCGGCAGCGTCGCTTCCGACGAGAGCGCTTGCGTCGTGTCGTCCACCGTGAACATCGGACGCTCGGTGTCGATGATCGCGCCGAGCGTCACGGCGACGCCCTCGATGCGCTCGCCCTCCGGCTCCATGTTGACGTGATGGAAGGTCACGTGACGGAAGATCGGGATTGCTGCGGTCGCATCGACCAGCGCGCCGCCGCCGACGTCACCCGCGGTCGCGAGGTTGCGGACCGTGTAGAACGGGTTGAAGTCGCCATCGTTGTCGAAGAAGCCGCGGATCTGATAGTCGCGCACGCCGTACGAGCCATCCGCTTCCGGCGGGCCCTGCGCGAGCGCGATGGACGGCCACTCGAAGCGACCCGATCGCATGATGGACGCGCGGTCGTCGGCCGTGGGCTCGAGCGGCATGCAGTCCGAGAGATTGAAGAGCGCACTGCCGTTCATGGCGAACAGGCCCGTGGCCGTCGTCGCGCTGCCCGTCGGCGGCGGCGGGTTGTCGTAGTCGAACAAGAGCAGAAGCACGTTGCCGGTGATCGCGACCGCGACGGGGTCGCTGCCCTCGGTCCACTGACACTGCGGTCGGGGGCCGACGTAGAGCACGTCGCCCGCGATGAGGCCGAGCGGGTTCGGTGAGGCGCCGCCTTCGCGACGCTGGCTGTCGTAAGGAACGCCGGTGCACCCGCTCGCGAGCGCACCGAGCACGCTGAGCACCAGCACGGAGAGAAGAAGGGCGCGCATCAGAACCTCACCGTGACCGTGCCCATGAACCGGCGCGGGATCGTTTGTCCGTACGGATGTTCGCGATGCCCATCGTCGATCAGGTTGAAGCCGACGATCGCGAGCTCGAGCTGGTCGTTCAAGAAGCGCCATCCGATGCGCGCGTTGAGCGTGATGTAGGCGGGGAGCGGGAAGTTCTGGAAGACGATGCCGCGCACCGGATCGAGCTGCTGCTCGAACCAGACCTGGTCGCTCTGCCACGAGAAGTCGGACGCGAGGTCGAGGCCGAAGGCCGAACGGTACTGAAAGCCGCCGTTGACCATGTGCGCGCTGGTTCGCTGATCGGAGTGGTAAGGGCCCGACGCGCCTCCGAAGGGGAGCGTGTAGCTGAGCGCGTAGTTCGCGTAGAGATCGAGACCGTCGATCGGGTACACGCGGACACCGACCTCGCCGCCGGCCTGCTGGAACTGCTCGGGCGAGTTCTCGTAGAGACCGGCCGAGAATACGTACGAGCTGAGCGCGGGATCGTAGCCAGCCGTGGTGCCCGCGATGTTGTTCAGGTTCACGTAGTCCGTGAGGCGGAAGATCTGGTTCTGCGTGAGCGTGATCTGATCGAAGACGAGGTTGTAGTAGGCGTTGAACTCGAGCGTGAAGTAGTCGCTCATCGCGTTCATGTAGCCGATCTCGCCCGACACGATGCGCTCCGGGTTCATGCTGGTATTGCCGCTACCGAAGGCGGTGACGCCGCGGAACGGCGTGCCCTGGGGAACGAGCACGTACGACTCGGTGAACGTCGGGCTTCGGAAGGCGCTGCCTGCCGTGAAGCGCAGCGTGTTGCCCGGCGCCGGATGGATGACGAGCGAGGCACGCGGCGATACCTGCACGTTGAGGAGCGGGTGCAAGTCCCCGCGGACCGAGAGGACGAGGTCGGCGGCCTCGCTGAAGGTGATCGTGTCCTGGAGGAACACCGCGCCGTGGTTCTGCGTCTGCGTGCCCCCGCGCAGCCAGGTCCAGTCGGTATCCTTGAAGCGATAGCCGACGCCGCCGATCAGGTGGTTTCGGATGCCGCCGAGATCGAACGTCGCGTTGTAGAGGAGCTCGACGTCGATCATGTCCGAGCGGTTGACGGCGGTGTTTTGCGAGTCGACGATGCCGCCGTTGAGCTGGTCGGCCGAGCCGATGCTCGGCGCGACGAATCGGTTCCAGAAGACGCGTCCCGACAAGCCGACGGGCGAGGTCACCTGAATGTAGCTCTGCGAGAAGTACGTGCCCTGCATCGAGAGCTGGCGGAGGTTCGCGATGGCCTGGAAGTTCAGTGCGCCTTCGCTGACCGCGACGCCGCCGCGGATGCCCCAGCCGTCGTCGAGGCGAACCTGCGCCTCGCCGCCGAAGAAGAGACGCTCGAAGCCGAGCGTGGAGCCCGGGCGTGCGGTGTAGTCGACGCGGCTCGGGTCGACGTTCAGTGAGTAGTTGTCGCCGCGCTCGTAGCCGCCGCTGACCCGGAAGCGCCAGCGATCCGCGTGGCCGCTCGCGCCGGCCGCGAGACGGTAGACGCCGTTGGTGCCCACGCCGCCGTTGATGTAGCTGCCGCCTTCACCGATGGGCCGCGTGATGATGTTGATGACACCCGTGAAGGCGTCGGCACCGTAGAGGGCGGACGCCGGACCGCGGATCACCTCGATGCGGTCGATGTC
>JAYVCF010000042.1:0-9706 GCA_043750095.1 Deltaproteobacteria bacterium
CCGAAGCCCGCCGCGTACACGTGAACGAACCCAGCGCCGCGCGGATCGGCGACCACGGCCGAGCGGTGCGGGCCCGATCCGAACATGCGCACCGGATCACCGATGCCCCAGCCGCCGCTTCCGAGGATGCTCCACGCAGTCGCGTCGTCGATCGCATCGACGCGCGCGCGCCCGACGACCATGTCGGCCTCGAGCCCGCGCGCCGACGCGGGGTGTCCGTACGCGTAGACGAACTCACCGTCGACGAGCGCCGCGTCACCGAGATCGGTCGTGCCACCGAACACGAACCCGCCGTCGAAGCTCAGGTGATCGCCGACGACGCGTCCGAGCCGGACGCCGAGAGCGCGCACGCCGAAGGGCGAGGTCGCGTCGAACTGCCAGGCGCGGGACAAGAGGCGCGTCCCGCTCGGCGTGGCGATCGCAGCCTCGACGTTGACGTAGGTGCTGACGTCGTGCGCGTCGTCGATCGGGCCCATCGGCGCTGCGAGCGCGGCGCAGCTCGAGGCACTCGCGACGCCGAGGAGCTGAACGCCCGGCCCGCTCGAGAACGGAAACACCCACTCGCAGTGATCGCCGACGGGAACGGGAACAGGCGACTCGTGAACGCCATCCGCGAAGAGCGGAGCCCCACGCAGCGGCAGACATCGATCGTCCGACCAAGGCTGCTGATAGAGCTGCGCACCGCTCGGGCACTGCCAGGCGAGCGACACGCACTGCGATTCCACGAGCTCGAGCGGGTCGCAGGGCGAGGCCCGGCGCGTGCAGCGCGGTCGCGTGCTCGGATCACACGCGGGCGAGTCGGGCGCGGTTCCGGCATCGACCGAGCGCACGTGAGACGAGTAACAGCCCGCGAGAGAGAGCGACACGAAGGCGGCAACACAGAGCGGCAGAGCACGCATGACGCGTGCCTTCAGCATGACCCGTGCCTCACGATTTTCTCGCGCATTTCGTGGGGGCAGCGTGAACGCGGGGCACGGCGCGTGTGCGAAGACCGGGCCGCCCAGGCACTGTCGAGAGCGAGTGCGAGGGCGAGGGCGAGGGCGAGTGCGGGAGCGAGAGCGAGTGCGAGAACGAGTGCGAGGGCGAGTGCGAGAACGAGAACGAGAACGAGTGCGAGAACGAGTGCGAGAACGAGAGCGAGAACGAGTGCGAGTGCGTGTGTTCACCGAAACGGAATGACCGCGTCGGGATCTCGATGACACCCGTTGCAGTCACCGTCGGGCAGGCCGTTCGGCCCCACGTCGGCGACGCCCGTGTCCGGCCCGATGTAGCCCGCGCTCAAGGGCGGATGCTCGCCTCGCCAGATCAGCTGCGGCGCGCCGTGCTCGTCGATGAAGAGACCGAAGAACTCCCAGCCCGTCGCGAGCCCCTGGTTGAAGTCGCCGCCCCGACGCGCGAGTCCATGGAGCAACCACGCTTGAGGCGGGCCGGACTCCTCTGCGCGAACGAAGGCCGTGCCCAACGCCCAGGGCGCCCCCTGATCACGACCGGAGGCGTCGAAGACGCGTTGATCCGCGAGCGCGTTCGAGTAGACCGCATGGAGGTACGCCTCGTCGGTGGGGATCGAGGTCCGCGTCCACGTCTGGAAGTCGGCGAAGTCGGCGAGCGAGGGCACGCGCTCCGGCGGCGCCTCGTGGCTACAGCTCGAGAGGACGAGCCACGCGAGCGCCGCGCGGAGCGAGGCGCGCATCAGCATCCGCTCAGCCCGAAGGCCGCCGGCGCGTCCGGCCCCGTCGGGAAGCTGGGCTGACAGAAGTCGAAGTACTCGAGCATCGCGTTCGAGTTCGCGTCGCGCGCCGAGAGCGCGGGCAGCCCGAAGCGAAGCTCGACGAAGCGCACGATGGACGTGTGCGAGTTGGGGACGTGACCCACGAAGCCCGGACGCGCCCACGGGCTGATCACGTACATCGGCACGCGCACGCCGTAGCGATCGAACTCGGTGAGCGTGGGATCCGGCAGGCACGCGGCGGGCGGCGGCACGTGATCGAAGAGGCCTCCGCTCTCGTCGTAGGTGACGAAGATCGCGATCGAGGGCCAGAGCGGGCTCGCGATGGCGCCCTCGTAGATGCGTCGCACCCACTGCTCGCCGCCGCCGATGTCGCGCGTCGGATGCTCGTCCTCGGTGCCCGCGGGATCGACGTAGGAAACGGCCGGAAGCGAGCCGTCGGCGAGCTGAGCGAGGAAGGTGTTGAACGTGTGCACGCCGACGTGCGACGTCGTCCAACCGAGCACGTCCTGCCGGATCCCGCTGCTCGAGTAAACGCCCCACGTCACGTGCGCGTCGTCGAGCGCGTCGTAGATCGTGCGCGCGCTCGGGATGGTCATCTCGCCCGTGGAGTGAACACCGTGCGAGCTGCCCGTGTAGAGAAACGCGCGGTTCGACCAGGTGCCCCCGAGCGAGTCGCCGAAGTGGTGATCGGAGAAGCCGAACGTGCGCGCGAGCCAGTCGTAGAACGGGTGGTCCGTGGCGTCGTAGTAGCCGATCGCGAAGTGACCGTCGGTCGTCGAGGTGTTCGCGCTGGCGACCCAGCCGTCCATCATCCCGCCGTTCCAGCCCGCGTGCATCGCGGCCCACTGGTGCGACGGGTCGGCCTCGAGACAGTGTGAAGTGAGGTGGTGCGGCGCGACCGAGTGCCCCGCGTCGTCGAGGTTGCGGTACGTGGCGGGAAGCGGGTCGCTGAGATCGTGATCGAAGGTGGCGAAGTAGTGATCGAACGATCGATTTTCCTGCGTGACGATCACGATGTGATCGATGGGGATCTGCGCGGCGAGCGTGGTGTTGACGCCGAGCGTCGCCCCGCCGTGCGCGCCTTCCGCGAACATGCAGGCCCTTCGATCGGCCGCGTGCGTGTCCGCCGGCAGCTGAAGCGTGCAGACGCCCGTGTCCTGCCGAACGATCGCGGCGTCATGGGGCGCTCGCGCATCGGGCGCGGACGCTGCGTCGGATCCGGCGCCCGCATCGGAGCGGGTCGCCGCGTCGGCGTTCGGGCTCGCCATCGGTGCACCGCACGCGATCAGCGCGGACGCGGAAAGGAGAGCGACCACGAGCGCGACGGAACGAGGGTGCTGGACCACGAGGCGATGGTAGCGCGATCAGCCGAGAAAGCCGACGGATCCCAGCGCGCCAGCAGATCCGCGAGCTGATCGCGTGTCGCGGGATCGGTCGGGGGTGAGGGCACACGCAGCTCCATGCGATCGGCCGTGATCGCGACCAGCTCGACGTGCGCGAGGTCTTCCAGCCGTCGCAACACCGCCACGTGCACCGCGGGCTCGGGACATCCCTGCCAGTTTCCGAAGGCGAGCCAGGCCGGAGCGTCGGAGCCGCGATCCGTCGGCAAGAGCGCGATCGCGACGTCGAGCAGCGGCAGGCCGAGCACCGGATCGAGCACGGACGCCCATCGCTCGAGGCGCGGGGCGATCGCCATCGGCTCGCCGGGCTCCGGCGTGGGACGCGCTGCCAGCCAGGCGTTGAGATCGAGCGCATCTGCGTGCCGCAAGAACGCCTGCACGCGGGTCGACGTGTGCGCGGCGGCGTCCGCGTGGCGCGCGAGCGAGAAGCCGTCGCCGAGGATCACGGGCCAGAGGTGCGTCTCCGCGGTAACCCCATGCAGCGCAGTCCACACGGACATCGCATCGCGCGCGGCCACACCCACGCCGATGATGTCCTGGTGATCGCGCGAGAGCAGAACGCGCAGCGGTGCATCGCCGAGCTCCGCGCGACGAAACGCGTCGGCCACCGCTGTCGCCCGCGGATCGGCTGGATGCAGATCGGTCCCGAGCGGCGGGGGTTCGCGCATGGACTCCACGTAGAGTCGGCGATCCCCTTCGGCGTTCTCGGGGCGGCCGAGCGCGACCCAGACCGAGAGCCCTCCGAAGAGGAGCGCGGCGGCGATACCGAGGATGATCCGATCGCGCACGAGCCGAGCCTTCATGACCGAGGCTGAGCGCGCAACGCCTGAACGTGTAGGCTCTCGCCGTGGACGATCTGAGCGTGAACGAGCGCGTGGTCATCGCGGCGCGACACCTGTCGTGGAGCGCCGCGCGAAGCGGCGGCCCCGGCGGGCAGAACGTGAACAAGGTGTCGTCGAAGGTGGACCTTCGCTTCGACGTCGAGGGCTGTGAGTCGCTCTCGCCGTCCGTGAAGATGCGCCTCCGGACGATCGCGCGAAACCGACTGGACGCCGACGGCTTCGTGCTGATCACCAGCCAGCTCACGCGCGATCAGAAGCGCAACCTCGAGGACGCGCGCGACAAGCTCAAAGACCTCGTCCGGCAGGCGCTCTTCGTTCCGAACGCCCGCAAGCCCACCAAGCCCTCGCGCGGCTCGGTACGACGTAGGCTCGACGAGAAGCAGCGCAACTCCGCGAAGAAGCGCGGACGAAACACGCCCGGCGAGGACTGACGCACTGGCGAATCGCACCACGCCCTAGGGCGTGAACGTCGCGTCGATCGAGAGCCGGTAGTCGAGCGGCGTCGCGGGGGCCATGGTGCCGATCGATCGGATGCGCACGTAGTACGTGCCCTGCGCGAGCGTCGCGAGCGGCGAGCCAGCGCCGCCGAGCATCGGACAACCGCCCGCAGCGGATAGCGTCGTCGACGCGAGCGTGGTGGATCCATCGGGCGCGATGACGGCGAAGCTGATCGGCACCGTCGCGTCGGCCGGACACCCGCCCGCGCTCAGCGCGAGGGTCACCGTGACGTTGCCGGTCCGGGCGGCAGGAACGTCGAAGGCGAAGACGTCGCTCTCGCACGCCGACGCGATGTGACCGAGGATCGCGGTCGGCCCCGCCGCAGCGAGGATCACGTGGTTCGACGAATAAGGATCGTCGTTCGCCTCGGTCTCGGACGCGCCCGACGCGAGCTCGGTGCGGCAGACCGCATCGCATCCGTCGCCGCCCGTCGTGTTGCCGTCGTCGCAGCCCTCACTGTGCTCGCGCGCGTGGTTTCCGCAGACGGGATGGATTACGTCGAGCTCGCCCATGAAGCCGCCGATAGCCTCCGAGTCGACTCCTAGGAAGTACAGTCCGTCGGCCGGAGCGACGAACGAGAAGTGCTCGTCCGACGAGGGGCCGCAGAGATCCTGGCCGGCGGCGCCCATGCACGTGCGCTCGTCGCAGGTCGAGTCGAGGATGTAGAGCGCCGGGTTGGCGCCCGCCGTCGGGCGGCGCAGATGGAAGTGCCAGCGCTCGCCGCGCAGCATCATCACCGACGCGAACCCGTCGCGGCCGTGCTCTTGCGCGCCCGTGCACGCGGCCACGTCGGAGACGTCGTCGGTCAGCGCGGTGGTGTCGATGGAGTACGCGGTCGAGACGGCGTCGGTGGGCAGAGCCGGGCGCGGGATCATCGGAACCGAGCTCGCCATCGTGCAGAAGTCGGCCAGCGCGAGCGAAGGCACGGCCGCGTCGTTGCCCGCGTCGTGGGGCGCGTCGACGTTCGCGTCCGCGATCACGGCGGCGTCGATGTTGGCGGCGTCGACGAGCGCTCCGGCGTCGAGACCACCGTCGTGCACGCCGGTGTCGGCCTCGCGCGCCTGATAGAGACGCGGATCGAAGTTGTCGACGCAGCCCAGCGTGGCGAGCGCGAGAAGAAGCGAGATCTCGACCGGAGTCGTGCGCGTCGCGGACGCGACACAATTGTGTCGGCCCGGCGAGCCGGGCACTCCTGTCGAGGTCGATCGAAGGCGCGACGTCATGGCGATCAATGGCTCAGATACGGGTTGGTCTCGATCGTCATCGGCGATGCGCCGCTCGTCGGCGGCGTCCCCGGCTCCACGACGACGCTCGTTGCGGGCGCGTCGCGAGGCCCGCGCACGTGGTGCAGATGCTCGACCTCGGCCGGCGGCGCGGCCAAGACCGGCGCGATCTCGGGCTCGCTCGCGGGCGCTGGGACGACGATCGAGGGGGCCTCGGCACCGACCGACACGGGCGGCGCGACGCTCGGTACCGGAACGGCCGGCGCTCCCACGTCGAGCGGCGCGCTCGTCATCTCTGGCGTGACGCCGCTCGCGGACATCCAGTAGCCGACGGCGACGAGCACCAACACCAGACCGAGCAAGCCGAGCACCAGACCCCAGCGCCCCGAAGCGCGCGGCGCGGCAGCCTGAAGCGCGGCATTCGAGATGGACGTGGGCGGCACCTCGTTCGTGGCTGCGCGCGCGGTCGCAGCGGGCGCGACGACATCACCGCTGCGCTCGCGCACGCCCGAAGGCACTTCGTTTCTTCCGCTGCGCGTTCCCAGCTCGACGCGCTTCTGCGCCATCTTCTTGGGCAAGAGGCGCGGAACCAGCCCGAGCTGCCCCTTCTGAAGCGGCTCGGCGGCGCCCGTGGACGACGCGAGGTGTCGGCGCACGGCCTCTTCCTTCAGCGCCATCTCGTCCTTGAACACGCGCGCGAGCGTCTCTTCGACCTCCGAGGTCGAAGCGATGAGGCCGCCCGCACCGGCGCGCTCGATCGCCGCCGCGAGCTCACGCGCGCTCGCGAAGCGATCTTCGGGCCTCTTGCCCAGCGCCTTCATCGCCACGTCCGAGAGCGCGGGCGGTGCCTTCGGGTTGCGCTCGCGCGGATCCGGCACGACGCAGTCCATCACCTGAACGAGCACGGCGACGTCCATCTCGCCGTAGAAGAGACGCTCGAGCGTGAGCGCCTCCCAGAGCACGACGCCGAGGGCGAACACGTCGGTGCGCGCATCGCAGGGCTCGCCGCGCGCTTGCTCGGGCGCCATGTACTGCGGCTTGCCCTTGAGCGTGCCCGGTCGCGACGCCGCCACGCGCGAGGCCGCGAGCGCGATGCCGAAGTCGACGATGCGACCCATGCCGTCGGTGCCGACGAGCACGTTCTGCGGCGACACGTCTCGATGAACGATGCCCAGCTTCTCGCCCTTGGCGTTCTTCGCGGAGTGCGCGGCGTGAAGACCATTCGCCGCGTCGACGAGCAAGCGCGCGCAGATGCGGATGCGCTCGTCTTCGCGGAGCGTCGGCTCCGTCATCACCTGCGCGAGGTTGAACCCATCGACGTAGGCCATCACCAGGTAGTGGCCGACGGGGCTCTCCGCGACGTCGTCGATGCCGATCGCGTTGGGGTGATGGATGTGCGCAGCGGTGCGCGCCTCGTCGAGCAGCATCGTGACGAACGTGTCGTCTTCCGCGAGGTGCTCGTGCAGGATCTTGATCGCGGAGAGTCGCTCGAAACCGCCCGCACCCTCGCGTCGCGCGAGGTACACGGTGCCCATGCCGCCCTTGGCGATCTGCGCGATCACCTCGTAGCGATCGAGCATGCGGCGCGGATGCGGCGCGGCGGGCGGAAGCGGGTCGGGCGTCACCATCTCGACCGGAGTGCCCGGCTCGCCCTTCGCGGGTTCGGCGGTCAAAGCGCGAACCTTCCGAGGAGGACGGCACCGCCGCCGTCGGGGGACGCATAGAAGGACGGCCTCAAGGTGATCGACTCGTCGGGGCCGGGCGTGATGTCGTCCCAGTCGGTGAAGAACACCGTGACGAGCGCGGCGATCGCGACCGCGGCCGTGACGCTCATGAGCGCGTTGGTCCGCAGCTCGCGGCCGATTCCGTCGTCGTAGCGCCCATGCGTCGGGTCATCGCGGTACTCGGCCGCAGCATTCAGCGTGTCGATCCCCGACCCGATCGTGAGCGCGAGCCCGACGAGCGCAACCCCCGTGAGCGTTCCGAAGACCGCGGGGTGCAAGCCGCGTGCGCTCGGCGGTGGCGCGGCGGGAGGCGGCGCGGCGTGCGACTCGGGCTCGGGGTCGGACACCACGACCTCCGGCACTGCGGGGGCCTCGAGCTCAAACGTCGTGTCGTCACCGGCGTGCGCCTCGATGTCGCGCCGCTCGGTACCCGCGCCGTGCCATGAAGCCACGAGCGTGTGCTCGCCGGGCTCGACGTAGACCTCGTACGCCTCCACCGGGTGATCGAGCACCGCGCGCGCATCGAGCGCGAGCGAGCAATGCGTGCTGCACGTCACCCGCACGTGCCCGAGCCCGGGCGCGAGCGCCGCGAGTGTCTCGGCTGCGAGCGCGCTCGTCTCCGGGTCGTCCGGATAGCGGGACTGTGCTTCGGCGGCCAACGTCGCTGCGCGTGCGGGACGATCGGCCATGCGATGATTTCGGATCGCGGATCGCAGCGCGGCCGGGCTGGGCGCCGATCGATCGGCGATCTCGAAGAGGTCCGCCGCTTGTCCGTAGTCCCCGCGCAGCTGCGCGCGCTGTGCCTCGCCGAACGCGGCCGCCGCAGCCTGGAGGTCGGCAGGCTGCGCGTGCGCGCCGGCGGCCCAGACGAGCACGCCGACGACGAGCGCGAGCTGCGCGATCTTCCCTGCGGTGGTCACTGCGGCGCTCCGAGGAGCGACGCGCCCCTCGCGCTCGACGTCGGCGCAGGCACCGCGACCTCGCCGCCCGACGTGGTCTCTTCGGGAAACTCGGAGCTGTCCGGCCTTCCGCCGAGCGGCACGTCCACGTAGGCGGCCGCGGGGACGGGCCCGTCGGGGATCGGCTCGCTCACGCCGCACTCGGTGGCGAGCAGCCCTCCGCCCGGGCCGGCGAGAAGGCGCTGACACGTCGCCTGACACGCGCCGTTCGCGATGAACTCGTACTGCACCAGATAGACCGCGCCTGCGAGCGGCGTCTGAGGCATCGAGGTCGAGCAGCCTCCGTCCGGCACGTGCACGGTGACCGGGACGGTACGCGTCATCGGCACCGAGCGCGAACAGTACTGCGGACCGTATCGGCTCGACCCACAGAGATAGCTCTGAGACTGCCAGTACGTCTGCGTCTGCCAGGTCGTGACCGAGTGGAAGAAGTTGGTCTCGAACGACCACTCCGTAGGCTCGGGCCGCACGCGCAGCGTCGTCTGACGCACGCCTCCGGCCGTCTCCGAGAAGCTCACACCATAGGTCGCGATGCGGACCTGCTCGTCGAACTCGGGCGAGATCTCGGTGTGGTGGACCACGCGGATCTGCACGTCCGCATGGGGCTGGTCGATCGCCGGCTGCGGGTAGCCGCGGACGCACCCGGCCCCGAGCATCGCGAGCGATAGCGAGAGGACGATGAGCGAGCGGGCCACGAAGAAAGAAAATAGCATGCCGCGGCGATCGCGGCGCCGCATCAGGGATGGGGCGGCACGTGGATCTCGAAGGTGTCGCGCTCCATCCCGGTGTCATCGAGCACACGGGCCTGGATGACGTCGCCGCCCGGGACGCCCGGGTCCGGCACGATCTCGATGGCCATCGCCTCGAAGAACGCACCGAAGGCCACGCGATGGGACGCGTCATCCGGGAACATCGCCACGAGATCGTCGAGCGTGCTCGCTGGATCCGTGAAGCCACCCGAGCCCGTCGTCACGTGCGTCACGTTGCCGATCTGGAAGCGCTCGTAGTTGTGCATGTGGCCCGCGAGCACGAGCGGCACGCGATGCGCGGTGATCACGGCCTCGAGCGCCGCGCGGTTGGCGAGGTTCGGGCCGTACGAGGCGACGCCGTAGATCGGGCGATGGAAGTACACGATGGTGAAGCGGTAGCCCGGCTCGGCCTCGATGCGATTCATGGTGTCGGAGAACCACGTCCACTGCTCGCTGCCCATCGAGACGAGGCGCTCCGTCGAGAGCGAGATGAAGTGGACGCCGCCCGTCTCGTAGTGGAACCAGAACGTCGTGTCGGTGGTGTCTCCGGGGTGGTCGAAGAGGCGCACGTAGATGTCCTCG
>JAYVCF010000043.1:0-21429 GCA_043750095.1 Deltaproteobacteria bacterium
TCAGGTCATCTCGGAGGAGCTCGGGCTCAAGCTCGAGAACGTCACGATGAGCGACCTCGGCCGCGCCAAGCGGATCAAGATCGACAAGGAGAACACCACCATCATCGACGGCGGCGGCAAGAAGCCCGAGATCAAGGGTCGCTGCGACCAGATCCGCAAGCAGATCGAGGACACCACGAGCGACTACGATCGCGAGAAGCTCCAGGAGCGTCTGGCGAAGCTCGCGGGCGGCGTGGCGGTCATCAAGGTCGGCGCGGCGACCGAGGTCGAGATGAAGGAGAAGAAGGCTCGCGTCGAAGACGCGCTCCACGCGACGCGCGCGGCCAGCCAGGAGGGCATCGTTGCCGGCGGCGGCGTGGCGCTCATCCGCAGCCAGGCGGCGCTCGACAAGCTCGACCTTCCCGACGACCAGCGCATCGGCGTCAACATCATCCGCCGCGCCATCGAGGAACCGCTCCGCCAGATCGCGGCGAACGCGGGTGTCGAGGGCTCGATCGTCGTCGACAAGGTCCGCAACGGCAAGGGTGGCTTCGGCTACAACGCCGCCACGGACACGTACGAGGACTTGATCGACGCGGGCGTCATCGACCCGACGAAGGTCGTTCGCACGGCGCTCCAGAACGCGGCGTCGGTCGCGGGCCTGATGCTCACCACCGAGGCGCTGATCGCCGAGCTCCCGAAGGACGAGAAGTCCGGCGGCGGCGGCGGCGGCCACCAGCATGGCGGCGGCGGCGGCGGGATGGACTTCTGAGCTAGTCGAAAGTCAGAACACCTGAGAGCGCCGGATCCCGAGAGGGGTCCGGCGTTTTCTTTTCTAGTACTTCCGGAGCGAGCGAAGCAGCTCCGCCGCATGCTCGACGGCTTCGCCCTGACGGTCGCCGCCCAGATGCGCGAGGATCGTCTCGATGCTGGCGCGGGCCTCCGCGAACACGTCACGCATCGCGCGCTCTTCACGGCTCGCGCCTTCGACGCGGCCCTCGAGCAACATCATCTGCGCGTCGCGGTCGCCGATCAGCTGCTCGAGGCGTCGGAGCTCGGCCTCGCGCGAGACGGACGCCGAGGCCGCCTCGACGCGCTCACGCGCTCGGCGCTCTTCCGCGAGCTCGGCGGTCAGGCGCGCCACGCGCTCTTCGGTCTCGATCCGCTTGGTCGCGTCGACGGATGCCGTGTCTCCGCGTGCAACGCGCTCGAGCGCGCGGATTCGGTCGTCGCGCTCCTCGAGCTGAGCGGTGAGGCTTCGCAGCATCACCTCGCGATCGTCGGCATCGCGCGCGAGTCGTGCGATCTCTTCGCGGTAGATCCCCTCGGGGGCGGTGGGGATGCTCGCGCCCCCCCGCGTCGGCTCGGCGAGTCCAGCTTGAAGCCGCGCGAGGCTCTCACGGACATCGCGAAGCGCCTCCAGCGCGGAGGCTCGCTCGGTGTCGAGGCGCGCTGCGCGCGTGCGCTCGCTGCTGAGATCGATGACGATGGCGTCGCGCTCGCGGCGCTCTTCGTCGGAGCGAACCGACGACACAGCCTCGATGGCGCCGATGGACTCGCTGGCGGAAGCGAGCCGGGCTTCGAGCGCCGTCGCGGTCCGCTCCGAGGCGGCGTGCCGCTCGGACACGTGCCCGAGGTCGGTCTGCAAGCGGCTGACGAGCGCATCGCGCGCGGCGAGCTTCGACGCGAGCTCGGCTGCACGGCGTGCGTCGGCGCGTGCCGCCGCTTCGCTCGTCGCGATCTTCGCTTCGAGAGCTCGAGCGCGCTCGAGCGCCGCGTCGGCGGCGGCATCGGCGTTCTGTGCGCGCAGCGTCAGCCCCGCGCATTCACCGCGAATCGCGTCGAGCTCCTGCTCGAGCGCCTCGTCGCGGACTGGCTCTGCTGCCATCGGCGGCGGGATCACGCTCTCGAGCGCCACCACGCGCGTCGCGAGCGAGTCGCGCTCCTCGCGGACGTTCGCGAGCTCGGTGTTGCGGTGCTCGAGCTGACCGGCGCGCAGGTTGGCTTCCGCCTCGAGCGCCGAGGCACGCCGACGCGCTTCCGCGAGGCCCGCATCACCCTCGTGGGCGGCGATCTCGAGAGCGGTCCGCAGGCGGGCCACCTCGCCCACGAGCTCGATCCGCTCGTCTCGCAGCGCCGCGAGCTCTTCGCGCGCCTTCAGGAGCGCTCCGAAGAGCTGGCCCTCGCGGGCAGGATCGCCGCCGCTCTCGACGGGAGCGCCGGGCCGCTGCATGCGGGCGACTTCGAGCTGCTCTTCCATCTCGCCGAGGCGCCGCTCGAGATCGCGGGACTGGTCGCGTGAGCGCCGGAGGTCGTCCTCGACGAGCGCGAGCCGACTCTCCGCGACCAGCCGGAGCTCGCTCAGCTCGCCCACTTGCGCGAGCAGTCCGTGCGCCGCGCCCTGCGATGCCGCGTGCTCGCGCACCAGCTGCGCCGTACGCGCGTCGTGCGTCTGACCGATCGAAGCGAGGTCGGCTGTGAGCTCGTCGACGCGGAACGCGAGCTCGGCGCGACGGGCCTCGGCCTCCACCGCGCGCCGCTGCGCCGTCGAGAGCGCCTCCTGTGCGCGCCCCAGCTCGGCGTCCACTTCACCGCGCGAGGGAACCACCGCGAGGGATGCTTGCGTGCTGTTCCGACGGAGCTCTTCGACGAGATCGCGCACGAGCACGCCGCGCCGCTCGTTCTCGGCGCGCAGGCTCGTGACCTCTCGTGCGGCCGCGCGCAGACGTCCCTCGAAGACGTCGCACTCGTCTCGTGCGGCGCGAACGGACGCGGACTCGCGCGTGTCGTCCGCCTCTACGTCGGCCTGCTGCGCGCGAAGCGTGTCTTCCAACCGTACTTGCTCGTGGCGCGCCTCGTCGAGCTTCTGCGCGTTGCGAGCGATCTCGCGCTGGGCTTGCTCGAGACGCTTCTCGGAGTGCTCGAGACGCGTGCGGACCGCCTCCGCCTCACGTTCGTGGCGCGGCTCGACCGGCGCGGCGCGCTCGGCTTCCGCCACACGGGGCGTCGCGATCACCGCGTACCCGTCGATCGCGACGGAGCGCGGCGCCGCCACCGCGACGAAGCGTGCCGGCGCGAGCTCCGCGCTGCTCGCGTCGTACGCCACGTCTGCGGTCGTCGCTCCGAGCTCGGCGAGCGCATACCCGCTGAGCGGTGCCTGGCCGAGCATGCGCGACCCCTCGAAGCGGGCGCTGACCAGGGCGTAGAACGCTTCGTAGCTCGGCTCGTCGCCGTTGGCGTCGATCGCGGCGATCAGAATGCCATCGGGAACGAGCGCCGCGATCTCGTCGAAGCGCGCCGAATCACTCAGCCCGGCGGCGACGAGGTCGGGGATGATGATCGCATCCCAGGTCCCCTTCTCGGCTGGCGTCGGCCATGCCCGGAGCGGCAGCCCGCGACGCCGCACGCGACGCTCGCGGCTGCCGGCGGCGCTGGCGGAGGGTGCGACCACCACGTCCACGGTGCGCGCGGCATCCGAGAGGCGCCGTTCGACGCGAGCGCTGGTATCCCCGACCAGCAAGACGCGGCGGTCGCGGAGAAGCTCTTCGAGGTAGACGACCAACGCCAAGTCCGCGTGGTCGCGCTGGTTTTCCATCACGGTTGCGCTCATCGGCCCCACCGGGCGCCGCACTATACCTCTTTCGTCGAGCGTCGAGAGCCAGTTCGCCAAGGTCGATGGCCTGACGCGCTACACTCCTTCCGTGAGTGCTGAAGCGCACGGGATCTCTCCCGGCGAAAAGGTCATCGGGTCGCGCAGCACCCTGCCCCTCGACGTCTGGCTAGGCCCGCTGCGACGTCGCGCCGCCTTCGCACGATCGGGTCGCGCCGCGATCGTGGGGACCGCCGCGCTCGCTTCGTCATCGGTCCTCTGCGCGTTCGTGCTCGGGCCACTGCCGCACGCCGCACTCCTCGGGGTCGGCTGGACGTTCGTCGTCGGCGCGCTGGTCGTGGCCGCGTGGCGTCCGCTCACCGATCTCTTCGCGCTGCGCGGGATCGGCGTTGCCTCCTTGCTCGCGACGGCCGACCCCTCGCTGGCCGCGGCCACACGCTCGGCATGGGAGCTCGCGCGTGCCACGCCGGCGGGTGCGTCGCGCTCGCTCGTCCTCGCCCACGAGAGCCGAGTCCGCGAGAGACTGGGCGTCGTTCGACCCGCCGCTCTGGTTCGAATCGCGCACGAACTGGGACGCGGCGCGGCGATCGCAGCGCTCGCGTTGGTGATCGCGATCGTCATCGGGCTCGGCAGCGGGCGAGCGCGCGCCGGGCTCTTCGCGCTGACGCACCCACTCGCGACGAGCCGCACCGACGCGCCGACTGCATCCGTGGTCGAGTCGTTCGACGTTCGGATCGTGTACCCCGACTATCTGCGGCGCGATCCGCTGCGCGTGCCGTCCGCCACCCGCGTGGACGCGCCGATCGGGAGCACGCTCGAGCTGCACGTGGTCCCACGCATCACGGCGCGACGCGTGGAGATCGTGATCGGCGAGCGGCGCCTCGGCGCGACGCGGGATGGCGCGGCGTTCCAGGCGAGCTTCCTCGTCGGTGAAGACGCGGCGTTGGGGGTGACCGTCACCGACGACCAAGGCCGCGTCGTGCGCGACTCCGAGCGACGCGCCGTGCACGCAGTGCCCGACGCAGCGCCCGTCGTTCACATGCTCTCACCCGAGGCCGATCGGACGATCGACCCGGGCGACGTGCTGCTCCTGAGCTACAGCGCGACCGACGACGTCGGCGTGCTCGACGCCGAGCTGGTGATCACCCCGCCCGATGGCCGCGAGCGACGGCGGCGCCTCCGAAGCGAGTCTCCCTCGGTCGAGAGCCTGTTCGGTGACACCACACTCGAAGCCCGCGAGCTCGGAATCGAGCCAGGGGATCACGTCGCCGTACGCATCGAAGCGCGCGACGCGAACGACGTCGACGGGCCGGGGGTCGGTCGCTCCGAGACGCGCATTCTGACGTTGGCGTCCGAGTCGACACGGCGACAAGACGACATCGCGCAGGTCGAGGCGTCGCGCGACGCGGCGCTCCTCGCGCTGGCCGATCGGCTTGAGGTCGACGTGCCCGGCGACGAGGCCGCGGCGCTCTCGCGCTTCGCGAACGGCTCGGCGCAGATCACCAGCCTGCTCGGGACATTGGGGCGATTGTCCTTCGCGGCCCGACGCGGTGAGACCCCTCGAACCGACGCACCCGTGTACGCGGGGATGGTGTCTCGCCTGCGGCGCGTGCTCGCCGCCGAGCGCAGGCTGCTCGAGCCGAGGGTCGGCACGCTCGAAGCGCGCACGACGGCCGACCGCGCCGTTCAGGACGAGCTCGAGAACGACGTGCTCACGCTGACGGACATGCTGGCGCGGGAGCGCGTGGAGGACGCGGCCGCGATCGCGCGCGAGCTCGAGCAGCTGCGTCGTGAGATCGCCTCGTTGCTCCGCGAGCTCGCGCGCGCGCCGAGCGACGAAGCCCGTGCCGCGCTGCTCACTGCCATCGGCCGCGCCGAGCAGCGACTGACGGAGCTCCGTGCGCGCCTCGGCGCGATGGGCACCTCGGCGCCGCAAGAGTTCGGCAACGTCACGGAAGGCGACACGCGGGAGACCCAGGCGGCCCTCGACGCGATGCGCGAGGCGCTTCTGAGCGGTGACCTGGAAGCGGCGGCTCGCGCGCTCACGTCTCTCGAGCAACAGATCGACGGAATCGCGCGCGCGCTCGGCCAGGGCGAGTCGTCCTTCGCCGAAGCCCACTTCGGAGAGCGCGATCGCGCGCTGGCCGAGGCGATGGACGCACTCCAGGGGCTCGAGGCCGAAGAGCGCGACCTGGCAGCGGCGTCGAGCAGCGCGCGGACCGAGGCCGCACACGCCGCGCTCGAGACCCTCGGCGACGAGGGCGCGGGACGCGCGGCAGGCCTCGCCCAACAGGCACGCAGCGTGGCCGATGCGCTCGACGCGATCGCGACGCGGCACCTCGGCCAGACCGAACGCGAACAGCGGGCACGCACGCGGCAGCGACTCGAGGATGTCGCGGATGCACTCGCGAGTGGCGATCTGGGCGAAGCGAGGCAGATGGCCGAGGAGGCCGACACCGAGGCGGAAGCGCTCGCGCGCGATCTCGACCTCGAGGCGATCATGTTTCCCGGACACGATGGCGCGACCGCCGACGCGGCGCGCGCCGCACAGGGAGCCGCACGTCAGGCTCGCGATCTGCGGAGCGCCATCGATCGCGCGATCCCCGATCTGAGGCGGCACCTCTCGGAGCCGAGCCGCCGCTCGTTGCAGGCAGGCGCGCCTCGACAGACGGCGGCAGCCCAGGCCGCAGAGCGTCTCGCGGATCGCTTCGAGCACGGCCCGGACGGCGAGCCGCTCGTGCCCGACGTCGGCGGAGACGTACGCGCGATTCGCGATCTCATGAACGAAGCGCGCACGGCGCGCGAGCACGAGGAGCCAGCGGAGACCGCGGATGCGGAGGGCGAGGCGGCCCGTCGCCTCTCGGATCTGAGACAGCGCCTCGAGCAGGACTCGCAGCATCGACGCGGCGACTCGAGCAGCGGCGGCGCGAGCCAGGAGCTGGGACGTCCGGTGGACATTCCCGAAGACCACGAAGGCCCGATGGAGCTGCGCCGACGCTTGCTCGACGCGATGAGCGAGGACGCGCCGCAGGGCTACGACGACGCGGTCCGGCGATACTACGAAGGGCTCCTGCGATGAGGCTCGTGCGCATCGTCGTGGCTGCGGCCTCGCTCGTGCTCGGGCTCGGTGCCCCACCCCACGCGTTCGCATTGCCACCTGCCGACGATGCGACTCGGCTCGCGAGCGCCGCGGACGCCCTCGATCGACTTCGCGTCGAAGAGGCGGCGCCGATTCTTGCCGACCTGGCGCGACGCTACCCCGACGACCCCGACGTCCGCTTCGAGCGCGGCTACCTCGAGCTCTTGCGCGGCGACTATGGCCACGCGCGCGCCGATCTCGAAGCGACCTTGGTTCGCGCCGTCGCGCTGCGACATCCGGAAGAGCGCGCCATGCTCGCGCGGGTCGCGCACGAGACCGAAGACGTCACGCGCGGCTTCGACGAGCTCCGCAGCCAAGACGGTCGCTTCGTCGTCCGGTTCGCGCCCGGGCTCGATCGCTTCGTCGCGCACGACGCGCTCGCGGTGCTCCGCGCGGTCGACGAAGGCCTCGCGGTGGAGCTCGGCGCGCACCATCCGTCGCCGATCCGGCTCGAGATCCTGCCCACCGCGACGGCTCTCTCGCGCGTGTCGAGCCTCTCCATCGAGGACATCGAGCGCACGGGGACCATCGCGCTCTGCAAGTGGGACCGGCTGATGATCACTTCGCCGCGCGCCCTCGCGCACGGCTATCCGTGGGCAGACACGGTCGGACACGAAGCCGTGCACCTCTTGCTCGCGGAGATCACCGAGGACCGCGCGCCGGTGTGGATGCAAGAGGGCTACGCACGCTTTCTCGAGCGGCGATGGCGCGGGGGCGTACCCCGTGTGCGGCTCGACTCCGGCTCGCAGGGCTTGTTGGTCACCCGCGCAGCGACCGACACGTTGATTCCGTTCGATCGATTGCATCCGTCGATCGCGATGCTGCCGAGCGCGGAAGACGCGGCGCTCGCCTTCGCGCAGGTGTCCACCTTCGTGGAGTCGTTCTATCGCGCGCACGGCCGAGAGGGCCTCATCGACGTCGCATCACGCGTGCGGCGCGGCGAGGACGCCCGACAAGCGTTCGCGGAGTCCGCCGGAGAGTCCTTCGACGTTCTCGAGGGTCACTGGCGCGACGCCATCGGAGAGCTGCCCATGCCCGACGAAGACGCCCCCGCCGTTCCGCACATCGAGCTCCGTCATGGCGACGCCGAGCCCGACGACAGCGAGGAGGTGGTCGCCGACGGAGCCCGACGCGCGGTGCGGCTGGGCGACCTCATGTGGACGGCACAGCGCTATCTGGCCGCCTCGGTCGAGTACGGGCGGGCGCACGGCTTGGCGCCGCTCGATCCCGTGGTCGCCTCGCGTCTGGCACGGGCCGCCGTGCGTGCGGGAGACGGACGCGCGGCGATCGACGCGCTCGAGCCACTCCTGCCGACCTACGGTGAGCACGAGCCGCTCCTCGCGAACCTCGGCGCCGCGTATGCGCTCGTCGGTGATCGCGAGCGAGCGCGAGAGACCAGCCGCGCCGCGACCGAGATCAACCCGTTCGACCCCGAGCCTCACTGCACCCTCGCGAGCCTGGCGGCGACCGCCGGAGCCGAGGATGACGACACAGCCTTCCAGCGCGAGGCCTGTGCGGCACTCGGC
Source organism: Deltaproteobacteria bacterium (assembly GCA_043750095.1). Classification (GTDB taxonomy): domain Bacteria; phylum Myxococcota_A; class Polyangia; order Polyangiales; family Sandaracinaceae; genus JBBSAT01. The sequence goes on from JAYVCF010000043.1 coordinate 8,255, forward strand.
GGCCACAGCGAGTAAGGTGCGCGCGTGACTTCGCCCTCCGACACCGAGACGACGAACGGCGCCGCCCACACGGAGCCCGACGACGTCGAGCGCGCCCACGAGCTGGCGCGGACCAAGAAGCGTCTCCTCACCGAGATCAAGCGTCGGATCGTCGGGCAAGACGAGGTCCTCGAGCTCCTCTTGATCGCGTTGTTCGCGCGCGGGCACGGCTTGTTCGTGGGCGTGCCCGGTCTGGCCAAGACGCTGCTCATCACCACGCTCGCCGAGACGCTCTCGCTGCGATCGAATCGCGTGCAGTTCACGCCGGACCTGATGCCGACGGACATCACCGGCACCGACGTGCTCGAAGAGGACGCGGCGACGGGCGAGCGGCGCTTCCGTTTTGTCCCGGGCCCCATCTTCACGAACGTGCTGCTCGCCGACGAGATCAACCGCACGCCGCCGAAGACGCAAGCGGCGCTCCTGCAGGCGATGGCCGAGGGCCGCGTCACGGCCGGTGGAAAGACGTATCCGCTCGAGGCGCCCTACGCCGTGTTCGCGACGCAGAACCCCATCGAGCAAGAGGGAACCTATCCGCTTCCTGAGGCGCAGCTCGACCGCTTCCTGTTCCAGATCGACGTCGGGTATCCGAGCGCGAACGAGGAGCTCGAGATCGTGAAGCGCACGACCACGCCGCTGACCGAGGCGCCGACGGCGGTGCTCTCGCGCGTCGAGATCCTCGCGCTCCAGGAGCTCGTGCCGCGCGTTCCGGCCGCAGAGCACGTGATCGAGGCAGCGGTGTCGCTCGTTCGCCGCACGCGCCCCGAGGATCCGACGGCCTCCGCGCGTGTCCGCGATCTCGTGGCGTTCGGCGCCGGTCCGCGCGCGAGCCAGGCGCTCGTGCTCGGCGCGAAGGCGCGCGCTCTCCTGGACGGCCGCTTCGTGGCCGAGGTCGAGGACGTTCGAGCGCTCGCTCTGCCCGTGCTTCGACATCGCATCGTGCCGAGCTTCCGCGCGGAGGCGGAGGGCGTTCGAGCGCGTGACCTCGTGGCCGAGCTCGTCGGCCGGCCGTGAGCGAGGCGGCGCAGAAGCGCGCTCCCCTCGATCCAGAGGCCGCGCGTCGCATCGCAGCGCTCACCCTCGAGATCCAACGCGCCGCGCTCGGGCTTCTCTCTGGCAAGCATCGCAGTCCGCATCGCGGTGCGAGCGTCGTCTTCGTGGACCATCGCGAGTATCGGCCGGGCGACGACCCGCGGCTGATCGACTGGCGTGCGTACGCGCGAAACGACCGGCACGCGATCAAGCGCTTCGAGCAAGAGGCCCAGCTCGGCTGCACGCTGCTGCTCGATGCGTCGCGCTCGATGGACTTCGGCGCGGAGGGCGCGCGCACCAAGATCGAGCACGCGGCCGGCCTGCTCGCCGGGATCGCGCTCGTGCTGCGCAGGCAAGCGGATGCCGTCGGCCTCGTTCGCTTCGCGCGCGATGTCGAGAAGGTCCTGCCCATTCGCGCCTCGATCACGCATGTCGACCGCGTGCTGACCGCACTCGGTCTCCCCGTGACGAGCGAGTCGGGAACGCGCGTCCGTGGCGCGCTGGAGCTGGCCGTCGATCGCGCGGGGCGCCGTGGGCTCGTCGTGATCGCGAGCGACCTGCTCGATCCCGACGCCTCCGCGCTTGCGCCGATCTCTCAGATGGTGGCTCACGGCCACGAGGTCTGGCTGCTCCACGTGCTGACACCCGAAGAGCTCGAGCTGAACACCGAGGGCGCCGCACGCTACGTGGGTCTCGAAGACGAGGCCGCGGTCGAGGCCGACCCGACGCTGGTCCGCGCAGCCTATCGGCGCGAGGTGGACTCGTTCCTGTCGAAGATGCGGTTCGCTGCGACCGAGCGCGGGGCGCGATATCGACTCGCTCGGACCGACGAGCCTCTCGAGAAGCCGCTCGCCGAGCTGCTCCTGCGTGGGAGGCGCTCGCGATGGGCCTAGCGCTGCCGCTCGCGCTCTTCGGGCTCCTGCTCGCGGGCGTGCCGATCCTCGCGCACCTCGTTCGCCGCAGCGACGTGCCCACGCGCGCGCTGCCCACGGTCGAGCTGCTCGCGCGTGCGATCGCGGAGAGTCGCCGGCGTGTTCGGATCGTCGATCCGCTCCTGCTCGCGCTGCGCATCGCGCTCGTGGCCGCGCTCGGCATCGCCGTGACCGGCCCCTACGTCGAGCGCAGCGTGGCCTACGGCAGCGGCGGCCTCGCGAGCGTGGCCATCGTGATCGATGACTCCATGTCGATGGCGCGAACGGGCGAGGGTGGCGCGGGCACTCTCTCGGCGCTCGCGCGCGAACGCGCACGGGCCGCAATCGAGGCGCTGCCCGAAGGATCGGAGGTGGCGCTCGTTCTCGCGGGTCGCCCAGCGCGAACGCTCGCGCCTCGCAGTACAGCGCGCCGCGATGTGCTCGCCGCGCTCGAAGAGTCGGAGGACCCGGGCGCGCGAAGCACCGACCTCGAGGGCGCGATCGCGCTCGCGGCGCGGCAGCTCTCGGGGGCCGCGCACTCCGATCGACGGATCCTCGTGCTCTCGGACTTCGCGACGCAAGCCGGCGAGACGCTCCCGAGCGCCCCCTCGGGCATCCGGCTGGACCTCGAGCCGATCGGGCCGGCCCAGACTCCGAACCTCACGCTCGCGAGCGTCGACGCCGCGCCCGATCCGACCCTCGAGGGATCGCTGTCGGTCGCCGTCACCGTCCGCGGCTTCGGTGTGTCGGTGGACCACGCGACGGTGGCGATCACGTCCGGAGCACGCGAGCTCGCGCGTGCCGAGGTCGCGCTCGTGGACGGAGCGGGGCGCGCGATGTTGCACATCCTCGCGCCCGACGAGACGACGGCCGCCGCCGAGGCACGGATCCTCGATGCACACGACGCGCTTCCGATGGACGACGCGCGCGCGTTCTTGCTGCGTCCTTCGTCCGCGCTGCGAGTCTTGCTCGTCGATGGCGATCCGCGCCCGCTCTCGCGCCGCGCGGTGGCCATGGGGGGGGCGAGCACGCGCTTTCTCGCTCAAGCGCTCGCGCTCGCGCCCAGCGATGGCCCTCGGTTCATCGTGCGCCGCACCGACGTCGAGACCTTTGCCTCGGGGGACGAGCCCGCCGACGTGATCGCGCTGGCCGACGTGGACGTCGCGCGACAAGACGTGGCGCGTCGAACGCGCGCGGCGCTGGACGCAGGAGCCGGCCTGCTCGTCGCCGGCGGCGATCACGTGCACGGCGGCGCGAGTGCGCTCGCCGATCGTCTGCCCGCGCGCATCGTCGGTGTCAGCGACGTGGCGCGCATCGGTCTCTTCAGCGGGTCAAACCCGCTGCGCTCGCGCGACGAAGGCCTCGCGCGGGTCTCGATCACGCGCGCACTCTCGCTCGACGCCACGCGCCCCGATCAGGTGGCGCTTCGCTTCGACGACGCGAGCCCCGCGCTGGTCATCGACCGCGACGTTCGAACGGCGGTCCTCGCGTTGCCGCTCGACGATGCGGGCTCGGATCTCCCCCTCCATCCCGGCTTCGTCGCGCTCGCAGTCGAGCTCCTGCGCGCACTCGCACCCGTTGGATCGATGCCCGACGAGCCTGTCGCGCCCGACGCGTTGCCCTCGCTCACGGTTCCCTCGGGGACGCGTCGCGTGGAGATCCTCACGCCCGCCGGGGCCGTCCTTCCGTTCGACGGCGACGCGGCGCGATCGATCGACCTGTCTTCGCTCACCGCACCGGGCGCCTACGGAGTCCGCGTCACCGACGCGACGGGGACGCACGAGCTGCCTCGCGCGGCGTTCGTCATCGCGCCCGTGCTCGAGGAGAGTCGTCTCGAGCGCGGCGCGATGGGCACGGCCGAATCGAGCACGCCGCAAGCCACCTCCGCATCTCGGATCCAGACGCGGATCGCGCCCTGGTTCTTCGGGCTGGCGGGGCTACTCGCGCTGGCCGAAGCAGCGGCGCGTCGGCCGCGCACGCGGCTCGCGGTCTGAGCGTCAGGTCGAGCGCGTTCCCTCGACGACGCGATCCCGTCCGCCGAGGTCCTGGTGCACGACCACGTCCTTCCAGCCGGCAGCCTCGAAGGCCTTCCGCGCGAGCTCGCCCTGCCCCGCGCCGATCTCGACCAAGACATGGCCACCCGGCGCTAATTGCACGGACGCTTCCGTCGCGATGCGGCGCACGAAGCTCAGCCCGTCAGCGCCCGCGAAGAGCGCCATGCCGGGCTCGAAGTCGCGAACGTCCGGCTCGAGGTCTGCGCGCTCGGCGTCGGAGAGGTAAGGCGGGTTGGCGACGATCATGTCGAAGGGCGCGAGCGCGGGCGCGAGCGCATCGAAGAGATCGCCCTCGCAGAAAGCGGCACGGTCGGTGACCGCGTGTTTCGCAGCGTTCTGCTCGGCGATCGCGAGAGCATCGCGTGATCGATCGGTGAGCGTCGCGTGAATCCCCGGGCGCTCGACCAAGAGCGTCACACCGATGCAGCCACTGCCCGTGCAGAGATCGAGCACGCGCGCAGCGCTGTCCTTCGCGAGGATCGCCAGCGCGCGCTCGACGAGCGTCTCCGTGTCGGGTCGCGGCACGAGGACCGCGGGCGACACGATCATGTCGCGCCCGTAGAACTCGCGAAGACCGCGCAGGTACGCCATCGGCTCACGCTTGCGACGCCGCGCGACCAGCGCACGAATCTCGGCGAGCTCGGAGGCGTTCAGCGGCCGATCGAGATCGAGATAGAGCCTCACGCGATCGACCGCGAGCGCCAGCGCGACGATCAGCTCCGCATCGAGGCGCGGCGAGCCGATCCCGCGCGGCGCGAGATCATCGGCGATCCAGCGGATCATGCGGCGGATCGTCCACGTCTCGCTCACGCGGCGCTCCTCGCCGGGATGCGCAGGGCGACCCAGTCGCGCGCCACCACCGCCGCGTAGCTCGCGGCCTCGAGCAAGAGCACGAGCAGGGTGGCCTCCAGCATGTCGAGCCGCCATGCGATCGGCCGCGCGAGCGCTCCGTAGCAGAAGGGCACGTGAAACACGTAGGCCACGAGGGAGCCGCGGCCGAGTCGCGCCAGCAGCTCGCGCGCGAGCCTCGGCAAGCGCGGCGTCATCAGCGCGCCGAGGGCCAAGACCACCACGCCGCGCGCCGCCAGCTCGATCGCGTTGGCGACCACGGCCCAGCTCCGCTGATCGAGCGGCACGCCGAGAGCCTCGGTCATCCAGCCTTCGAGGCGCGTTCCGCCGATCGCGACCACGAGCGCCACGCCGAGCATCGCCGCGAGCACGCGATCCGGTGCGCCGGCGATCGAGCGCGCGTCACGGTTCGCGCGGATGAGCGCCAGCGACAGGAGCAGCCCCATCCCCGCCCAAGCGGCGAGCGGGATGAAGGGCATCCGAGTCACCGGCGCCACGTACGACAGCAGGCCGGCCGCCCACGACCAGGGTGCGGCGACGCCCCAGAGCGCGGCCGAGACCCACGGACAGATTGCGATGGGAACCACCGAGAGCAGCACGCCCGCGAGCGCGAGCCGGCGTCGGTCCAAGCGCCCATCGCGCGCGCCCACACCGAGCGCAGCGATCGACATGATCGAGAGGCCGATCACGTGGAGCACATCCACGCGGAAGAACGTCTCGGGCCCTTCGAAGCCGTCCACCAGCGCGGACACGGCGTTCACCAGATATCCGAACGCGAAGACCATCGCGCCGCGTCGAACCAGCGCGCTCCGCACCTTCGCGGGAACTTCTCCGCGTGCGTCGGCCGCCTCGAGACGCAGTGCGATCGCGGCGCCCGCGAGCAGGAGAAACGACGGCAGCGGCAGCGTCCCCAACAGGCGCGTGAAGAGATACGCGTCGCCGGTCTTGTCAGCGTCCCGGACCCAGCCGTCGTACGCGTGGCCCTGGATCATGATCGCGGACGCGATCCCACGCGCTACGTCGATCCCCTGGATGCGCGAGGGCGGCTCCCTCATCACGCGTACGCGAGGAACGGACGACGCGCCTCGGCGAACGCGCGCGCGCCCACTTCCTCCGCCGCGAGCACGGCATCGAGGCCGCTGCCGCGATCGATCGCCTCACGAACCTCCGACCCGCCGGTGAGCAGATCGATCGCCGGGCGATCACCCACGAACTCGTAGGCCTCGGTCCTCCATGCGAATCGGTCGCCCGCCTGGCGCTTCATCGCATCGAGCAGCGTCAGGTAGGCCGCGTAGGGTGTGAACGCGCGCTCGTCGGTGACGTGCACCTGCACACCGCCACAGGCCTTCGCCGCGTGCTTGTGGAACGTCGGCGCGAACGTCAGCGGTCGCAGGACGGCACCGCGCAACGAGACGCGGCGCGCGAGCGCGGCTCCATCGATCCAGGGTGCGCCGAAGATCTCGAACGGGCGCGTGGTACCGCGGCCTTCGCTCGCGAGCGTGCCCTCGAGAAGGCAGCCGCCCGGATACACGCGCGCGGTCTCGTACGTCGGCATGTTCGGCGACGGCATCACCCAGGGCAGGCGTGTCTCGGGAAACGTCATCGCGCGACGCCAGCCGCGCAGTGCAACGACCGAGAGCGCGCGCTCGTCGAGCCCCTCGAGCACGCGCGTGCGCGCCGCGATCTCGCCGATCGTCAGCCCGTGTCGAACCGGGACGTCGTAGAGCCCGACGAACGATCGAAAGCCCGGCCGCTGCGGCGCTCCTTCGAGGATCGCGCCACCGAGCGGGTTGGGACGATCGAGCACGATGGTCTCGATCCCCGCGCGCGCTGCCGCACGCAGCACGAGCGCGGCGGTCCACACGAACGTGTAGTAGCGAGAGCCCACGTCTTGGAGATCGATCACGATCGCGTCGAGCCCTGCGAGCTGCTCCGGCGTCGGCGTGAGCTGTGCCTCGGTCGTGCCGTAGAGCGAGTAGACGGGCACGCCTTCGCTCGTCCTCTGGCCACCGACGGCGGCCATGTCCTGCGCCTCGCCGCCGAAGCCATGCTCGGGCCCGAAGAGCGCGACGATCTTCGCACCCACCCCTGCGAGCACCGTGCTCGCGTGCACCATCCGACGATCGACGCTCGCGGGGTGCGCGACGAGGCCAATCCGGCGGCCGCGAACGCGCGCACACGCGCTGTTGTCGCCGCTCGCGAGGCGATCGAGCCCAGTCGCGATGGTCATGAGAGCGGCGCCACGCCCGGGCCGGCGACCAGATCGTGGAGCACGGCCATCCGCACGGCGACGCCAGCCTCGACCTGATCGAGCACGGCGCTCTGCGGTCCGTCGGCCGTGCCGCCGTCGATCTCCACGCCGCGGTTCATCGGGCCTGGGTGAAGCACGATCGCGTCAGGCTTCGCGCGCGCGAGCGTCCGCGGTCCGACGCCGAAGGTCTTGCTGTACTCGCGCAGGCTCGGCAGGAGCGCTCCCTCGATGCGCTCGAGCTGGATGCGGAGCGCCATCACCACGTCGGCGCCCTCGAGGGCCTCCTCCATGCGCTCGAAGAAACGCACGCCGAGCGTCTCGACGGCCGCGGGCATCAGCGTGCGGGGCCCCACCACGCGCACCTCGCATCCGAACTGCTGGAGCAAGATCGCGTTCGATCGTGCGACGCGCGAGTGGGCGACATCGCCGCAGATCGTCACGACCAGTCCGTCGAGCTTTCCCTTGTGCCTGCGGATCGTGAAGGCGTCGAGCAGCGCTTGGGTCGGGTGCTCGTGCGCGCCATCGCCGGCGTTCACGACGCTCACGTCGAGCCGCTCGGCGACCCAGTGCGGCGCGCCTGACGCGGGGTGACGGATCACGATGAGGTCGGGGCGCATGGCCTCCAGCGTCTTCATCGTGTCGTAGAGCGTCTCGCCCTTCGTCACGCTGCTCGTCGACGCCGAGATGTTCACGACATCGGCCGAGAGCCGCTTGCCAGCCAGCTCGAACGACGTGCGCGTCCGCGTGCTCGCCTCGTAGAACACGTTGATGACGCCCCGCCCGCGCAGCGTGCCCGTCTTCCGGATCGGCTTCCGGTTCGCATCGAAGAAAACACCCGCGAGGTCGAGCAGTCGCTCGATGTCTGCGCGGGCGAGTCCTTCGATTCCCAGGAGATGCCGCATCGGGTCGCGGTTCTACGAGCCGCGCCCCAGATGCGTCAACGGCGAACCATCACTTGATGATGGTCGGGATCATGCCGCCGATGACAGGCAGCGGTGTGGCCTTGCCCGACCACGCATTCCACGCCCCGAGGCACGCAAAGATGACTCCGACGAGGTAGATCAGCGACCCCACCATCGCGAGCATCCCCGAAATCATCCCCAGGACGCTCGACACGACGGTCCCGACGATGAAAATGAGCCAGATGGCGATTCCCTGATTCAGGTGGAACTTCACGAAGGGTGACTGCCGCGCCATGAAGAACGGCACGAACCACAGCATTGTCCAGTAGCTCAGGGCCGCCATGAGCTTGTTCTTCTCGGCGTCCTGCGGATCGACTGCCTGCCCGCCAGGCGCTGCGCCTTGACCCATCCCCATATCGTTCATGATCGTGTTCGTCCTTCCAGGGGAGGCCCCCCTAATTGGGCGCGAGCATGCAGAACGCGGCGCCGAAAAGCACGCCTTATCGTTCCGTCCACGCTCTAACGCGGGATCGGCGTCGCGGCGGGCGGCAGCGCGTGGGGCATGGTCTCGCCCTGCCCTGCCCGCTGGTCCATCTCGTAGCGAGACGGGCAGCGCGGGATGACCTCCGAGGCGTGGAAGGTCCCGTCTTCCCCGAGCCGCCCCTGGACGACGACCGTGATCCCCATGCCCTCGCGGAAGGTGTCGGGGACGACGCACTGCGGGAAATCCACGGGCATTCGATGATCGCCGCCCGAGAGCGTGAAGTGGTAGTCGCACGGGTCTTCGCGAAACTGGACCGTGCCGTCCACGAGATCGCCCTCGGCCCGGAGCGTCCGACCGGCGAAGTCCGTGGGGCGCGCCATCACCTCGGCAACCGTGTGCGAGTACACGAAGACGTCCTGGCTCGAGGTGAGGAGAAACGTCACGGCGCCGCCCAAGACGAGCAGCACGACGGCGATCTTCGCGAGCGCGGCCGGGCTCGAGGTGGCGCCGTTCGGTGTCGATCGCGCAGCCGAGGCGGCCTTGGCGGCGCTCAGATCGTCGGCGGATCGTTCTTCGCCGTCCATGCCGCCAGTATGCGCCGCGACGGGCGAAGGGCCAACGATCAGCGCCGACCCGCCGCCAGCAGCCCAGCGAACGCCGGCTCGCCCTCGTGGAGCTCGACCAGGCGCAGGCCGTTCTCCGGGCGCTTGCCGTCGATCGACCACACGACCTCCGTCGTGGCGACGACCGAGGTGCCCGCCGGGTCCCGAAACGAGATCCTCAGACGCGAGCCCGTCGGCTGCGCGGGACATCCGCGCACGCGCACGCCACCCTCGCTGGCATCGACGATCGCCGCGCGAAGCGTCCAGCGATCCGACTCGCACCAAGCCGAGACTCGGAGCGCGACGCGCGGGTACTGCCTCATTTCCCTCATCGATGGCGAGGACCACCGCGCTGCGCGCCCCCCCGGGCCGTCTTCAGCAAGATACAGAAACGAGCCCGCGCCGCAAAAGAAAACCTGCGCCGCAAAAGAAAAGAGGAGCCGGCATGCCGACTCCTCTTCTCCGAGACGAGCACGGCGTGATCAGTGCGCCGTGACCCACGCCTGAAGCAGGTACGAGATGATCAGCGAGTAGATGACCAGCGACTCGATCAGCGCGAGGCCGATGATCATCGGCTGGAAGAGCTTGTCCGAGGCATTCGGGTTGCGCGCGATGCCATCGAGCGCGGCCGCAGCCGCCCTGCCCTGACCGAGCGCGCCGCCGAGCGCCGCGAGACCGAGACCGAGACCGGCCGCGAGCGCGCCCCAGCCACGGGCGCCCCACTCCGCCGCCTCGACCTGCGCGAATGCCGTGGACGTCATGGCGAGCGTGACGAGGAACGTGGCGAAACCGAGCATCTTCTTATTCATGGAGCCTCCTTAGCCTTCTCTTTCGTCTGCGCCCGCCCGGCGGGCAGGCCCCCTTACCGCACGCCGCCGTCGGCGCGCGGGAAAATCGTTCGTCAGTGCGCGCTCGCCTCGTCGGTGTGCTCGTGCATGTGATCGCTCTCGTCGTGGTGCTCGATCGCCATGCCGATGTAGACCGTGGAGAGAAGACAGAACACCAGCGTCTGCACGACTACGACCATCGTCCCGAGCAGCATCGGCAGCACGGGCAGCGGGACCCACCACGGCAGAAGCGCCGCGAAGATCGCCAGCACCAGGTGATCGGCGAAGATGTTCGCCATCAGACGCAGCGAGAGCGAGAGCGGGCGCGCGAGGTGTCCGATGACCTCGATGACGAACATCAAGAGGTTCAGCGGGATCCCCAGCGGTCCGAGCCAGGGCCCGAACAAGTGCTGCACGTGCGCGATGCCGTTGCGCTGGATCCCGTAGATGTGCGTCGCGAGGAAGATGATGACGGCGCAGACGACCGTGGTCTTGAGCGACTCGGTCGGCGGCACCACGCCGGGGACCATGCCGATGACGTTCGAGAAGAAGATGAAGAACGCGCACGCGCCGATGAGCGGCAGGAAATAGCGCGCGGGCTTCTTGCCCATCACGCCGCTCATCATCCCGTAGACCACGCCCGCGAAGAGCTCGACGAACGTGCGGATGGTGAGGCGATCCTCGGGAACGATCGCGGCCTGCGTGTCGCGCACGCCCGCGAAGGCGATGCCGCCGAAGATCGTGAGCAGCGCGAGCACGACCCAGCCCCACACGACGTGCTGGACGTTCGCGCCACCGTGACCGTAATGCTCGTGCGCCATCCAGGTCGTATCGGACCCGGTGAACCACGCGTTCAGCATCGCCGTGCGCTCTTCGATCATGCGAAAGAGGCCGGGGAACCAGAGGCTGAGCCAGGACTCGTGCTCGGGCATCGCTACTTGCTCTCCGAGGGCGCGGCGCCTTCGTTGGAAACGGTCGGCGACGAAAGAGACTCGTGGAGGCCACCGACGATCACGCCGAGGACCATCGCGCTGATTCCGATCATGAAGCCGAGCGGGCTGAACCGACCCGACCAGAGCACCACGCCGCACGCACCCAGCACGAGCGACATCTTCGACACGAGCGCCAGCGAGAGGATGCTGCGAGCGCGTTCGCCGGCCGCGAGCAGCCGCGCACCCAGGAAACGGGTGACCAACCAGTCGCCGACGGCGATCGCCGCCCCGACGAGCGCGCCGATTCCTGCTTCGTAGGACACGACGAACGCCAACGTCGACAGAAGCACGCCGAAGGCAGCTACGTAGGTCGTGATGCGGTCGATGATCTTCATCAGCGACGGCTCTTCGGGCAATTCGTCATCGAGGCGTTTCGGATTTCTTGTTCTTGGCGGGAGGCGGCTTGGGTGCGAGGCGCATGAGGCTCTTGATTCCTGCCACCGCGCCGAGGGCGAGGCCGATGATCATCAGCCAGGGACCAGTGCCAAAGCGGCCGTCGAGCCACGAGCCGCCGAAGAGACCGATGAGGGTCGCGATCCCCAACTCCGAGCCCACCGCGAGGACGCGGTTGGCGGAACGGAGCGGTTTGCCTGGTTCAGGCCCGAAGAGTCCCATCGAGTCCCGAAAGCGCGCGCCGTTTAGCACCCAGGAAAATGGGCGTCAAGCACGCCCGGACGGCGCGAGCGCTCCTGGATTCCGGGAGGATTCCCACCCGGTGTCCTTGCTGTACTAGGCTCGGCGCCGCCATGACCGACCTGATCTCGAAGAGCTTGTTCGAGCGCGCGAGCCGCGTGCTTCCCGGAGGCGTGAATTCGCCCGTGCGCGCGTTCCGCGCCGTGGGCGGGACCCCCGTGTTCATCGCGAGCGCCTCGGGCGCCTGGCTCACGGGAGCCGACGGCGCGAAGTACATCGACTACGTCGGCAGCTGGGGACCGATGATCCTCGGACACGCGCATCCGGACGTCGTGAGAGCCGTCTCGGAGGCCGCGGCGCGCGGGTCGAGCTATGGCGCGCCGACCGAGGGTGAGGTCGCGATGGCGGAGCACATCGTGCGGCTGATGCCCTCGATCGAGATGCTGCGCATGACCTCGAGCGGCACCGAAGCGGTGATGGGCGCGCTGCGCGTGGCGCGGGGGTTCACGGGGCGCGATCTCGTGGTGAAGTTCGAGGGCTGTTACCACGGCGGCGCGGACTACCTCTTGGTCAAGGCCGGCAGCGGCCTGGCGACCTTTGGTGTGCCGACCAGTGCTGGCGTCCCGGCGGCGATCGGCGGAACCACGCTCGTGCTTCCCTTCAACGACATCGCCGCGGCCGAGGCGCTCTTCGCCGCACGCGGCAGCGAGATCGCCGCGCTGATCCTCGAGCCCGTCGTCGGCAACATGGGACTCGTCGCGCCCGAGCCCGGCTACCTCGACGCCCTGCGCGCGCTCACGACGAAGCACGGCGCGCTCCTGGTGTTCGACGAAGTGATGACGGGATTCCGCGTCGCGCTCGGCGGGGCGCAGGCCAAGTACGGCGTTCGACCGGACCTCACGTGCCTCGGCAAGATCGTGGGCGGCGGGCTGCCCGTCGGCGTCTACGGCGGCCGTCGCGAGATCATGCAGAAGGTCGCCCCACTCGGCCCCGTCTACCAGGCGGGCACGCTGAGCGGAAACCCTCTCGCCGTCGCGGCCGGTGAAGCGACGCTGCGCGCGATCGAGCGGCCCGGTTTCTACGATGAGCTCGAGACGAAGAGCGGGCGCCTGGAGCGATCGCTCGTCGAGGCCGCAGCGTCGGCCGGCGTCCCCGTTCGCGTGCAGCGCGTCGGCTCGATGATCACGCCGTTCTTCACCGAGGGCCCGGTCCGTAGCTGGGAGGATGCGGCGAAGTGCGACACCAAGCGCTTCGGCGCCTGGCACGCCGAGATGCTCGCCCACGGCGTGATGTGGCCGCCCGCCCAGTACGAGGCCGCGTTCGTCTCGATCGCGCACGACGATGCCGTCCTCGATGCGACCGCAGCCGCTGCGCAGAAGGCGTTCACCGCCATCGCGTGACGCCGCCAGCTCGGGAGCGACATTGACCAGACGAGCGGGGAGCGACAGCATCGCGTCGAATGGTCGATTCTTCCGCGCGCATCTCGACCAGGTTTCGGCGCGCGCCGACACGCTACGTGCCGCTCAGTCGACTCGCGTCGGGCGGCATGGCCGAGGTGTGGAAGGGCAACGCCGTCTTCGAGACGGGTGAGAAGCACCT
>JAYVCF010000044.1:0-4667 GCA_043750095.1 Deltaproteobacteria bacterium
AGGAGACGATCAGGGCATGAGCGCCCGCGGGAATCGACGCGCTCGGAAGGACGTCGCCGAGGGCGGTCGTGGAGTCGGCGAGGCGCATGCCGGTCAGCAGCACGGAGGCGGAGCCGTAGTTCTCGATCTCGACGTACTCCTGTCGCGGCTCGAGGCCGAAGGGATCGGCGCGCACTTCGGTGATGGAGAGCGTCGGCAGCGGCTCGGTCGTCGTCAGCGGTAGCGTGAGGAGAGTGTGCGCGCCTGCATAGTCGGCCGCGTCGAGCCCGAGCGACGTCGGCGTGTTGGCGGAGAGTCCGTCGACGCGAAGCGCAAGGGCGCCACGGCCGGCCACGAGGCTGCCCGCGGCAGCGCCCGTCGTCCAAGACAAGCGCACCGCGGCGGAGAGCTGGCCGCGAAACGAGACCGATTCGTCGTCGGTGCGCGCGCAGCCCTCGCTCGACGGCGTCTCACCGATCGTGCAGCTGATCGGGCTCCACGCGAGCGGCGCGGGGGCGCTCGCGGCCGTCGTGAAGTGGGACTCGAACGCGGGCATGGTCGCGCCGCGCGCGTCGCGTGCGGAGGGCGCCACCGCGAGCGTGTACGGCGTCGATGGCCTGAGCGGCGTGACGGGCAAGAGCTCGACACAGACACCGTCGAGCCATCCGATCGTCGAGCAGGGTGCGAGCGTCGGGGTCGCGGACACGAATCCGCCGTCGGTCTCGCTCAGCACGATCGCGTGCGCGGAGTCCTCGACCGAGCCGTCGAATCGAATGGCCGCGAGCGCGAGCGCAGGCGCCACGTCGAATGCGCCATCGGGAGGCCACGCGTCGGTCGCACGCGCGCCCGCGTCGAGTCGACTGGAGATCGTGAGCGTCTCGGTGCTCGCCGCGTCGAGCCGGTGCCCGCTCGCATCGGCGAGCCAGCGGGGAATGGCCAGCGTTACGGTCGCACCGCGAACGAGCGGCTCGGTCGGGGTGATCGTCAGCGTCGCATGCGCGAGCCGCGCATCGATCTCGATCGCGCGATCGAGCGTAGAGACGCGAAGCGGCGTGGCGTCGAGGTCCGCCACCAGATCCGCATCGGCCGCGCCCGACACGAGCAGCACGAGGCTCGGATCGGCGGGGGGCGACGAGAAGCGCACGATGATCGACGGGCGCCGCGGCGCGTCGTCGGTGTGCGCGGCCTGCCCGCGGCCATCGACCACGTCGATTCCCGCCAAGGCAAAGCGAGGCAGCGGTGCGTCGAGGCCCGCGTCGCGCGGTCCGCCGTCGGAACGTGGTGGAATCGCCGGCAGCGAGAGACAACCGGCCAGGCCGAAGACGAACGACACGAGCGCGACGCACGAAGCACGCATGCCGCCTTCTCGGCGGCTCGGGGCTCACGTTGCGCGCAGGAGCTCGGCGAGCGCGACCGCGACCTCGGCGGCGACGCGCGCGTTGTTGCGGACGACCGACACGTTCGCCTCGAGCGATCGACCGCCCGTGCGCGTCCGAACCTCCGCGAGCAGATAGGGCGTCACGGCCTTGCCGCGAATGCCCTGGCGTTCCGCGGCCGCGAGCGCGCTGGCGATGGCGGCGTCGACCTCGTCGGCGTCGAGCGCGTGATCGAGCGGGGGCGGAACGGCGAGCAGGATGCCGGTCTCCAGCCCGAGGGCGCGCTGCGCGGCGATCACCCGTGCCGCCTCCTCGGGCCCGTCCACGCGCTGATGCAGGTGGAGGCCGCTCGATCGCACGAAGAACGCCGGCAGCTCGCGGGGCTGGTAGCCGAGCACGGGCACGCCGCTGGTCTCGAGCACCTCGAGCGTTCGCGGCAGATCGAGGATCGACTTGGCGCCCGAGGCGACGACGCACACGCGCGTTCGCGCGAGCTCCGTGAGATCGGCGGACACGTCCATGGTCTGTTCGACCCCGCGATGAACGCCGCCGATGCCGCCCGTGGCGAAGACGGCGATGCCCGCACGCTGCGCCGCGATCATGGTCGCCGACACCGTCGTGGCCCCGCAGGCATGGGTCGCGATCGCGTGGGCGAGATCGGAGCGACTGAGCTTCCGAACGCCGCTCTCGCCCGCGAGACGCGCGATCTCGTCGGCCGAGAGTCCCACGACGAGCCGACCCTCGATGACACCCACGGTCGCCGGGATGGCGCCGGCGGCACGGACGATCGCTTCGAGCGCGAGCGCGGTCTCGATGCCTCGCGGCGCGGGGAGTCCGTGCGCGAAGAGCGTGGACTCCAGCGCTACGACGGGCGCGCCGGCGGCCAGCGCGGCGCGGGGTTCTTGTGCGACGACGAACATGGGCTTCACACTCCTTTACCTCAGCGCGCAACTCCGCCAAGATCCACGGCCATGTCCGCGCTTCGCGAGGTCGATCGCGATCTCGACCAGATCGTAGTCGATGCCGATCGCCTCACCGAGGTGCGAAGGGGCGTTGCCGCGCGCGGAAAGCTCGGGCTCGCGGCGGCGGATCGAGAGCTGGCCGCGCTGGGGAGCCACGTGCCGCCGGCCATCCCCGTCACGCGCTCCCAGGCGCGCGTGGACACCGAGCCGCCGCCGTCGGGGCAGATCGACGTGCCCGACGAGGTGCTCGCGAGCGCCGAGCTGCCGGCGGTCCTCGCCATCCAGCGGCCGACGCCTGAACCCGTCGAGCCGCTCTCGCTCGATCTCGACTCGGGCGAGACGCCACTCGAGGGCGAGGACGAGCTCGCGCCCGTCCCGACCTCGGCGAGCATGTTGCTGCCCGTCGAGATGGCTCCACCCCCGGCGGAGCCGGAGCGAGAGCCCTCGACGGAGGCGGTCTCGCTCGTCGATGCGGGTCTCGACGACCCGTCGGCCGATCTCGCCTCGCTGCTGGGCGACTCCGATCCGATGCGGGAGGAGGGCGCCGTGCCGATCGCGCCCACGGAGATCGAGCCGGAAGCGACCACGATGTTCAGCGCGGAAGACGCGGAGCGTTTCTCGCGGCCCGCGCCTCCGATGAACGACGACGACCTCGCCGAGCCGAGCGATGTGGAGCTCGATCTCGACGAGGTGATCGAGCTCGAGGACGAAGAGCCCGCCGTGGTCGCCGCTCCCCGTGCGCGCACCGCACCACCACCGCCGCCGCGGACCGCGCCTCCGCCTCCGCCCGGACCGCGCCCGACCGACGCGCCGCCCGGCTTCCTCGGCAAGCTCCTGCAGCGAAAGCCCTGACCGGCCTAGCGACTGATCGACCGACGGAAAGCGAAAGGCCCGAGCGCGAGCGCCCGGGCCTTCGTCGTGTGCGCAGCGTGGCTGCGCGATCGGTCAGCGACCGAAGAAGTAGAACGTCATGCCGAGCGTGCCGTAGAAGCCGCCGCTCGTGTCCGTGGTCTGCACGCGGCCACCGGAGATCTGCGTGAACTCGGGAGCGCCGCCGCCGACCTGCTGGCGGAGGAACCCGCGCACGTCGAGGTTGATGGCGAAGAACCGCGAGAGACGAAGCTCGGCGCCGAGGCCCGCTTCACCACCAGCCCACATCAGGTCGCGGCTGGTGCCACGGCCGGACGCGTTGCCGAAGCTCATGCCGCCGCCGATCACGCCGTAGACCTGGAACATGTGCTCCGGGTTGAAGTACACGAGCAGGTCGGCCTGCACGGGCATCTCCCAGCGCTCGAGGCCGTTGTAGTCCTGGCCGTACCAGAACCCGGTGCCGATATCGATCGCGATGTGCGACTCGGGGCGGATGCGCAGCGCGGCGTTGAGGCCGCCCATGCCGATCCGATCCGAGAACATGACGCCGCCGTCGATGTGGAGGCCCAAGTCGAACGTGGGCACGAGGTCGTACACGATCCGACGCTCACGGCGCGTCTGCACCGCGACCACCTGCGGCTCGCGCAGCGGCGGCACCATCACGACCACCTGACTCGGCGGCGGTGTGGGGACGCCCTGCACCACCACGATCGGTGGCTGCTGAACTACGACCGGCGGCGGCGTCTCTACGACGACCGGCGGCGGTGCATCGCCTGGGCCGATTCGAAGGTGACCTTCGATCGGACCGATCCCGACGTCTGCACAGAGCAGGTCGTCAGGGCGGCATCGCGTGTCCACCTGCGCAGACGCCAGTGACGGCGCTACGACGGTGGGCACCGCGACCAGGGCGGCCAGGGTGATCAGGAACGACACAGAGCTGAGAATGCGGTTGTTCATGTTCAAACCCCCCTCTTGGAGGCCCACTCGCTACTGAGCAATCGTAGTGCCACCGCCGCGATTCGGGAAACAAGCGGTGGATATCTCGGATCTACGCGGGATCCCGACCGACACCCCCTCGGGTTGGCCTCGACCCGTCCCGCCGCGTGATGAGCCGTTCACACCCGCCGCCGAACTTGCCGCCGCCAGGTTCACACCGTCGCCCGCGCCACGGTCCGAAGCTCGGTCCGGGCCTCGAGCTCCCGTGCGCAGAGGACCCGAAGCTCCGGGAGGTCCGCGGCCAGCAGGGCCCGGAGATGAGGTCGAACGTCGGCCGACACGATCACGACGCGGCTCGTGGTGGAGGCCGCGGCGCGCTTGACCGCCCCGATGGCGTCGCGGGCCAGCGCGGGCGCCAGCGCCAGGTGCACGGTGGCGCTGGTGCGCGTGATCCCTTCCCGGATGGCGTTCTCGAGCATCGCGTCGAGCTCGATGACCTCGATCGATCCGGTCGGCGCGAGCTGCGCGGTGATCGCGCGGCTGA
>JAYVCF010000045.1:0-16775 GCA_043750095.1 Deltaproteobacteria bacterium
CGCCGGTCTGCACGTCTCCCGGAGGTCGCGGCGTGGCGTATCCCGCCATCCGCATGACGCGCGTCGCGGCGGGGCTCGCGGCGCTCGGCGCGCACACCACGGTCCAGTCGATCTGCAACAGCGACTTCAGCGCAGGGTTCGACGTGATCATCAGCGCGCTCGCCGACGCGCTCTGACGGGCGTCGCGACGCGCGCGTGCTCGACGCGTCCCTCTGGCGACTACATCCCGACGTCGATGGTCATCGGCATGAGCGCCATCGGCTCGCTGCTCTCCATCGCGCGCATCAGGTAGCCGATGCGCAGGGCGCTCAGCAACTCGGGCGTGAGCGTGCGAAGCACGTCACCGAGGCCACCCTCGCTTGCCGCCGCGCTGGGCGTCTCGAGCGTGTCGGTACCGAGCGGCGTTCCTTGCAACACGTAGTCGAGCAATCCGCTCGGCCTCGAGGGTGACGTCGTGTAGCCGGCCGAGTCGGGCAGACCGCCGAGCTCGCGCGCGCGCTGGAGCGCGCTGCCGAAGCCACCGAGGCGATCGACCAGGCCGATCTCTTGCGCGTGATCGCCGGTCCAGACCCTCCCCTGCGCGATGGCGTGCACCTCCGTGGCGCGCATCCCGCGGCCCTCGGCCACGCGATCGATGAACGCGCGGTACCAGTCGCGCACGCTCTCGGCGAGCACGGCGCGCTCGTCGGGAGAGAACGGGCGCCACAAGGACTCGGCCCCGGCGTGCGCGCTGCGGCTGATCTGCTCGGTGTGGACGCCGTAGCGCGTGGCGATGGGCTCGAAGTCGACCTTGCCGAACCAGACGCCGATCGATCCCGTGATCGTGGAGGGGTCGGCCCAGATCTCGTCGCACGCGCTCGCGACGTAGTAGCCGCCGCTCGCCGCGACCGATCCCATCGAGGCGATGACCGGCATGTGCTCGCGTGCACGCTGGATGGCGCGCACGATCTGATCGGCCGCGAGCACCGAGCCGCCTGGGCTGTCGATGCGCAAGATCATCGCCGCGACGTTCGCGTCACCCGCCATGCGATCGATCGCGTCCACCGCCGTGCGCCCGCCCGTCGTGTGGATCTCGAGCAGCGGCACGTCCAGGTTCGTGCCGTCGGTCATCTCGCCATCGACGTAGATGACACCCACGTGCGCAGGCACGCCCCAGCTGCGCGTCAGCTCGGGCGGTGTGCTGCGCTCGCGCGCGTAGGAGCCGCCCATGGTCTGTCGAAGGACGTCGTCGAGATCGTGCGAGTCGCCCGAGCTGTGCACGATGCCCGCGCTGATCGCGCGCGGCGTGACGTAGGGGCCCTCGTCGATGATCGATCGCACGCGCGCCTCGTCCACCTCGAGGTCGTCGCTGAGATCGTGCACGAGGCGGCCGTAGAGCTCGTCCATCAGCACGTTGCGCTCCTCGCGCGTGCCCGCCTGCATCTCGTCGTCTTGGTACTCTTCGATCGCGCTCTTGTAGCGGCCGATGCGCACGAAGTCGGCGCGCACGCCGAGCTCGCGAAGCAGCTGCCCGTAGTGCTGCACCTCGAACGAGGGGCCGTACAAGCGCACGCCGCCCGCGGGATCGGCCACGATCGCCGACGCGCCCGCGCACATGTAGAGCTCGCTGCCGCTGGCGTCTTCGAGCATGCACACCACGGGGCGGCCGGCTTCCTCGAGCTGCGTGATCAAGAGGCGAACCTCCTGCGCGTACGCCATCCCAATTCCGCTGCCGAGCGGACGAAGGAGGACGCCGCGCACGCGCGGATCGTGCAGCGCGCGATCGAGGCGGCCGATCGTCGCGACGATGCTGCGCGGGCCCTGCCCTTCCATGACGACCTCGGCGATCACGTCACCGGTCGGGATGCCGCGGCGGCCACGTCCGTCGAGATGGCCGCTGACGTACCAGCCTGGCGATCCCTCGACACCGCTACCGAGGATCGCGCCACCGCCCGCGCCGATCTGACCCCAGTCGATCGCGAGGCCGGCCGTGACGCGCACGTCCGTAGCGCTCGTCATCGCGCCGAGCGGGCCCAGCACCTGGGTGCCGCCGAGGTTCTCCACGTCGACCGCGGCGAGCGCGCGACCGAGGTAGGGAACCTCGAGCTCACCCATCAAGCGCGCACCGACACGTCCGCGCTCGTCGATCGCGCCTGCGACGTCGAAGGTGAGCGCTCGGGTCCCCTCGGGCCGGACGGCGATGGCGAGAACGAACGAGCGCGGCACGCTGCACGGCGGAGAGGTGACCATCCCGAGGGCGCGGCAGGGCGCGTCGTAGCCAGGCCCGCTCAGGTCCCGCGCGATGAACGAGAACGCGACCTGGGGGATCGGGCGCCACGACGCGGCGAGGTCCAGCGTGAAGAGGCCTCGGATGTGCGGATCGCCGGACCAGAGAAAGCGCGTCGCGGCGCCGATGCCGATCGATCGCGTCGGCGCGTACGCGAGGCCCAGCGAGAGCATCGTGTGCTCGAACGCTTGCCCGACGGGCGCGAGGCTCGCCGGTCGCACGCTCTCGATCGAGGCGCCGAGCGAGACGCCGAAGAGCAGCGGAAGCGCAGCGTAGAGTCCATCGCCGCGCTGGCCGAGGCCCGTCGAGTCGGCGGCGTCGGCGTGTACGTACGAGACGGACCAGTCGTCCACGAAGGCCATCGCCGCCGGATCGAGCGAGAGCGCGAACGCATCATCCGACGCCGCGTACGACGAGGGCGGCAGCCACACACCCGACGTGTCGCGCCTCAGCTGCGCACGCGCCGACGATGCGAGCGTGAGGAGCGCGAGGAGCGCGAGCGGGACGAGGAGGACGCGTTGCATTCGCTCGATCAGTGCGGCATTCGCGTGTTGAGCGTCCACGGTCGGCCGAACGGTGCGTCCATCTCGTACGCGACGAAGTTGCCGCCTGAGTCACCCGTCACGAACGCGAGCGCGATCGAAGCGGTGGGAATCCAGTCGAACACGCGGCTCATCATGGCCGCGCCGGTACCGTAGACGATCTTCAGGTCGGTCTGACGCGTCGTCCACTCGAGGGTGACCGTGCTGATCGCCGGCGCGATCCCCTGAAGCGGAGACGTCGTCGAGCCGAACTGCATGCTCCCGGTGAAGAGCCCGTTCGCGTAGGTCGCGACTTGCTCGGCTGTGCCGGTCGAAGGTGGGCCCTCGATCCCGGACCCACCGCCCCAGAGAAAGTCGAGCGATCCCTCCACCGCGAGCAGCACGCGTCCCGTCGGATGTGGATTCGCCGGGTTCCTCGGGTACGGGATGGCGATGTCGTGGTGGGTGCCTGAGCAGTCGAGCACGGCTCGTCCGTCGCCGAAGGTCAGCGTCCGGCCCTCGCCGGCGGGCGTGTCGATCGTGAAGCCCGCGATCGGCGGCGAGAGCGTCTGCGAGGTGAGCGTCGTGATGGGCACCGTCCCATCGCATACGATCAGCGTGCCGTCGGTCGCGTTGAGCAGCCACGCGACGGGCTGCGATTCGATGAGGTGCATGCCGGGCACGATCGGGATCGCGCGCAGGCCGTTGTCCGCCGCGAGGTGCGCGTCCGTACGGCCGGTGAGGGCCACGAAGTAGCTCCCCGTCTGCGGGAAGTCGGTCATGTCGAACGCCGCGAGCATCACGGATCCGCCCGCCATCGAACGGCTGAGCGTCAGCGGGTAGCGCTGGCCCATCGTCATGAACAACACGCCCGGGTCTCCAGGGAGGCCGGGCGAGATGTCGCGCGCGGTGGCCGGCATCATCGGGTCCGAGAGCGCGAACGTCTCCGGGTCCTGGATCATGTCGATGGGGTAGACGTTGAACTGATGCGGGCCCGGAGGCACCGTGCTCGGCGCGAGCAGCCGCACGACGGGAGTGTTGTTGCCCACCGTCGTGCCGTGGCCGACCACGAGCGCGTAG
Source organism: Deltaproteobacteria bacterium (assembly GCA_043750095.1). Lineage (GTDB taxonomy): Bacteria > Myxococcota_A > Polyangia > Polyangiales > Sandaracinaceae > JBBSAT01. The sequence continues at coordinate 3,868 of JAYVCF010000045.1, forward strand.
CTCGCGTGACCGCTCGCGTTGTATCTCACGTCTCCCGCGGAGCTGTGGATGTCGAGCATGCCATCGCCGAGCGAGACCTCGAATGTGTCGGTCGTCCCTCCGTAGTCGGGTACGTCCACGCCGCGCCCCTCCACGGTCACCGTCATGCCTGCGGCGGCCGTGCCCATGGCGTTGGTCAGGGTGACCGTGACGCAGTCCGATGCGGTGCACGGTCCTGCGTCCGATCCGGCATCACGACCCGCGTCGACCACGTTCGCGTCGATCGGCGGTCCCGAATCACCACCGGGTGTCACGTCGCGATAGCAGAGGTGCTCGGTCGCGCGGCAGCGAAGGCCCGTCGGGCACTGCGCGTCGGCGTCGCAACGAAAGCGGCCGTCGGGGACGTTCGCGGTGCAGCCGGCCAGCACGAGCGCGAGACCGAGCGCGAGCGTTCGTGACATCAGAACGTCCCCGTGAGCGAGAGACCGCCAGGCGTGAGGCGAAGCTCGGCATGCGCCTGGCCAGCGCTCGAAGATCCCGTGACGCCCCAGACGATGCCGGCCACCGCCATCGCGGCGCCGACGCCGATCGCGGCCCATCCGATGCCCGAGAGAATCGGTGCTTGATCGTACGCCGCGCGAACGCCCGCGAAGTCGCTGTTGGGTGGCGCGTTCTGCACGGTGTCGATGTCGCTGAACGCGACGCCGACGAGAACAGCTCCCGCGATGGCGACGGCAGCGCCGACGCCGAGGACGATCCACGGCGCGGGCCCGGCGTCGGAGCTCGTGGTGGCGGGAGGAGGCGCGGGCTCGGCGATCGGACCCGGAGGTGTCGTCTCACCCTCGCCCGTCTCGGTCGTCGTGGTGTCGATGGGCTCGGTCGTCGTGGTGTGCGCGAGCGCCTCGTGCAGGATCGCGATCCGCGACTCGACCTCGCCGCGCTGCGGCGCATCGGGGATTGCCTGGAGGTAGCCCTCGAACGCCGTCAGCGCTGCGCTGTCGTGGCGCAGGCGATCGTGACACTGGCCGATGTTGTACAGAAGCACGCCGCGGTGACTGAGATCGTAGGCGCTCTGAAAATGGGAGAGAGCGTCTGCGAAGCGTCCGGCGGCGAACGCCGTGCGTCCCGCCTCGAAGAGCGCGTGCGCCTCGACGTCCATCGAGTCGTCGGCCGTCTGGGCAGAGGCCGGCGCGACCACTCCAAAGACGAGCAGACCGAGGAGAAGCGCCAGAGCAACCGACAGACGCATCGCGCGAGGGTAGCCCGGCCCGAGGTCGGACCAAAGCCCACACGTCGCCGCGTCGGGTCCGTGTTCGCCCTTCCAGCGCCCCTCGGCGCGCGCTACCTTGGTCCGGCTACGATGTTTCGTTCTCGGGTCTCGACGGCGGTGGTCCTCGTGTGCGTTCTTGGCTCGTTTTGCCGGGAGGCACAGGCACAGGCGCACGAGCCTCCGCCCGAGGCGATGACCCTCTTCGAGAGCGCCCGGCAGCACTATCGGGACGGCGAATACACGCAAGCGGCGGACGATCTCGAGAACGCATTGGTCCTCGATCCCGCTGCGCCGACGCTGCTCTTCAACCTGGGTCGCGTGTACGAGCTGCAAGGCGACTACGCCCGCTCGATCAGCGCCTACCGAAGGCTGCTCGCGGTGACGCCGCCCGAGCAGCGCGAGGAGCGCGAGCGAACCGAGCAGGCCATCGACCGGCTCGAGGGTGCGCAAGAGCACCAGGCGCCGCCGCCGGCGCAAGAGTCGGGTGAGGTCGAGCAGGGGCCAACGTTCGTGCGCGAGCGCGGCGTGGCGGACATGCCCTTCTGGATCACCTTGATCGCGGGCGGCGTCGTCGGCCTCTCGGCCATCGGCTGCGGGATCGGTGCCGCGCTCACGCACGGCTCGGCGGACACGTGGGTGCTCGGCCGCGACGGAACCGCCGCCGAGCGCGAAGCGACGTACGAACAATCGCGTGCTCTCGGTGCCGCGGCCGACGTGCTCGGCAGTCTCGGCAGCGCGGCGCTCATCGCGGCGGGGCTTCTGTTCATCCTGCGTGAGCACACGTACGAGCAGTGGTCCGCGAGCGTCTCGATCGGACCCCAGTCAGCGGCGCTGATCTTCGCAGGGCAGTTCTGAGCGTGCGTGTCGTGCTCGCGACGCTGGTGCTGGTCGCGGCCGCACTCACGGCGGTGGGTTGCTCGGCGCTGGTCGGGAGCGAAGTCGCCGAGCCGGCTTGCGAGGTATGGCCCGGTGATCCGAACCCGTGTCCGGCGGGCTACCTCTGCTTCGGCGATCCCGACGGCGACAACATCGTCCACGGCATGTGCCGACCGGGTCGCTCCGAGATCTGCGACGGCCTCGACAACGACGGCAACGGGATCATCGACGACAATCCGACCTTCGACTCGGACGGCGACGGATACACCTGGTGCGGCAGCGGAAATCCGGCGCGCATCGACTGCAACGACGGCAACCCAGCCGTGCATCCCTACAACTCCGACACGATGCTGCCGGTCGAGGTCTGCGACGGGATCGACAACGACTGCAACGGGATCGTGGACGACCCGATGCGCGCTTGCCCGGGCGAGACGCCCTTCTGCAGCACGGCGCGGCGCTGCTACCAGTCGGGTGACTGCTCGGTGCCCGAGGGCAACTGCTCGACCACCCAATTCTGCGACACGCAGATGGCTCCGCCGCGCTGCACGACCACGCCTCCGACGGGCTGCATCAGCAACCCCGCGAGCTGCGGAGCGCTGCGCTGCAACACGGCGACGAACATGTGCGAGACGCGGCTCGCGCTCGGCGCGGCCTGCGGCAAGGACGACGACTGCGCATCGGGCGCGTGCTTCGATGCTCCGGCGCTCAGCTACTCGGGCTCGGGCTCGGGGCGCGTCTGCTCGGCGCCCTGCTGTTCCGACGCCGATTGCGCCGCGGCGGGCGGGCACTGTCTCGTCACCGCCCTCGGAGGTCGCGGCTGCGTCCCAAGCATCGGCACCGACAGTCCGGGCGCGTGTAGCGACGATCACGACTGTCCCGGTCAGGTCTGTCACGCCTTCCCCAACGTCCAGACGGGCGGCGCGCCTCACCTGCGCACCGTGTGCGCCAGCGGCAGTGTCGTGAGCGGCGGCCGATGCTCGACCAACCTCTGCCCCTTCGGCATTTGCTTCGAGTGCAGCAGCGGCACGTGCTTGAGCAACGGCTGCGCGACGAGCTGCAGCACCGGCGCGGATTGCTACAGCGGCATCTGCAGCTCGGGCCTCTGCCGCAGCGCGTGCCGTACGAGCGCGGACTGCCCGACGGAGATGCGCTGCGGCCTTCTCTCGCGCAGCGGCGACCGCATTCAAGGCTGCGTGTTTCGCCAGAGCCTCGCCGCGACGGGCGCGCCTTGCACGAGCGCGACCGACTGCGTGGACAACTACTGCAGCCCCGAGGGCGTCTGCAGCCCGGTGTGTTGCACCGACGCCAGCTGTGGCGCCGGCGTCTGCCGACCCGTCAACAACGGCGGCTGGGAGATGCGCTGCGTCGGCGCGGGCAGCGCGCCTCACTGAGAGCGGGCGGAGCGCCGTCCCACGCGAGCGCACAGCCCGCGATGCGGTAGCCAAGGTGTTCGCCCCCGGATCGGTTATCCTCGGACTTTCGCCCGATGCGTACCTGTCCGACCTGCGGAAAGGTGTACCCGAACAAGACGTCAGGGACGTGCCCGACCGATGGGACGCTCCTGGTTTCCGGCTCGGAGTACGCCGCGATCAAGAGCGACCCTCTCATCGGGGCCTTGATGGCGGGGCGATACAAGATCGTCGGCCGCGTGGGCACCGGCGGCATGGGCACCGTCTACCGTGCCGAGCAGGTCGGCCTCGCACGCGAGGTCGCGCTCAAGGTCTTGAAGCAAGAGGCCTCGTACGATCGCGAGACGGTCGCCCGCTTCCAGCGCGAAGCCAAGGCGATGAGCATGCTGCTCCACACCAACACGGTCCGCGTGTTCGACTTCGGCGAGGACCCGAGCGGGCACCTCTACCTGGCGATGGAGCTTCTCGAGGGCGAGCTCCTCACCTCGCTCTCGGAGCGGCTGGGCACGCTCGACGTGAAGCACGCGATCGACATCGTGCAGCAGATCCTGCGCTCGCTCTCGGAAGCGCACTCGAAGGGGCTCATCCACCGCGACCTCAAGCCCGACAACATCTATCTCGCGCGCATCGATGGGCACACGACGCCCGTCGTGAAGGTGCTCGACTTCGGCATCGCCAAGGTCTTCCGCGACGACGGAAAGCCGATGGACCAGCTCGAGACGCAAGCGGGCACCGTCTTCGGAACGCCGCGCTACATGTCGCCCGAGCAGGCGCAGGGAAAGCCGCTCGATCAGCGGAGTGATCTCTACGCGGTCGGCGTGCTCCTCTACCAACTGCTGGTGGGCCATCCGCCCTTCATCGACGACGACGCCGTGGTCGTCATGGCCAAGCACATCCGCGACATGCCGGAGGCACCGCGCAAGGCCGCGCCGGAGCGTCCGATCCCCGTGCGGCTCGAGCGCGTGGTGCTTCGTTCGCTCGCGAAGGATCCCAACGCGCGGCCCCTCTCGGCCGACGAATTCGATCGCGAGCTCGTCGGCTGCCTCGCGGACGTGGAGGCGGAGCGCCAGCTCGCGGCCGCGGGACGGCGCGGCTCCGACATGGTCTACCTCGCAGGCCGGCCCGTGCCTCGGAACGCGGCCATCGGTGGTGCGGTGCTGGTCGGCGTGTCGATCCTGGTCGCGGCGATCGCGATCGGCACCAGCGGCTCCGGCGCGGCCGCCAGCACGGAGACGCACATCGTGGTGCGACCGCTCCCACCCGCTCCCCCGACCACGGTCGGACTTCCGCCCCCCGTCTCGCTCGCGCCCGCGATTCGCTCCGTCGTGGTGTCGAGTGAGCCGCCGGGTGCCGAGATCTGGCAGTCCGGTGTTCTCGTGGGCACGTCACCGATCACGTTCCAGGTCGATCCGAGCGCGCCGCCCGCGCAGATCGAGCTTCGGCTCAGTGGGCACGAGTCCACGACGGTGGATCTCGCCAACGCGTCCGACGAGACCACGGTGACGCTCGCCGCGCGGCGCGTGAGCACGGGTCCGCGCACGCCGCGTACACCGCATATCGGCTCGAGCGTCGAGCCGCCCGCGACCACGACACCGCCGACGACCACGGCGTCCGGGTCGAGCTACGAGCGCTTCGATTGAGGCGGGCGACAACTCCGGCCGCGCTCGCGCTCACGCTCGTGCTGGCGTGCTTCGCGCCGGCCGGGGGCGCGCAAGATGCGAGCAGAGGCGCCATCACGATCGGTGCGGGCGGTGACCTCCTCTTGCAGCCACGCGTGGTGAGCGCGGCGCGCGCCGCCCTCGACGGCTTCGATCGCATCGTCGGTCCGGTGCGGATCATGGCGCCGAGCGAGGACATCGCGTTCGCCAACCTCGAGTCGCCGCTCTCGGAAGAGATCGCCGTGACGTCGGGGTCACCGCCGACGCTCGGCGCTCCGCCGGAGTTCGCCGCATCGATCGCGCGCGCCGGCATCGACGTCATCTCGGTCGCCAACAACCACGCATGGGATCAGGGCGCGCGCGGAGCCGCGCTCACGCTCTCGGCGCTGCGCGAGGCGGGGGTGGGCGCCATCGGCGCAGGGCTCACCGAGGAGGATGCCATCGCGCCCCTCGTCGTGAGGCGCGGCCGCGTGCGGGTCGCTTTCGTCGCCGTGACCAATCGCGTGAACGCCGGCCCCGGCGACGCCGAGCCACGCGCCCGGATCGCCACGTGGGACGACGCGCGTGTCGCGTCCGCGCTGGAAGCGGCGCGCCGTGTCGCCGACGTCGTGGTGGTGTCGATCCACTGGAGCCACGACTTCTGGGAGAGCCCGCGCGAAGAGGAGCGCACGCGCGCACGCTTTCTCGTCGATCACGGCGCTGACGTCGTGCTCGCCCACGGGCCTCACGTCCTGCATCCCGTCGAGCGGCTCGTCTCGTCGCGCGGCGACGCCGTCTGCGCATACTCGCTCGGCAACCTCGTCTCCAACCAAGGCTTCGCGTACCGCGTGGGCCACGAGGGCTCGGGCCACGAGGCCACGTGGCGCCCCGATGCGCGCGATGGCGCCTGGCTGCGGCTGCACGTGAGCGTCGATGGGCAGCACATCTCGATCGGTGCGATCGAGGCCGTGCCGCTGTTCACGTACAACAACTTCTACGAGCGCGACTCCGACGTCGAAGCGCACGAAGACATCTACGTCCAGCGCCTCGCGGACGTCTCCGATCTCGCTCTGCGCGCCGAGCGACACGCGGCCATCGCGGCGGCGCTCGGTCCCCAGGTCTCGCTCGTCGATCGCTGACGGGTCGCTCAGGGACATTCGTCGCTTTCTTGACGGCGAGAGGCCGCATCCCTCAGGCCTGGGGGTGGAGGTGACCCATGTCACTGACGACCCACGCGAGCGAGATGAGTGATCGTGCGGCACATCGTGCTGGCGCTCCGATCGAGTGGCTCTTCTCCGTGCTCTCCGAGCATCACGGCCATCGGCGGCTGCTCGACGAGAGCGGCAGCGTCGCCGTCGCGGCGTTTCGTCTCGCCTGGGCGCGATGCAAGACGGCCGCGGTGCCGACCGACGTCCCGTCCACGCACGAGCTGCGCGGCGCCGCTCGCGAGATCGCACGTCGCGCGGGGATCGATCGCGTCCCGAGCGTCGCCGACATGGTCGCCGAGTGCGAGGCCCTCGGCCTCCTCGTGATCTGAGTCGCGGTCTCTGCGATCAGCGCGCGGCCGCGACGCTCAGCGCGAGCACGCCGAGGATCACGTAGACCGCCACGAGCCCGCCCACGAAGAGGAGCCGATAGCCCAACACGGCGATCGCGGCGAGCAGGGTGCTGGTCCGGTGGACCTCGCGCACACCGATGATCTCGATGACGAGCGTCCAGAGGAGCGCGATCGGCGGTCCGATCACCGGCACGATGAAGAGCGCGTGCGTGGCGAACGAGTAGCTCGTGATGCGCACGGTCCCCGCGTAGAACGGAGCCTTCGCCGCGCCGAGAAGCCGGAGGGTGCCGTGGATCCCCACCGACGCGACGCCGACGGCGACCAGCGTCGTCACAGGCACGTGCACGATCATCGTCGGGACGAGCGCGACGACCATGCAGCCGTAGCCGCCGAACACCGCTGCGACGGCCGGCACGCGCGTGCTGAGGGCGAACGCGCCGCCGAACACCATCAGCGTCGCGAGCGCTTGCAAGACCACGGCGATCTGACCGACCCCGAAGGAGGCGAGGCCGTGCTCGAACCCACCCACTGCGTCGTCCTCGAGCGCAGGCGTGCGGAAGAAGAGCGTCGGGCTCAGACAGACTTCGCGCACGGTCTCGAAGAAGCCGCGGAGGACGCCGATCTCGCTGCGTCGCTCCCAGGCGATGGGCAGCGGCAGCCCGTCCTTCGCGCACATCGCGCACACCTCGCGAGCGCCGCGCTTGCCCCAGCGACATCGCTCGCAGCGAAACGTGCTGCACACGGCGCAGCGAAAGACGGCCATCTCGTCGCCGTGCTCGTCGCAGCGCGTGCCCTCGGGAACGAGCGCCGGGTGGATGCCCAGATCGGCGACCACCAACGGCGCAGGATCCATCATGGATCGCTCACGAGTCCGCGCGCGGCGAACCCGTCGATGTCGGCGCCGTTCGACGCGGGGTCGCGCGGGTAGCTCGCGCCGGTGTCGGGGTTGGTCACGATCGCAGCGCTCGTCACCCGAACGAAGCGAAAGCCGTTCGCGCGGATCTCGCCCGCGTCACCTTCGGTGCCGAGCTCGTCGAGGTCGAACGCGTCGCCGCCGGCCAGCAGATCGAACCAGCTCATCGGATGCGTGTCGTCGTTCACGACCACGGGCGTCACGCCCGCGAAGCCCTCCCAGTCTTCGGGGCGGGTCGAGTACGTGCTCGGATCCGCGGCGCGATAGTGATGGGGCAGCTCCACCCAGCGGGCTCCGTCGCGCGACACGCTCACGACGACGGGGTCCATGAAGTACGTGTCGGCGTTCCACGTGGTGCGGAATGGGTTCTCGAACACGACGAGATCGGCGCCCGGGCCGTTCGTCACGCGACGACCGCTCCAGCGGACGACGAGATACGTTCGGTCGGCGTAGTTCAGCGAGTACACGTCAGTCCCGCCCGCGAGATAGCCGGCGCCGTGCACACCGTCGATCGCGTGCGTCGGATCACCGAAGCCGGTCCCCGTCGCGCCAGGCGCATCGACGATCACGTCGGCGAGTGACTCGCTCGCGCTCGTCGTGGGTGCGCAAGCGCCGGCGCAGACGACGAGACATGCGAGCGCGATCCTCGGAGCCATCGCCGCTCTGCTAGCACGAACGCGAGGTCAGAACTTCCCGGTCACCGACAAGAACGTCATCTTGTCGTTGGTCTCTCGCAGGCGTGTCGAAAGAATCCGCACGAAGTTCCAGAGGACCTCGTAGCCGAGGTCCTTGTCGAGGAAGAGCAGGTCCTCGAGCGCGTCTTTGCTCAGCACCAGCAGGCGACAGCGCTCGTGCACACGCGCGTCCGCGCTGCGCGGGAAGTCGTCGATCAGCGCCATCTCGCCGAACGCCTGGCCGATGCCGAGCACGGCGAGGGCTTCCTCGCCCATACCGCTCACCTCGCGCGAGATGCGGATCTTGCCGTCGAGGATGATGTAGAGCTTGTCGCCGACCTCGCCCTCGCGAAAGACGATGTCGCCGAGGCGAAAGCTCTCCTCGCTACAGATGGACGCGACGCGCCTCAGGCCCTCGACCCGAATCCCTGCGAAGAGCTGGACCTTCCCCAGCGACTCGACGACGTCGGTCGACATTCCGAGGGGCATGGTATCGGCTTGGCACCGACGGCGGAAGTTTGTGATTTACACGCGCGAAATGGCCGCTCGGCACGCCAGCGGGTGGCGACTCAGGCCGCCGCGCGGCCCCGCGCACCCGGGGCACGCGTGACGCGCTCGACGTTCTCCAGCGCGCGCTGCGTCGCGACCATGAAGTCGCCCACGCGATTGAGCAGCATGCCGGCAACGGACGCCCGCATCTCGCGCAGGACGTCCTCGACAGGCGTGTTCGCCGCGGATTGCGCGGCCAGATCCAACATCTCGGAGAGCGCCTTCGGCTGGACGAAGGGCGTGAGCTCGGCCCGGAGGAGCTCCGCGCTGCGGAAGACACGTTCCGTCTGCGCGTTCTGGCCGATGAGCGTGAGATCCGAGTGTTCGTCGAGCATGGGCGCCCTAGAGCAAATGCGGGGCCAGCGGCGGCGAGCGCGCGAGGGCAACGTCCATCCAGCTTGCAAGCTCGGCGTCAGAACACGGTGCCGTCGCTGTCGACGGTGATCGGCGGTGTCCCGTCGGGTCGCTTTTCTTTCGCGGCCTGACGTCCGGCGGCCCAGGTGCCGCCCTCGAGCACCTTCGCGAGCGGGAGCTGCGTCGCCGTCATGCCGAGCTTGTCGCGCATGGCGATGGCGACCTCGTCGAGGAGCGCGAGGGTGAGCGCGCGCCATTCGACGATCACTTCGTCGCCCGGGGCGTGCACCGCGCGCGTGACGGCGTCGTACTTCGGCACGAGCACACCGTCGTCGACGAAGAGGCCGCCGTTCCGATACTCGGCGAGGCCGGTGAGCTCGTCCGTGCCGACGACGGCCAGGCCGGCCTGCTCGAGCGGCTCGATCAACGAGTAGGTGATCCACTGCGAGAGCTTGTGGAAAGGAACGAGGCCCGCCGTGACGGTGGGACCTGCGACCAAGCCGTGCTTCCACACGTCGCCGAGGTTCACGCCCAAGAGCTCGATGCGACCGGGCCAGATGGGCCCGAGACCTTCGAGGATGATGAAGAGGATCCTTCGCGCTGGGAGCTTGCCGTCTTCCGCGCGCGCGAGGCACGCGTCGAACAAGCGGCCGAGGCGTGGCGTGCCCGACGACGCATCCCCGAAGAAGCGGGGCGTCGCGCGCATCGCCGATCCCAAACGACCGAGCAAGTCCGCGCGGCCCTCGAGGCCGACGATGGGGTTGCCGCTCGCCGCTTGAAACGCACCGCCGAGCTTCAGCCCGTCGAGCTGCTCGAGCCCCTCGGCGTCGGCGCGGTACGGATGGTTCTTGTCGCTCGAGAAGAGGCCGTTCACGAACATGTGGTAGCTCGCGACGGCCAGCCCCTCGCTCCGCGCGAACAACTGACCGGTGCCCGGCTCGCGATATCGCCACTCGGGTCCCGCACCGGCATCGAGCAGCACGCTGGTGATCGCCAGCGCGAATCGCGCGCGCGCGCGCTCGTGGAGGGTCATGGGTGCGATGCGTGCCTCGAAGTCGGCCACGCGATCCACACCGCCCGCCCGAAAGTGGTTCCACCGCGAGTGGTTGGGGATCTCGAGCGTCGGGTACCTCGCGCGCGTGATCGCGAGCGTGCGGTCCACGACGTGCGGCAGCCGATCCAGGCGGACCTCGAAGTGTTCGAGCTTCCCGGCGAGCCCGAGATCGAGCAGCTCGCGCGAGCGAGCGCGGATCGTCGAAGGCGATCGAAGGAACGCGATGGGCCCCTGCGCGTCCGACATGCTGTCGCGGAGATCGGGCATCTACGCGCTCACCAGCGCCTACTGGGCTGCGCGGGAATCCGTACGGTGGAACTCGACGCGGCGGTTCATCGAGCGGCCCTGGTCGGTCGAGTTGTCTTCGATGGGCATGGTCTCGCCGTAGCCCGTCGCGGTCATGCGGTCGCCCGCGATGCCCTGCTGCATCAGGTACGTGCGGACCGAGTCGGCGCGCGCCTGCGAGAGCTGCATGTTGTGGCGATCGACGCCGCGGCTGTCGGTGTGACCCTGGACCTCGATGGAGATGTCCGGGAAGTCGCGCATGACCTGGGCGACGGTGTCGAGAATCGCGTGGCTCTCCGGGCGGATCGTGGCGCGATCCGTGACGAAGAAGACCTGCTGATGGATGACGATGCCCTCGCTCGTCACTTCCACGTCTTGGTAGACGCGCGGGCAGCCGTTCTCGGCGGGGAGGCCCGGCTCGTTCGGGCACTGGTCGACCGCGTCGTTGATCTCGTCGCCGTCGTTGTCGAAGTCGGGGCAGCCGTCGTCGTCGCGATGACCGTCGCGGTCTTCGGGCTCGCGCGGGCAGTGATCGGCGGTGTCGAGGATGCCGTCCACGTCGTCGTCGAGCTCGGGGCAGCCGTCGGAGTCTTGATAGCCGTCCGCGTCCTCGGCCTCGGCCGGGCAGAGATCGTGATCGTCGTCGAGGCCGTCGCCGTCGGAGTCCTGCGTCTCCGGGCAGCCGTCCTCGTCCTGATAGCCGTCGCGATCCTCGGGCACGTCGGGGCACTGGTCGTCGGGATCGAGGATGCCGTCGCCGTCGCGATCACCCGGTGCAGGCGGCGGAGGAGGCGCGGCTTCGTGCTCGAGACAGCGCTCCGCGTCCGTCATGTGGAGCGCGGCGCGTGCGTTCGGCTCGGCGAGATCGAAGTGCTGCTGGGCACGGATCGGATCGCCTTGGGCGATCTCGCGCTCGGCGAACTCGAGGTTCGCGCGGGCCACGGCCAGCTCGCGCGGCGCACAGACGCGCGCACCGTTGCGCTCGGCCTGATCGACGATCTCGCGCGTCCCCGAGATGCGGCCCTGCAGGACCGCGCCCTGCCCGCACGCGAGCGCGACCAAGAACGAGAGGGGCGCCGCGAGTCGCAGCACGCGGCTCATCGTCGCCGCTCGAGGCGTCGAGGACCCGATCATCAGTGGTGGTCCCCCGGAGCGCGACCCGAGGCCAGGTCGTCGCGCATGCGAGCGCGCGACTGATCTCGCGCGTCGGTGGCATAGCGATGAGCCTCCTGCGCGTAGTGAATGGCGTCCTCGTAGCTGCCGCCTCCCGCCTCTTCGCGGGCCTTGTCGAGGTACTCGCGCGCGATCCAGTACTCGTAGGGCGAGTGCTCGGTCGCGTCGGCGTGCTCGGCCTCGGCGACGATGGAGCCCGCCGAGATGATCTCGGCCGTGTACCAGACGGGCCCGCACCCCGCGACAGCGGAGGCGATCCAAAGCAAGACGAGGACGCGAAAGAGGGCGTTCAGCACGGCCACCGATGCGTCAGCACGCTAACGCGCGGGGGCGCGCCCGGTCAATGGCGGCGGTGTAGGCCCGGCGCTTAGGCGGTCGCGGTGACGGCCCCGGAACGGGTCATGACGTATTTCTCGGCACGTTCGTCGTAGGTCAGCACGAACTCCCCCATGCCTACGTTCGCGCCCTGTTCCTTGAGCAGGCTCTTGCGCGGGCGATACCCGTCCGTGAGCGGGATGGTCTTGACGACGCGCACCAGGCGGGGGCGCTTGGCCGTGGGCAGGCGCGAGACGACGTCCTCGGTGAAGGCGATCGGATCGAGCAAGCCGTCTCTCGCGGCGACGCTCGCCGTCAGGGTCTGCCTGCCGCCGCCGGCGCCCCCTCCGAGGCCGTAACAGACGGCGGTCCGGACGTTGCGGCACGTCTCGAGCGCATCCTCGACGGCGAGGGTCGGGATGGGTCCCTGCTCGGTGCGCACGACGTCGGAGAGGCGATCGACGAGCCAGTGATCGCCGTCTTCGTCTCGGCGCATGAGATCGCCCGTGACGAACCACGCGTCGCCCGGATCGAACACGCCGCGCAGGACCGACTTCTCGTTCTTGTCGCCTTCGTAGCCGTCGTAGCTCGCCATGACCACGCTCGGATCTACGCGCGCGGCGAGGATGCCCGGCTCGCCCACGCCGCTGACCATCAGCTGACCGCGCTCATCGCGCTTGAAGTCCTCGTGCTCGAAGCTCCAGGCGAGCAGCGCGAGATCCGCGCTCCCGGGAAGCGCCTTCCCGAGCGATCCGATCTTCTTGCCCGAGGGATTCGCGAGCACCGCGTTGCCCTCGGTAGACGCGTAGAACTCGAGCACCTGCGCGCGAGGGAATCGCGCTCGGAGCCGCTCCCAGACACT
>JAYVCF010000046.1:0-11478 GCA_043750095.1 Deltaproteobacteria bacterium
CTCGAGGATGCACGCGCGCGCGTCGCCGCCGGGGAAGCGCTCGCTCCGCAGTACTTCAGTCACCCGCCCTCGCAGCACTGCGAGGTGGTGGCGATGCCGCCCGCCGAGGCCGCGAGCGCCCCGTTCGCGTACTACGTCCCTGGTGCCGAGGACGGATCGCGCGGCGGAATGTTCTTCGTGAACACCGCCGATCCGGCGTCGCGCCGGCGCTACAGCCTCGCCTCACTCACCGCGCACGAGGCTGTGCCCGGGCACCACTTCCAGATCTCGATCGCGCAGACGCTCCCCGACATGCCCGCGTTCCGCCGTCACGGCGGCTTCACGGCGTACGTCGAGGGCTGGGGGTTGTACGCCGAGCGGCTCGCAGGCGAGATCGGCCTCTATCACGACGACCTCGATCGCATCGGCGCGGTCGACCTCGAGGCGTTCCGTGCGGCGCGCCTCGTCGTGGACACGGGGCTTCACGCGATGGGCTGGTCGCGGACGCAGGCCGAGGACTACATGCGCGCGCACACCTCGATGCCCGACGACCTGATCCGCAACGAGGTGGATCGCTACCTCAACACGCCGGGCCAGGCGCTCGCATACAAGGTCGGTCAGCTCGAGATCCTCGCGCTGCGCGAAGAGGCGCGTCAGGCGCTCGGCGATCGATTCGATGTGCGCGCCTTCCACGACGTCGTCCTCGGAACTGGCGCGGTGAGCTTGCCGGTGCTCGACGAGGTCGTACGCGCGTGGATCTCGACCGGAGTCGTCCGCTGAGCGGACGCGACACGATCGGGTCGGCCCGGCGAGCCGCACTTAAGGGCGCGGCGCGGGCACCACGAGCACGGGTACCGGCGAGCTGCGCACGACGCGCTCGGCGACGCTTCCCATCACGAAGTGCGTGAGCCCCGTGCGGCCGTGCGTGCTCATCACGATCAGGTCGCATCCCTTCGAGACGGCGGTGGCGATCACGTCCTGCCACGGCACGCCCTGGATGAGGTGACGATCCACGCGATCGGCCGGGAGCGAGATGCGTGCCGCGGTCGCCGCCAGGTTCTTCTGCATGTCGTTGGTGTAGCCGACGATCTGATCTGGTGTCGGGATGAACGCGGCGTCGTAGGCCATCGCCACGGGCGGTAGCCAGACGTGCACGAGATCGATCCGAGCGCCGAACGACTGCGCGATGGCCTCTGCCGCGCGAATGGCCGCGTCCGACGCGGCCGAAAAGTCGGTGGGGCAGAGGATTCGCGTCACGGACCACGGCTTCGTCATCGCGCGCTCTTACCACGCGGGGCGATCGCCACCACGCGAGGGCGCCGCTACGGAATCGGCATCGCGCAGCCGCGTGATCCGCCGCCGTGCCACGCGGCCGTGCACGAGACGACCGTGTCCACCGGGATGAACGTCGGGCCTGGGAACACGATCGTGCCGACGTCCCAGACGTCGTACAGGTTCATCGTGTGCGCGCCCATCCAGACCGTGCGGCCGCCGAGGTTGATCGTGACGCTCGGCGAGTCCGTCGTGCCCGAGCCCCAGTACTCGACCATCACCTCGTAGCGCCCGGCGGCGGCGCGCGTGAGGTAGATGTTCTCCGGGCCGAACGTGCTCAACCAATCGACGTCCTTGTGCGGGTCGTCGCTCGGATCGCCGATCACGCCCCAGTCGGGTGACGCGGAGACGCAGGTGAACCACGTGCAGTCGCCGACCATGTCGTTGATGTGCGCGCCCTCGCGGATCAGGTGCAGCTCTTGATCGTTCGACGTCGCGCCCCATGCGAGCGTGATCTGCACGTCGCGCGATCCGCACGAGGGCCCGACGATGCTGCGCGTCGCGATGGTGCGGCCGCTCGCGTTCTCGCAGACGAGCTGCAGGCGGTTCGTGCCGCAGAAGAGAGGCAGCGTCATCGTGAACATGCCGAACTCGGGGTCGGGACCGAACGCCCCCGTCGTCCCGCCGCAGCTGGGGCTCACCAGCGTCCAGGTGCACGTGGTCGAGGCGCTCGCGACGCCGTGGACCGATGCCGTCGTGGTGCCCGGCGTGACGGTGACGCTCGTGAAGTGCGGACAGGTCGGGCAGTCGGCCGGCTGAGTCTCGTCGCTTCCGTCGGGCGCGCTGGGATCGGGGAGCGCCACCATCGCGCCGTCGCAGGTCAGCGCTGCGGCGTCGATGTCGGCGTCGTCGAGAGACATGAATGCGTCCGCGCCGCTCCCATCGCGGACGGTCGGCGCGTCGCTGCCCAATCCGTCGGAGGCGCCGAACGCGTCGGTGGCCGCGCCGGCATCGTGCCGCACAGCGTTGGCAGTGCATCCCGCGAGGCCGACCACGAGGACCGCGCATGCCCGAATCGTTCGTCCCTGCGTCATGGAGCCTCCCGACGAGCGAGCGTCGCACGAAACCGTTGTCGCCAAACAGGCGCGGCCTGATGGGTCCGCGTGATCTTCTGTCCGGGAATACGCGCGCGATGTCGCGTTGGAGGCGCTGTTTCGAGCCTCAACGCGTCGCGTGCGCGCGGCACGAGCCTCGCAACGCATCGATCCACGCCGACTCGGCGGCAGGAACGGAGGTCATCGACGATGAGCACGGCGCGGGCGCGAGCGGATCGGCACGAGCGACGAGCAACCGACACGAGCGGCGATCCTCAGCCGGAGACGAACGTCTTCGAGCGGATCGACGTGTTCGATCGCGATCTCGGGCTCGCCGTTCCTCGCGCGCCCGCGCCTCTGCCTTGATCGAGGCGCTCAGGGCCTCAGCACGTCGGCGATCGATCGCGCGTGCGCGAGATGCATGGCTACGGCGGAGCGGATCGTGGTCGCGAGCGCTCGGAAGTGCTCGTCGTGCGCGCCCGGCAGGATGCGCTCGTCGAGGATGCGGAGCGCGTCTTGGTGCATCTCGACCTGCGAGCGAACGTACGCCACGTCGAAGTCGGCGTCGGGCGTCGAGTCGAGGCGCGAGCGAACGGTGGTCAGGCTCCCCTCGATCGTCCGGGTGACGTCGTTCGCCACCGGCGCCACAGCCGCCGTCTGCGCCCACGCAGCGACGTTCGCCTGCGCATCGGTGTGCTGGTCCATCATCATCTGTGCGAGGTCGCGCGCGATCGGTGTCCGCGCGCGCTCGATCGCGTAGCGCGCGAGCGAGATCTCGCCGTGGTTCAGCGACGTGAGCGCGTCGACGGATTCGGCCTCCGTCAGCGGCGCCGACGAGGGGAGGTGGCCGTGCAACGACATCGGCGTCTGCTCGAGGATCGGCAGCTCTCCGAGACGCTCGTCACAGCCCGCTGCCGCCATGCACGCGAAGGTGATCGCTCCGACGACGAGCTGCGGGGTGCGCTTGCGATTCGTGTCCAATGCCATGACGTGCTCCTTCGCCGACGCCGTGACGTGCAAGCCATGCACCGCGTCCGATCGAGGCGTCATGCCGCACGAGCGAGGCGTTGGCGCCCCAGTTCGGCTACCGCGTGGCCCGAACGTGGCCGTCGTCCCGCGCGTGCGTGGCCGAACGCGCCGCCACACTCGGCCCTATCGACTCGTCGTCAGCCGCTCGATCGTCCAGAGCGACACGCCGCCGCGTCGGTGCGTGTCGGCGCTGCGGCAGTCCCCCACGACCATCCGGCGCTCGCGCACGCAGTGCACCTCGAGCTGCGCGGTCCTGGTCCCGAACGATGCCGTGAATCGCAGCGTCGCGTGCGACGCATCGTGCTCGGTCCGCTCGATCGGCCCCAGTACCGGCGCGCGTTCGTCGGCCTGCGTGGCGAGCGAGAGCGCGGCGACGTCGGCGAGTTGTTCCAGCGAGTCGCGCCAGAGCGATCCGCGAAAGCGCGCGCGCAGCGGCAGGGCACCGAGCGCTGCGTCGATCAGCGCGCCCGCGTCGTCGCTGACGAGGTGCCCATACATGTGCCCGCTCGGCAGCACCAAGACGGTCGGCGCGAATCGATCGCCGCCGAGATGCGTCGCCTCGCGAATCTCCACGTCCTTGCCCGTCGCCTCCAGGTGCTGGCGCAGCGCGGTCACGATCTGTGCTCCGAAGAGCGCACAGCATCGATCGCGAATGCCGTGCGTGCAGCACGCGATCACGGGCGTCGTCGTCGGTTCGCCATCCGTGGGACCCGCGGTCCCGAGCAGCGTCGCCGCGCGCTCGAGGGGCACGTCGCGATGACGTCGCCCCTCTGGATAGAGCGTGATCTCGACGCGCTCGTTCCACACGCCCTCGTGCGCCACGAAGCGCGTCATCACGTCTTTGTCTTCGCCGAGGTGCTTCAGCACGCCGACGAGCGCAGGCGGCAGCCCCACCGAGTCGAGCGCCTGCCGCGCCCACATGCGCTTGGGATACGAGAGCAGCACGCAGCCCCGCGCGTGGCTCGCCGTCCCCGCGAGAGGCTCGCGCGCGTCGCGTGCGATCGTCGAACAGTACTCGGACGGGCGCGCCATCGTCTGGGGGGCAGAGTAGAACGTTCGCGTGGACGAGAGCGGCCAAGGATCGGCGGCGACGAACGCTCCCAGAGCGCACCATGTCGCGTGATCTGCGTCCACGATCGGCGTCCGTCCTGCTCTGGGTCGCGCTCGTCGTCGGCGCGTGCGACGGGATGCCGCGGACGGTCTCGCCACCGAGCTGTCCGTACACCGAGATGCTCTACGAAACGGAGTGCCGCGGGGCAGCGCCGAGCGCACCGCCGCGGATCCCGGGCGAGCCGTCGATCGTGGAGCCGCCACCGACGCGCGTTCCGATCTGTCAGCCGTGCATCGCCGACACGCACTGCACGGCGCGGCCCGAGGGACGCTGCATCACGCCGAGGAATGCGTGCGGCGCCCCGCGACACCTCTGCCAGTACCCGGGCGATCCCTGCTACCCGGGGAACTGCACGATGAACTGCGTCTGGACCGGCTCGGGCGAGGTCGGGTGCTCGCGAGAAGGGCCGATGGTTCCGCCGTGATGACAAACCCGCCGGGCATCGTCGGGCTCGCGTAGCCGCAACCTCGGTGGCAGGGCCGACCGCGACCTCGGCGACCTGCTCGGACCCGCCGCGCGTCCCGCCCCGAAGGCCCATCGCGACGGCGATCCCATTCCGAAGGGATTCGCGCTCGCGACCAACCCGTTCACGCGGCAGACCGTGCTCGTGAAGAAGTAGCGCACTGTGTTATCCCCACGCGCATGGACAAGGTGCGCGCGTCCGCGCTCGAGGCGATCAGGCTCGCTGGCATCGGTGATGGCGCGACGGTCGCGGCCGGCGGCTTCGGGCTCTGCGGGATTCCCGAACTCGCCATCGCCGCGCTGCGCGAGGCGGGGCCCAAGAACCTGACGTTCGTCTCGAACAACTGCGGCGTCGACGACTTCGGGCTCGGGATCTTGCTCCAGGCCAAGCAGATCAAGAAGATGATCTCGAGCTACGTGGGCGAGAACAAGGAGTTCGAGCGGCAGTTCTTGTCGGGCGAGCTCGAGGTGGAGCTGACGCCGCAAGGAACGCTGGCCGAGCGACTGCGCGCGGGCGGCGCGGGCATCGCGGGGTTCTACACGCAGACGGGCTACGGCACCGTCGTCGCTGATGGAAAAGAGACGCGCGAGATCGACGGCAAGCACTACGTGCTCGAGCGCGGCATCGTCACGGACTTCGCGATCGTGAAGGCCTGGCGCGGCGATCGATACGGCAACCTCCAGTACAGGCTCGCCGCGAAGAACTTCAACCCGCTCTGCGCGATGGCCGGCAAGGTCACCATCGCCGAGGTCGAAGAAATCGTTCCCGTGGGCGCCATCCAACCGCACGAGATCGACACGCCCGGCATCTACGTGCACCACGTCGTCGCGGGGAAACACGAGAAGCGCATCGAGCGCCGCACCACCAGGAAGGGTTGATCCGATGTTGAACCGTGATCAGCTGGCGATGCGCGCCGCGCAGGAGCTTCGCGATGGGTTCTACGTGAACCTCGGGATCGGGATTCCGACGCTCGTCGCGAACTACATCCCGCCTGGCGTGGAGGTGATGCTCCAGTCGGAGAACGGGATCCTCGGCGTGGGCGCGTTCCCGACCGAGAGCGAGGTCGACGCGGATCTGATCAACGCCGGCAAGCAGACGGTGACGATGCTACCCGGCGCGTCGCTCTTCGACAGCGCCGAGAGCTTCGCGATGATCCGTGGCGGGCACATCGACCTCGCCATCCTCGGGGCGATGGAGGTGAGCGAGGAGGGCGACCTCGCGAACTGGATGATCCCCGGCAAGATGATCAAGGGGATGGGCGGCGCGATGGACCTCGTCGCCGGCGCCCGCCGCGTGGTCGTGGTGATGGAGCACAGCAACAAGGAAGGCGAGAGCAAGGTGCTCCACGCCTGCAAGCTGCCGCTCACGGGCAGGAAGGTCGTGCATCGGATCATCACGGACCTCTGCGTGATGGACGTGGCGCGCGACGGGCTGCACCTGCTCGAGCTCGCCCCCGGCGTCACCGTGGACGAAGTGAAGTCGAAGACCGACGCGAAGCTGCACGTCCCGGCACACGTGCCGACGATCTCGTTTCCTTCCTGAGACAACGACCTCTAGAATCGCCGCGTGGGGGCGATGTCGGGGCTGCGTGGGGGCGTGCTCGTAGCGATCGTGGGCATCGCCATCGCGGGATGTCACGGCCCGGTCGACGTGCCGACGCTCGGGGTGGGGCCTCTGCGCGCTGATGACCCGACGCTCTTCGACGACACGCTGACCGCCGTGCGTGCCGCGGGTCATCCGCCGGTGCGCAGCGATCCCGAGCATGGGCGCTTCACCGTGCGCGCGACGTCGGATCCCGGGCGCGCCACGCTCTTCGTCATCCAGTGCTCGCGCGACGGGTTCGTCACCGTGACGCCGAGCGGTGGCAACGTCACGCGCGAGGGCGAGACCTACGTCGTCTCGCGCGAGCTGCGCACCGAGTGGGCCGACCTCGTGATGGCCATCGAGCGATCGGTGCCGGAGACGCGATGACGCGAGCGGGGCTCGTGCTCGCGCTCCTCGCGATGGCGACGACGGCGCACGCGCAAGACTGCGCCGAGGGACGCGAGCGGACCGGAGGCTTTTGTTGCTGGCCCGGTCAGACGTTCTCGATCGAGGCGCATCGCTGCGAAGGTGCCCCGCGATGCCCCGAGAGGTTCGCCGAGCACGGCGAAGCGTGTGTCCGCCGCGCGGTCACGAGCGTCCCGAGCATCCGCGCGAGCACGGCCAGCGTGCCGACCGCATCGGCCGCGGGCGACATGGAGCCCTCGGTTCCACCCGGCTACGCGGCGCTCTCGGCCGAGCGAGCGTCTGCGCCCAGCACCACCACGGACACGGAGTGGCCCGCCGTGCACGCGGCCGCCGAGCTCCATCGTCCCGCCCACGTTCACGGCCGCGACGAGCCGCTCATCGCGATGGCGTTCACGATCTTCGACGTGGGCTGGCTCTTCGGCTGGCTCGGCGCGGCGCTCGACGAGGCGAGCAACGCATGCTTTCGGGGCTGCCAGAGCTGGCCCTTGGCGTTCGTGCCGCTCGGCGGTGGCATCGCGGCGGTGACGACGAACTTCGGCTCCGGGTTTCGGAACAACGGGATCGGGATCCCGTTCGGCATCTTGTCGGTGTTGCTCCAGGGCATCGGCTTGGTCGCTGCGGCCGTCGCCGTCGAGAACCGCACGAGCGAGATAGCGTTTCCGCGTCTCGCGTCGGGAGATCTGTCGATCACGCTCGTTCCGTCGGCACCGGGCGCGCTCGCGGGGCTCTCGCTCCAGGGGACGTACTGACGTGCGCCTCATGCTCACCCTCCTGGTGCTCGTCGCGAGCTGGAGCGTCTCGCTCGTGGCCGGCGCGCAAGACTGCGTCGAAGGCCGAGAGCGGGTCGAGGGCTTCTGTTGTTGGCCCGGTCAGACGTTCTCGACCAGCGCGCGTCGCTGCGAGGGCGTCCCCGCGTGTCCGGAGGCGCTGGTCGAGCACGGCGAAGAATGCGTCGCGCCCCTCGGCCCACCCGCGCGCGTGCCTGACATCGCGCCCGTCCCTGCCTACGACGCGTTCGTCGCGCTCCCGCCGTTGAGCGGTCCGACCGAGACGGCGGACACCAGCGGCTGGCCCGCCACGCGCGAAGCCAGCGTCGTGCACCACGCCGTGCGCCGCCACGGAGAAGACGGCGGCCTCATCGCGCTGTCGGTTGTCATCTTCGACATCGGCTGGGTGATGGGGCTCGTGGTGGGCGCCCTCGACGCGGCGCGTGACTCGTGCTCGTCGTTCTCGAGCGGACGCTCGACGAACTGCAACAGCTGGCAGTACGCGTTCATCCCCGTAGGCGGCGGCATCTTCTCCGGGATGACGAACTTCGCGCCCTCGAGCTTTCGCACGAGCAGCGGATGGGGCTTCGGTCTCGGGATTCCTTCGGTGTTGCTGCAGACCATCGGGCTCATCTCGCTCGCCATCGCGCTCGCCAACGAGGTGACGGACATCGGGCTTCCCGCGATCGCGGTCGACGGCGTCACGCTCTCGTTCGTGGGCGCCGCGCAGGGGGCCGATGCGGGCGCGTCGCTGGTCCTCGCGTTCTGATTTCCCGCCGCCATTGACCCATCCCACGGACGCGGTTAGCGTCCCGCCCGTTGGCGTCAGCAAGGGTGGCTGGCGAAGGAGATCACGATGCGCGTTCGTTCCGTCGGGATGGTGGTGGTCGCAGGGTTGCTCGCCGTGGCGGCGATGGTCTCGGGCTGCGGTGGTCGTCAGCGTCCACCCGAGACCGGAAGCTGCCGTGACGGCCGTCAGTGGGTTGCGCCCGCGCAGGACTCGCACGGCGTCTGGCAAGACGGCTACTGTCGCTCGCCCGGCGGCTGATCCCGACGCTGCTGACGCCGACGCGAGCTTCGTCGATATGGACGATCGAGCCCGCTCCATCCTTGCGAACGAGCCCTCAGCGCCACCCGCGCCAGGGCTCGTCGCGTTCGCGGGCTCACTCCGACGCGGGCGCCACGATCGCCCCCGCCGACGAGCGACCCCGTCCGCGATCGAGGCCGGAGCGCTCGAGCTCGGCCTTGAGTGCGCGGCCCGTGTGCGTCGCGGCCCTCGCGATCGACTCCGGCGTTCCCTCGGCGACGATGCGACCGCCTGCCGCCCCGCCTTCCGGACCGAGGTCGATCACCCAGTCGGCCGCGAGCACCACGTCGAGCTGGTGCTCGATCACCACGACGGTGTCGCCTCGCTCCACGAAGCGGTTCAGCACCTTGAGCAGGCGCGTCACGTCCTCGCGATGAAGGCCGGTGGTGGGCTCGTCGAGGACGTAGAGCGTGGGACCACTCGCGCCGGTACCGAGCTCGGCGACGAGCTTCAAGCGCTGCGCCTCCCCGCCGCTCAGCGTGCTCGAGGGCTGCCCCAGCTCGAGGTAGCCGAGACCGAGCTCCGTGAGCAGCTCCAGCGGGCGCGCGACCTTGGGGATCGCGGACAGCACCTTCTGCGCTTCTTCGATCTCCATGCGGAGCAGCGCGCCCGCCGACGCGCCGTGGATCGTGGGCGCGAGCGTCTCGCGCGTGAAGCGCATGCCGTTGCAGGTCTCGCAGGGGAGGTGGACGTCGGGGAGGAACGCCATCTCGATCGTGAGCACGCCATTGCCCTGGCAGGTCGGGCATCGCCCCGCGTGCGCGACGTTGAACGAGAACCGCGACGCCTCGTAGCCGCGCGCGCGCGCTTCGGGCGTTCGCGCGAAGAGCTTGCGCAGCTCGTCCCAGACGCCGACGTAGGTCGCGGGAACCGATCGCGGAGTCCGACCGATGGGCGACTGATCGACCATCACGGCGCGCTTCAGGGCACTCGCCCCTTCGAGACGATCGAAGGGCAGACCGGGCTGCTCTTCGACGAGATCGAGGGCCTTGCGAACGGCCGGAAGAAGCACGCGGCGAACGAGCGTGCTCTTGCCCGACCCCGAGACGCCCGTGACCGCCACGAGCCGACCGAGCGGAAAGGTGGCGTCGACTCCCTCTAGGTTGTGCCCGCGCGCGCCGCGCACGATCAGCTTGGGGACGTCGGCGCAGGATCGACGCTTCGCCGGCACGTCGGCGGGGCGCGAGATCGATCGGCCGGTGATCGATCCCGGTCGCGTCGTGACCTCGCGTGGTGTGCCCTCCGCCAGGATGGTCCCGCCGCGCTTGCCGCCGCCGGGCCCCACGTCGATCACGTGATCGGCGCTGCGGATCACGTCGCTGTCGTGCTCGACCACGAGCACGCTGTTCCCTTTCTCCACCAGTCCACGCAGTGCAGCGACCAGCTTGCCCGTGTCGCGCGGATGCAGGCCGATGGTCGGCTCGTCGAGCACGTAGAGCAGCCCCGTGAGGCCGCTGCCGAGCTGCGCAGCGAGTCGCACGCGCTGCATCTCGCCGCCGCTCAGCGTGTCGGCGCCGCGATCCAGCCCGAGATAGCCGAGCCCGACCTCCTCGAGGAACGCGAGACGCCGGCGGCACTCGCCGAGCGGTGCCTCGCCGATCTGCGCCTCGCGACCCCGAAGCGCGAGCGAAGAGAGCACGGCGCGCGCGTCGGTGACGCTGCGACCGAGGACGTCGGTGATGGGCCGGCTGGCGACGGTGACGGCGCGCGCGAGCGGCGAGAGGCGCGTCCCTTCGCAGCTCTCGCAGGGGCTGAGGACCTCGCGCAGCGTCTTGCCGCGGCCGATCACCTCGGCGAGCGCGCCGCGTCCTTCGCACTCCGCGCACTGACCTTGCTTGGTGTTGAACGAGAAGAAGCGCGGATCGAGCTCGGGAAAACCATCGCCGCAGGTCGGACACGCTCGCGTCGTCGAGACGAGCTGGTCGTCACCCTTCGCGAGCAGGCGCAGCGATCCTTCGCCGAGCACCGCCGCGCGTCGAACGCTGGCCTCCAGCGCTGCACGATCGCCACGCACGCGCTCGACCACGACGTCGACCTGGTGCTCGACGAATCGCTGCAGCGACGTGCCCGGCGCCAGCGCGCGCATCGCGCCGTCGATACGCGCCTCGCGAAAGCCGTCGGCGTAGAGCTTGTCGAGCAGCTCGCGGTGATGTCCTTTGCGACCGCGCACGACGGGGGCGAGGACGGCGATCTCGGTCGTCGCGCCGAACCGAGCGAGCGCATCGTCGGCGAGCAGCGAGGGTGAGCGCGCGGCGATGGGCACCTTGCACCTCGGGCAGTGCAAGAGGCCCGCGCGAGCCCAGAGCACGCGGAGATAGTGCGAGACCTCCGTCACCGTCGCGACGGTCGAGCTCGCGCCGCCGCGCGCGAGACGCTGCTCGAGCGCGACCGTGGGCGGAACCCCCGCAACGCGATCCACGTGCGGCCGCGGCAGTTGCGGCAAGTACTGGCGCGCGTACGGCGAGAGCGTCTCGAGGTAGCGACGCTGCCCTTCGGCGAAGATCACGTCGAACGCGAGCGTGCTCTTGCCGCTGCCGGAAGGACCGGTGACGACGACGAGCTTCTCTCGCGGGATGTCCACGGAGACGTTCTTGAGGTTGTGCTCGGTCGCGTTGCGCACTTCGAGGCAACGCGAGTGCGAGTGCGAGACCGAGTGCGAGACCGAG
>JAYVCF010000047.1:0-18570 GCA_043750095.1 Deltaproteobacteria bacterium
GCGAGCGCGGGTAGACAACCGAGAGCCGTGAGCGCGAGCGTGAAGACGACGACGCGATGCTGCATGGATAGCTCCGGCAAGAAGACGATCAGTGCGATCGAGACGAGGGTAGCCGTCGATCGCGCTCGCTCCGCAAGAGCCTGGGGCGTGATCGCTTGCGTAGCGTCACACCCGCGCCCCTTTCCTCACGGATCGCTTTCTCACGGATCGGAGGGTCGGCTACGGACCCCAGCGCTGGGCGATCGGCACGCGGCGTCCGGGACCGAACGCCTTGTGCGTCACGATCAGCCCAGGAGGAAGCTGCCTGCGCTTGTGCTCCGCGAGGCGAACCATGCGGCAGACCTTCGTCACCACCGCCTCGTCGAAGCCTGCGGCCACGATCTCCTCGGGCGAGCGCTGCTCCTCGACCAGGAGCGCGAGGATCGCGTCGAGCACGTCGTAGGGTGGCAGCGAGTCTTGATCCGTTTGATTGGGGCGCAGCTCGGCGCTCGGCGGCTTCGTCAGTGTGCTCTCGGGGATGAGCGAGCGGCCGGCTTGTCGGTTCACCTCGCGGCTCACCCGATAGACGACCGTCTTCCACACGTCGGCGAGCACCGCGAGCCCGCCTGCCATGTCGCCGTAGAGCGTGCAGTAGCCGCACGCGACCTCGCTCTTGTTGCCGGTGTTCAAGAGCAAGCCGTTCATGCGGTTGGCGAGCGCCATCAGCACCGTCATGCGCAGGCGCGCCTGCACGTTCTCGAACGTGACATCGCCCTCGGGCGCGGCGCCGAGCGTGGCGAGCGGCTTCGGCAGTACCTCGTAGTAGGGCGTGAAGAGCGGCTCGATGGAGACGATCTCGAAGGGCATCCCCAGCGCCTCCGCGAGCGCGCGTGCGTCGGTGATCGAGCCCTCCGACGAGTAGCGACTCGGCAGCGCGATCCCGTGCACGTTCTCGGCGCCGAGCGCGCGCACGCCGATGCAGGCGACCAGCGCGCTGTCGATCCCACCCGAGAGGCCGAGCACCGCCTTCTTGATGCCGCAGCGCTGCGCGTAGTCGCGGACACCGAGCGTGAGCGCCTCGAGGATCGCTGCCTCGTCGCTCTCGGGCAGCGCGTGCATCGGTCCGCCTGGCGCGAGCTCGGCGACGACGAGCTCCTCGCGAAAGCTCGGCGCCTGCGCCCAGACGGAGCCGTCGGGTCCGAAGATCGCGCTCGATCCATCGAAGACGATGTCGTCGTGAGAGCCGACCTGGTTGACCATCACCATCGGTACGCGATGCATCTTGGCGATCGCGGCGAGCATGGCGCCGCGGCCCTCGCGCTTTCTCCGCGTGAAAGGGGAGCCCGAGAGGTTCACGAGCACATCGACGCCCGCGGCGACGAGCTCCGCGATCGGATCGACGAGGTACCTCCGCCCTCTCATGAGCGTGACGTCGTTCCACGTGTCCTCGCAGATCGAGACGCCGAGCCGAACGCCGTCGACCACCACCACGCCCGGCTCGCTGCCGGGCTCGAACCATCGGTCTTCGTCGAAGACGTCGTAGGTGGGTAGGAGGCGCTTGTGCACGATCTGCCGCACGCGCCCGCCCTCGATCACGAGCGCGGAGTTGTGGAGCGGCCGCCCGATCGCTTCGGAGCGCGCGGTGGGCGCTCCAGCGATGGCGACGAGGTCCTTCGGCAGCGCGGCGGCGAGCTTCTCGAGGGTCGCCGCGACGTCGCGCATGAACGCGGGGCGCTCCAGCAAGTCACGCGGCCCGTACGCGGTCAGCGCGAGCTCGGGATAGATCGCCACGCGCGCGCCTGCGGCCCTCGCCCGCTCGGCCATCGCGAGGATCTTGGCGGCGTTGCCCGCGAGATCGCCGATCGCGGGATCGATCTGACAGAGCGCGACACGGAGCGTCATCCGCGCTTGGGTCCGATCAGCGTGCGGAGCGTCGTGCGTGCGCAGAGATCACCCTTCGCGTCTCTGATCTCCACCCCCACCTCGATCTCCTTTTTCTCTCCGGAGCTCGGAATCGCGGGCGGGCGGCTCTCGGCGGTGAGCGTGCCGCGCGCCTTCTTCAGGTACTCGATGGAGAGCCCGGCGACGATGAAGCGCATGTCGTCGGGCAGTGAGTAGAACACCGCCACGTTGCCCGTGACCTCGGCGAGGTTCGCGAGCGCGATCGCGTGCACGCAGCGCAGGTGATTCCGAACGCTCGGCCGATCCCGCAGCGTGACCTTCGCGTAGCCGACCTCGAGCTCCTCGATGCGCGCGCCGATCGAACCCGTGTAGGGCGCTGCGCGACCGACCAAGAGCGAGAACACGCGCTTGCCGCCTGGGATCTTGTGCAGGCGATCCCACGCATCGCGGACGAAGTTTCCGCGCTTTTCGACGTCCGGCGCGAATGCCTTGGCGAACGGAAGTGCCGATGCGATCGAGGCCATGGCGCGAGGCTGCGATCCGTCGAAGAGACGCGCAAGGGGCCAGGCTCGTCACCGAGGCTGACGGCGCGAGCGCGGCGCGCGATGATGCGCGCATGGACACTCGCGCACGCTGCCTCTCGGTCGTGCTGGCTTGCACGGTGAACGGATGAATCTCTTCGACCCGCTCGTGCTGCGTGAAGGCGTCGTCTCGCGCAATCGGATCTGGCTCGCGCCGCTGACCAACATGCAGAGCCACGCCGACGGCTCGCTCTCGGACGACGAGCTGCGCTTTCTCTCGATGCGCGCCGAGGGGGGCCTCGGCCTGGTGGAGACCTGCGCGGCGCACGTGTCGCAAGATGGAAAGGCGTGGGCGGGTGAGCTCGGCCTGCACGACGACGCGATGCTGCCGGGCCTCGCTCGCCTGGCATCGAAGATCCATCAGGGTGGTGCGCTCGCGAGCGCGCAGCTCTTCCACGGCGGCCTACGCGCGAGCGAGAAGGTGAGCGGCCTGCCCACGTGGAGCGCAAGCGCGTACGAAGAGGGCGTCGAGACGATCCCACGCGCGGGAACCGAAGAAGACATCGCAGGCGCGATCGAGGCGTTCGCGAGGGCGGCCGAGCGCTGCGCCGCGGCGGGCTTCGATGCGATCGAGCTCCACGGTGCACACGGCTACTTGCTCTCGCAGTTCATGAGCACGGTCTACAACCGGCGCACGGATCGCTGGGGCGGATCGCTCGAGAACCGCGCGCGGCTCATCCGTCTCGTGCTGCGCGCGGTGCGCGATCGTGCGCCTTCGCTCGTGCGCGCCGTGCGGCTCTCGCCCGAAGACTTCGGACAGACCAAGGGGATCGATCTCGACGAGGCACTCGAGGTCGCGCGCTGGCTGGTGGAAGACGGCATGGAGGTGCTGCACCTCTCGCTCTGGCGGGCATCGAAGAACACGACGAAGCGTCCCGAGACGCACGCAACGCCGCTCTTCCGCGAGGCCGTGGGCGATCGCGTTCGCATCGTGACGGCGGGGCGAATCCTCACGCGCGCCGATGCCGATGCGCAGCTCGCGCTCGGAGCGGACGCCGTGGCGCTCGGTCGCGCGGCGATCGCCAACCACGACTGGCCCAAGCGTGTGCTCGAGGATCGTCCCCTCGCAGGTGAGCCCGTGACCGAGGCACACCTGCTCACCGAAGGACTCAGCCCGACCTTCGCCGGGTACATGAGGCTCTGGAAGGGATTCGTCGCGGGCTAGCGCGCCCGAAGCGAGAGACGCGCGAGGCGGCCCTCGGGGCCCACCGCGAACGCGATGTCGCCCGCGATCCGAACGGCGTTCAGCGGCGTGTCGCCGATCGGCGTCCAGGTGTTGCCGTCGTCGCGCGAGATGTCGGAGCCCGACGATCCCACGACGATCAGGGCGCCCGGTGCGATCGCGATCGACGATCGATAGCCGCGAGGTGACGCACCCGCGGTCCAGGCCAGCCCGCCGTCGCTCGTGCGCGCGAAGCTTCCGGGGTCCGTCGGCGCGGCGTAGTCACCGCCGACGGCGTAGCCGATCTGCGCGTCCTCGAAGGCGAGCGCGAAGATCCCCGCCGAGGCGGAGCTCGCGATGGGCGCGCTCGCGCTCGACCACGTCGCCGCGTCGTCGATCGATCGGAACGTGCGGGCCGCGCTGCCGCCTGTCGCGAAGATCACGCCGGACGAGCCGAGGAACGCGAGGCATCCGTTGCTCGCCGCGAACGCGGCCTCACCGACCTCGGCGCGTGGACCGACGCGCTCTTCCCAGTGCGTTCCGCCGTCGTGCGTCACGAGGAGCACGAAGTGCGGACCGTCTTCGGCAGGGAGAGGATCGCCGATGGCGAGACCCTCGCTCGCATCGCGAAACGCGAGCGAGTCGAAGAACACGCCCTCGCCCTCGCGCGTGTACGTCTCGGTCCACGTGAGGCCGCCGTCCCTCGTCAGAAACGCACGCGCAGGCGATCCCGCCGAGAGCACGAGCGCGCGCTCTCGGTCGAACGCATGCAGGCTTCGGAAGTCGAGCGCGTCCGCATCAGGCACGACGCTCACGCGCCAGCTCGCACCCCCATCGATCGAGTGGACGACGGTGCCATGGGTGCCGCTCGCCCAGACGATCTCGGCCGACACGACGGAGAGCCCGCGCAAGCTCTCGCTCGTGCCACTCGTGAGCGCGGTCCACTCAGCCGGCGGCGTGTGCACGGGCGCAGGCGTAGGTGCAGCGCCGCACGCCGCCAACATCAGCGCGAAGGGAGCGATCTCAAAAGAACGCACTGGTGATCGGTGCCGCTTCTTCCAGCTGTGCGGCGAGCCCGCAGAGCCGACGATCGTCGCGACGGTGCATCACGATCTGCACGCCGATGGGTAGGCCGCTCTTGCTGAACGCGAGCGGCAAGCTCACGCCGGGCTGACCCGACACGTTGAAGGGCGCGGTGTAGGCGCCGATAGGCGTCACGGCGCGGAACATCGCTTCGCCGCCGAGACCGTCGTACTGGCCCACGCGCGGCGGCAAGATGCACGACGTCGGCAAGATCCAAGCGTCGGTCGCCTCGCCGAACCACGCGTCGACGCGGCTCTGGAGCAGATCTTTCGCCGCCTGCGCACTCTCGCGCGTCGTCCGCTTGCCGAGCTCGAGCATCCACTTCGTCGTCGGCTGCAGATAGCGCTTGGCGAACGGAATCGTGGGGACGCTGCTGATCATCTTGGCCATGAGCGGGAGGAACTCGTCCACGCTTCCCTCGAGCGGCTCGCCTTCTTCGACGTGGTGACCGAGCTGCTCGGCCAGGCGCGCGGCGCGACGCACGGCGGCCTCGACCTCGGGATCGACCGCGGTGAGCCGCGAGCGGACGACGAAGCGAATCTTCAGTGCGCGCGGTGGCAGGGTCACCGCAACGCGAAACGAGCGCACGTCGCCTCGCTCGCTCGTGTCCCCGAGGAGCACGTCGAGCAGCATCGCCGCGTCCTCGACCGTCTGTGCGAGCGGGCCGACCGCGCTGATGTCGTGCGGATCGACCGCGTGGTGCTCGTGAAAGAGCATGTGCCGACTCGGCTTGATGCCGACGAGCCCGCAGAACGACGCGGGTACGCGAATGGAGCCCGCGCCATCGGAGCCCGGCGCGATGGGAATCATCCCTGCCGCCACGGCCGCCGCAGCGCCTCCGCTCGAGCCGCCCGCGTAGTGCTCCGTCGATCGCGGATTGCGCGTGGGCGGACCGAGATCGGTCTCCACGAAGGGCAGGATCGTGAGCTCCGAGCAGCTCGTCTTGCCGAGGAGCACCATCCCCGCGGCACGACAGCGGCGCGCGAGCTCGCCGTCGATGGGCGAGCGCACGTAGCGCAGCATGCGCGAGCCCGCCCGCGTGCCCATGTTGCGCATGTGCTCGTGGTCCTTGATCGCGCTCGGGATCCCCGCGAGAGGCGAGAGGCTCTCGCCCCGCGCGCGCCGCTTGTCGATCCGCGCGGCGTCACGGAGTGCACGACGCGCATCGAGCTCGACGAAGGCGCCGATCGCACCGTCGCGCTCGTCGATCGCACGGAGCGCGGCTCGTGTGAGCTCGACCGAGCTGACCTCGCGACGCGCGAGGCGCCGCGAGAGCTCCGCCACCGTCGTCGGATCCTTCACACGATCATCCTGGCAGGAGGCGTCGAAGACGCGATGATCATCATCCAGCTCGACGCTGCGCGTCGCTCAGCGATGCACGCGCGTCGCAGCGAGGCGTCGCGTGGCCGCCGTCGTCGCGATCTCGAGCGCTTCCTCGCGCGTCTTGCCGCGCCCACGCGCCACGGTCGCGCCCGGGCTCACGTTGTCGACCTTGCAAATCCACAGCGCGCCGATCCGGTACGTCGTGATGCCTGCGGGCCATCCCCCGAGGACGACCTCCTCGCGCTTGTGCTCCTCTGCCTTCAGCTCTTCCACCATCGATCTCCTGTCGTCACTTCTCGAGCGAACACGAACAAGCTTCTTCTTCGGCGAGGACTTGGTCAGCGCCTTGGTCTTCACGACCGCCTTCGGCTTCTTCTTCGGCGCGGCGGCCTTCTGCTTCTTCCAGGCAGCCGCCGGCTTCTTCTTGGTCCCCCTCGCTGGCGTGCGCTTCTTGGCCTTGCTCACTTCTGGGCCCCCACCTCGATGGGCGCCTTCACGAGGTTGCCCCACTCGGTCCACGAGCCGTCGTAGTTCATGACGTCCTTGCGACCGAGCAGGTGACGAAGCACGAACCACGTGTGGCTCGAGCGCTCGCCGATCCGGCAGTACGCGACGATGGGCTTGTCATCGCGGACGCCCTTGCCACCGTAGATGGTCTCGAGCTCTTCGCGGCTCTTGAAGGTGCCGTCGGGGTTGCACGCCGTCGCCCAGGGGACGCTCGCGGCGCCGGGGATGTGGCCGCCGCGCTGGCACGTCTCGGGAAGACCGGGCGGCGAGAGGATCTCACCCGAGTACTCGCCCGGGCTGCGCACGTCGACGAGGTGGATCGCTCCTGTCGCGACGAGCGGGCGAAGGCGATCGAGCTCGATGCGCTGCGCCTCGTCGATCGCGGGCACCACGTAGCCCGTGCGCGTGCGCGCCGGGACGTCGAGCGAGAGCGTGCGACCTTCGGCGAGCCACTTCGTGCGGCCACCGTTCATGAGGCGCACGTCCTTGTGCCCGTACATCTCCAGCTGCCAGAGCGCCCACGCGGCGAACCAGTTGTTGTTGTCGCCGTAGAGGACGATCGTCGTCGAGGCCTCGACGCCCGAAGCGCGAAGGAGCTCTTCGAGCTGGGCGCGCGGCAGGATGTCGCGAAGGTGGCGATCACAGAGCTGGGTGGTCCAGTTCCACGCGAGCGCGCCGGGCACGTGCCCCTCTTCGAACGCGTTCGTGTCGACGTCGACCTCGACGACGAGGACCTTGGGATCACCGATGTGCTCTTCGACCCAGGCGGTGGTCACGAGCGAGTCGGGGCGGGCATAGGACATGGGGAAGGAATCCTTTCGATCGAGAGCGGGGTGGGGATTCTAGAGAACTGAAGCCCAGAAGAAAACGGCCGCTTGCGAGGGACCGACGCGTTAGCCTGGGCCGCCCATGACGAGCCCCGATCCGCCCACGAAAGCACCGGTTTTGGCGCAGCCGGCCGCGGGGGCGCCCACGCCGGCCTCCGCGCACGGGACACTCTATCTCCAGGTGCTCACGGGAATCGTGCTGGGCGCGCTGCTCGGTTGGGTCCGGCCGCACTGGGGCGAGGCGCTGCAGCCGGTAGGCGACGTCTTCATCCGAATGGTGAAGATGTTGATCGCGCCCATCGTGTTCGCGACGGTCGTGCACGGCATCGCAGGCGTCGGCGAGCTGCGGCGCGTGGGCCGCGTAGGCCTCAAGGCCCTGCTCTACTTCGAAGCGATGACGACGGTGGCGCTCTTGATCGGGCTCGCGGTCGTGCATGTGTTGCAGCCGGGCGCGGGCATGCACCGCGACGCCGCCACCCTCTCGACCGACAGCGTCGAAGCGCAGACGCACGGGCGCGAGGCGATGACGTTCGTCCAGCACCTCACCAACATCGTGCCCGAGAGCTTCGCGTCGGCGTTCACGAGCGGCGAGATCCTGCAGGTGCTCTTCCTCGCGATCCTCGTGGGCCTGGCCATCGCCGCGATGGGCGAGAAGGGCAAGCCCGCGCTCCACGCGATCGACACCATCGCCAACGTGCTCTTTCGCGTCATCGCGCTGGTGATGCGCCTCGCTCCCATCGGCGCGTTCGGCGCGATGGCCTACACGGTGGGCCACTTCGGTCCCTCGGCGCTCGGCAACTTGCTCGAGCTGATGCTCGGCTTCTACGCCACCGCGATCACCTTCGTCGTCGTGGGGCTCGGGACCGTGTGTGCGCTCGTGGGGCTCTCCTTGTTTCGACTGCTTCGCTACTTGCGCGAGGAGCTCCTCGTGGTGCTCGGCACGTCCAGCAGCGAGTCGGTGCTGCCGCGCCTCATGGACAAGCTCGAGGCCCTCGGCTGCAGCGGGCCGGTCGTGCGCCTCGTGGTGCCGACGGGCTACTCGTTCAACCTCGACGGCACCTCGATCTACCTGACCATGGCGGCGATCTTCGTCGCGCAGGCGACCGACACGCAGCTCACCTGGGAGCACGAGGCGACGCTGCTGCTCGTGCTCTTGCTGACGAGCAAGGGTGCGGCGGCGGTCACCGGAGGCGGCTTCGTCACGCTCGCGGCGACCCTCCAAGCGACGGGCGCGATCCCCGTCTCGGGCTTGTCGCTCCTCGTCGGTGTCGATCGCTTCATGAGCGAGGCGCGCGCCATCACCAACATGATCGGCAACGCGGTCGCCACGATCGTGGTCGCCCGCTGGGAAGGGGAGCTCGACCTCGAGCAGGCCAAGCGCGTCCTCGCCGCGAAATGAGGAATGGGCTGCAGTTCTAAGGAAATTCCGGAAGCGCATGAATTCGGGAAAGCTCCTCGTCGATACCACCGACTTCGTCGCTCGAGATCCCAACCAACTTCGTTCTCTCACGCAGCTGCGCTCACGCTCCGATCGCTGCGCGATTCGGACGAGAGTCTCGGGACGAGATAGTGACGGGCCGGCCTCTGTGAAACACGACACTTCCGGAATTTCCTCGGCTTCCGGAAATTCCTTAGAACTGCAGCCCGTTCCTGAGATGCCGCGTTGACTACCCACCTCTCCGTCGGGACACTGCCGCCGCATGAAGATCTTCATCGACTCCGCCGACCTCGGCGAGATCCGTGATGCCGCTCAGATGGGCGTCATCGATGGTGTCACCACGAACCCCTCGCTGGTCGCCAAGACCGGCAAGCCCATGCGCGAGATCGTCGAAGCGATCTGCGAGATCGTGGACGGGCCGATCAGCGCAGAAGTGATCGCGACCGACACCGATGGGATCCTGCGCGAGGGACGCGAGCTCGCGAAGCTCCACAAGAACATCGTCGTGAAGGTGCCGCTGATCGCCGACGGCATGAAGGCCGTGAAGGTGTTCACGAAGGAAGGCATCAAGACCAACGTGACGCTCTGCTTCAGCGCGACGCAGGGCTTGCTCGCCGCAAAGGCCGGCGCGACCTACATCTCGCCCTTCGTCGGACGCATGGACGACATCGGCGGCGAGGGCATGGATCTGGTGCAGCAGCTCGTCCACATCTACGACAACTACGGGCTCACGACGCAGGTGCTCGCCGCGAGCATTCGGCATCCGCTGCACGTGGTGCAGGCCGCCGAGATCGGGGCGCACGTCGCGACCATTCCGCACAAGGTCATCCTGCAGCTGCTCAAGCACCCGCTGACCGACGCGGGGCTGGCCACGTTCCTCGCCGACGCGAAGAAGATCCCCACCTCGAAATGACCCGGATAGCCCTCGCCACGATCACGGCGATCGCAGCCGCGATCGCGATCGCGATCGTCCCTTGCTCTGCTCGCGCGCAGGAGATCTCGGGCGCGATCAGCGCCGGGCCGATCATCGCCGACGGCGACGTGGGCGCGGGCGGTTGGCTCGATCTCTGGGCCGCGTTCGACTGGTTTCGGATCGGTGGGATGACCGGCGCGCTCACGATTCCCTCCGCGCGCGACTCGCACGATCGCTTCGCGACACCGTTCGCTCTCTCCGTCGCGGCGGTCGCGAACCTCGGCGACGTCGACTTCGAGCTACGCCTGCGCGGCGGCATGTGGGGCGGGTCGACGCAAGAAGTGAAGATGACCGCGGGCGGCTTTCTCGGCGGCGGAGCGTTCCTCGAGGTTCACCTCGGCGGCGGAGCGAGCCTCGGTGGGGGCGTCGAGCTCTGGGGTTTCCTCGGGGCCGGGGCGTCCTGGGCGCTCGCACCCACCCTCACGCTGACGTTCGGTCCGGTACCACCACCCCCGGCTCCGGCCACATCCCCCGACGAAGGCGCGGCGCTCTGAACATGAACCACTGCCAAGAGGCCCGTCGACCATGAGTGAGCTCGTTCGACCCCATGTCGTGATCGAGGTCGTCGATGATCGCACGTCGAGCACACCGAGCGACGCGGGCTTCGTCCGCGTGCGGCGCCTGACGCTGCGCAATCGCTACGGGGGCGTGGCCGAGCCGAGCCGCGACTATGCCTACGACTGCGTCGAGCGAGCGGCGACCGACGCGGTCGGCATCGTGCTCTTCGCGCGGGCGCCCGATCGCGTCTGCGTTCGCTCGGCGATTCGCCCTCCCCTCTCGCTGCGCCCCGGCTACGCGCTGCCGATCGCGGCCGCGAGCGCCGACCCGACGCTCTACGAGATCCCCGCCGGCCTCGTCGAGGCCGACGAGCACGGCGAAGCAGGCCTGCGCGCGTGCGCGGCGCGAGAGACGATGGAGGAGGTCGGCATCGCGATCGCGCCCGACGCGTTCTTCCGACTCGGGTCCGGCGTGTTTCTCTCGCCGGGTCTCTCGGCAGAGAAGCTCTACTTCCTCGCGGCCGAGGCGGATCCTGCGAGCGCGACGGCGCCGACGCTCGACGGATCTCCAGTGGAAGAAGCGGCCATCGTGCGCTGGCTCTCGCTCGAGGACGCGCTCGACGCCTGCCGCAGGGGCGTGCTCGAGGACTGTAAGACCGAGGTCGCGATCCGCCGCTTGGTCGAGCACCTCTCGGAGGACGAGGGCCGCGCCACCGATCCAGGCCCGCACTCGGCAGAAGACGGACGCTGAGGGTGAAGCATCGCCCGAGCGAGCGAGCGTCATCGCGCCTTCGGCGAGCCGCCGACACTGCACCGCGCGTGCTCGTCGTCTACAAGAAGAGCGCGTACCAGACGAACGTCCGCGAGCGGAAGAACCCGCGCTTCCTCGAGCTGCTCGCGCGCAAGGATGCGTCGGTCGCGCGGCTCGTCGAGGCGCACGACGATCATCAAGCGACGCTCGAGGAGGCACACGCGGCGCTCGATTCGCTGGGCGCGCGCTCGACGTTTCGCTTTCGCGGCGACGAAGGGCTGGTCGAGGACGTCGATCTCGTCGTGACGGTGGGCGGCGACGGAACGCTGCTCTGGGCTGCGCGCTGGGTCGGCCCGGGAACACCGGTCGTGGCCATCAACTCCGCGCCCCACGACAGCGTCGGCCACTTCTGCGCCGGCAAGAAGGGGCGCGTCCGCGCGATCTTGGCGCGCGCGCTCGAAGGAAGCCTCAAGAAGACCGAGCTCGCGCGCATGCAAGTCGAGCTCGACGGCGAGATCGTCACGCGCCGCGTGCTCAACGACATGCTCTTCGCGCATCCCTCACCGGCCGCCACCTCGCGCTATCTGCTCTCGCTCGAGCCGCGACGCGGACATGCGCGCATCGAAGAGCAGAAGTCGAGCGGGGTGTGGATCGGGCCCTCCGCGGGATCGACGGCGGCGCAGCTCTCGGCCGGTGGCCTCGTGCTCCCGGTCGCGTCGAAGAAGCTCCAGTTCGTGGTGCGCGAGCCCTACAAGCCCGGCGGTCGTCGCATCGGAATGCCGCGCGGCCTCGTCGAGGACGGCGGCTGCCTGCGCATCGTGAGCAAGATCCGCGAAGGCCGACTCTTCATCGACGGCCCGCATCGAAGCCGGGACGTACGCATGGGCTCCGAGATCGTGCTCTCGCGCTCGAACGAGCCGCTGACGTTGCTCGCGCTACCGCGCGCCGCCAGATGACCATCGCGCCTGCGGCGCCTCCTGCCGAGATGACCATCGCGCCTGCGGCGCCTCCTGCCGAGATGACGGAACAGAACGACGATCGGGCGCACGGTGTAGAATGGCTGCCCGACCTTTCTGTCGAGCTGCCGTGACCGGACAGAATCCTCCCACACCGAGCCCGAAGGGGCAGCCCGCGGGCATGCGGATTCTCGACCGCTTGCGCGACGACGGGCGGATCACGGCTGCGCAGTACGAGAGCCTCTATCACCACGCGCGTCGCAGCGGCGAGCCCGTGCAAGAGGCCATCCTCGACGGCGGCGTGATGACCGAGTCGGACCTCTTGAAGTTCATCGCGGGCGTCTACAAGACGCGCTTCGTCTCCACGGAGCGCCTCGCGAAGGCCGAGGTCGATCGCGACATGCTGCGCCTCATCCCGCGCAAGGTCGCCGAGCGCTATTCGACCGTGCCCGTGCTCTACGATCGGCGCACCCAGTCGCTCTCGATCGTGGTCGCCGATCTCGAGGACGACATCCAGAAGCAGCTGCAGCTCGTCACGGCGGTGCGCGAGGTGAACGCCTACATCGCGCGCCCTGCCTCGATCCGCGCGGCGATCCGAAAGCACTACGGCGGCGACCCGCACGCATTCGCCAACGTCGGCGGCGCGGGACTTCCGCTGAGCACGAACGAGACGATCGATCGCAACGAGGGCGGCTTCGGCAGCGGCGCGATCGGCGGACGAGGCGGCGGCGATCTCGCGATCGACCTCGAGGACCTCGGTGGGCTCGGCGGTGGGCTCGGCGCGGCGCCGGCCAAAGATCCCGCGCGCGCGGCGCCGAAGGCCGAGCGCAAGCGGCCCGCCATCGATCTCGGCACGCTCGAGATGCCCACGTTCGACGCCACGACGGCGGACAAGCCCATCGACAACGCCGCGAGCCTGGTCGAGACCGCGGCGGTGCTCGTGACGCTCATCGAGCAGAACCGCGCCGAGCTCCGAGGACACTCGGCGACGGTGGCGCGGATCTGTCGGCGCTCGGCCGAGCGGCTCTCGATGAGCGAGACGGAGGCCAACGCGCTCGAGCTCGCCGCGCTGCTGCACGATCTCGGCAAGCACGCGACCTATCACCTCACCGCGCTCAACGTGTCGCGCTTCGATGGTCATCGGATGCAGGCCGAGACCACGTGGAACGCACCGCTGCGCCTCTTCGAGGCCGCACGTCTCTCGCCCGAAGTGGTCGCGATCCTCGGAGGTCTGCACGAGCGCTGGGACGGCCAGGGTCTTCCGAAGAACGTCGCGGGCAAGGACATCCCGATGGGCGCGCGCGTGCTCACCATCGTCGAGACGTTCGTGGACCTCGTGCAGAACCCGAAGAACCCCTATCGGCGCACGCTCACGCGGCAAGAAGCGCTCGATGTGGTTCGACAGCTCAGCGGCACGCTCTTCGATCCCGCGCTCGTCGACGTCGTGCGGTTCGCCGGCGCGAGCGAGGGCACGGTACCCGGTACGGTTCGGCATCGCGTGCTCGTCGTCGATCCCGACGCAGCCGAGGCCACGGTGCTCGAGATGCGCTTCATCGATCAGAGCTGGGACGTGCTCGCCGTCGGCGATCGCGCGGCAGCAGAGAAGGCGCTGGGACGCGAGCGCTTCGATCTGGTGATCAGCGAGGTCGATCTCGGAGCGGAGGACGGCTTCTCGCTCGCGCCGATCCTTCGCGCCAGCAGCAAGAGTCAGAACGCGGCGCTGATGTTCCTCACGAAGCGCGCCGATCGCGAGTCGGTGAACAAGGGCTTCGCGGCAGGCGCGTCGGACTACTTGCAGAAGCCGACCGCACCCGAGGTGGTGGTCGCCAAGGCGACGCAGATCGTGGAGAGCACGGCGAACCAGAAGAAGAAGGCGGCCGGCGGGCTCTCGGGCGCGCTGCGCGACATGGGCCTGCCGGAGGTCGTGCAGGTGCTCGGCCAGAGCCGCAAGACCGGTCGGCTCCACCTCACCTCCGGCGCCGCCGAGGGCGAGATGCACTTCGACGCGGGACACATCGTCCACGCGCTCTTCGGATCGCAGAAGGGCGACGCGGCCTTCTACTCGATGCTGCGCCTGACCGATGGCGACTTCGCGTTCGATCCCAACGTGAAGACGACCGAGCGCACGCTCGCCGCGTCCACCGAGAGCCTCCTGCTCGAGGGCATGCGCCGGATCGACGAAGGCATCCTCTGAGCCTGCCGAAAAGTGGCCGGATCCGTCCATGTTGGCCAGCATCGCGCCATGGAACGGGCTCTGGTCGCGCTGTGTCTCTTCGGCTGCGCTAGCCCCCTGCCCGATCACGCCGCGAGTGCGCCGATGCAGGCGCAGGTCGTGGCCGTCATCGCCCCGATCGCGTTGCCCGACGCGGGCAACGAAACCGACGCCGCGCTCGTGACGACGGACGCGTTTCTCGGAACGATGGACGCGCCGATCCTCGACGTGCTCGCCTCGTCGGCGATCACGCGGGTCGAGCGCGGCAGCGGCGGGCGCAGCCTCGCGTTCCGGCTCACGTTCGCCGACGGCTCACGCGGCTACTTCAAGCCGCCGCAGACCTTCTCGGGAAGCCACTTCTACGCGGAGATCGCCAGCTACCAGCTCGATCGCATGCTTGGTCTCGGGCGCGTTCCGCCCACGATCGGACGACGCCTCTCGTGGGGACCGCTGCGCGAGGCGGCCGTCGGCGACGCGCGCGTCGAGGAAGCCATCGTCGATGGCGATCACGTCTGCGGCTCGCTCTCGTACTGGATCCCGGAGCGGCTCGTTCCGATCCAGCTCGGGCTCGGCTGGGAATCGTGGGTGCGCTTCGCGCCTGCGCCCGCGGTCTCTCCGTTCCAGCGAGCGCGCGTGTACGCGGCGCAGGCCCGCGGCACGCTCCAGCGGCCCGAGGCCGCCGAGACCCACCGCGCCGCCGACGCGCCCGACGCGGGCGATCGCGCCGCCGAGCTCTCCGACCTCGTGCTCTTCGACTACCTCACGGAGAACATCGATCGCTGGGGCGGCGAGTACACGAACGTGCGCACGCGCGGCGTCGGTGGCCCGCTCGTGTACCTCGACAACGCAGCCGGCTTCATCGAATCGCCTCACGCGAGCCCGGGCTTCATGGACACGCGCCTGCACACCGTGCAGCGCTTTCGACGAAGCACCGTCGAGGCGATCCGCGCGCTCTCGGTCGAGGCCTATCGCGCGCGCGTCGAGACGGACGCCTGTGCGCCGATCCTCAGCGATCGTCTCTACGCCCAGCTCGAAGAGAGACGCACGACGCTGCTCGCCCACGTCGATCGCATGATCGCCGAGCACGGCGAGAGCGCGCTCGCTTGGTGATCATCGGGCTCGACGCGCTTGGGTCAGGGCCCAAACTCTTGGCCGGGCCCCCATCGCACGGTGTAGGGCCGCACCTGCAAGATCACGATGTGCCGATCGGCGCCCGCGACGAGGAACTCCACGTCGCACGCGTTCGCTTCGCTCCCCGGCCACTGCCGCGTCAGCCAGTCGCGCTCGACCGTGAAGTGTTCGTTCAACACGGTGAGCGCGTCGTCGAGGTGCAAGAGATCGAGCTCGGTGAGGAGCGCTGCGCCGCCCGTGCGTGAGCTACGCGAGAGCAGCTCGTACTCGGGCGTGTCCATGTACGTGTAGATGAGGTGCTGCTCGGGCACCTCGTCGCCCGTCGCACCGGTGACGCTCCCGCCGAGTGCCTGCACGTTGATGAAGTAGCCCGGTCGACCTTGGAAGAACGGGTTGGCGGTGATGGCGACGCCATTGGCGAACGCACCATCCACGAAGGGCTCGGCGAGGATCCCCATGGCCACGTGATCGTGCTGCACGCGGTACCAGTCGCGCTCCTCGAACGCACCGAGCAGCCAGACGCTCGCCCACACCTCGCGCAGCGCCGTCGCGATCTGATCGTCCGTCGCGTGGGCCGGCACGACGATCGAGCGATAGAGCCCCGCGCCGGTGAAGCCGGGAAGATCTTCGGCGTTCGTCGAGCTGCGGAAGATCCAGCGCGCATCGCGCGCGGTGGACTCGATGCGGCGACGTATCTCGCGAACGAGGGTGGGATCGACGGGCGCTGCCTCGATGCGTGCACGCAGATCGGCGAGCGCCGTGTCGCGCGCGTGGCCGTCCGACTGGAAGGACGCCTGCCCCATCATCGGCGCGATCGTGCTGGTGATCGACGCGCTCTCGAGGTGCGCGAGATAGTAGTGAAACGGGATCGCAAAGCCGCCGGGCGTGACGATCCCGTCGAGGCTCGCTGCCTCTCCGAGCTGCGCGGCCTTCGCACCGACGGTGTGGGCGTCGGCCAAGCGGAGCTCGCGAAGCGGCCGCAGGCGCGTCTCGCTCGACTCCACCTGCGGAACGAGCGGCGCGCCCGGGCGCCGCGAGGCCGACGCCATGTCCGCTTCGGCGCGCGTCGCCGATCGAAGTGTCCATTCCTGCGGCGCGATCGTGAGCGCGACCAGCTGCCCATCGAGCGACGTGATGGACGCGTCGGTGAGCGCCGTGCGCAGTCCCATGTTGGGCGTCTGTCGCGTCGCGCAGAGCACCGCGATGTGACCGAGCGGGGCCTGGAGCTGCGCGCTGATCACGCCCGCCACCACGGGGATCTCGTCGGGGAGTTGCTCGAGCACGAGGATCTGATCGGGGCGAACGCTCGCGAGATCGAGCGCGCCGCGCACCACGCGGAGCGTCCCGAACGCCGTGCCATTCGTGAGCGGCTCGTACTCGATGCCCTGGAACACTTCTTCGGTCGTCACCGTGGGCAGCTGCCCCGCGACGCTCGCGAGGTTCTGCTCGTGGACCGGCGAGATGGCGCGGAAGCGGAGCCGGTCGCCCGTCCACAATGCGCCTGCGATCTGGTGGTAGAGCGTGACGATCCGCGGGCCGGAGAGCGTGTCGCCGCTGACGAGCTCGAGCGCCCAGATGTCCGAGTCGAGGTAGTGCACGACCGAGCCCATCTCGAAGCGCCGGCCCTCGGTGCGGTACTCGACGGTGTTGAACGTGCCGTGGTCCATCACCGGATGCCCGGCCCGCGCGAGCCGATCGCGTGCGAAGAAGAAGTGGATCTCCCAGCGCTCGGTGTCGATGAACCAGATGCGTCGCTCGTCGGAGAGGTCGACGAGGAACTTCACGACCTCCGTGCGCGCGACGGACGACGAGGTGGGGCGCGCGGCGAGCGAGCGCCAGGTGTTCTCGTCGGGGATCGCATGCGCCGACTCGGCGCGCGGGATCGTGGCGCTCGCACTCGACGCACCCGCGTCCGTCATCGGTGCCGCGGTGGTGGGCGGTGGCTCGTGCACAGTGCCGCCGTGAGGCGTGCCGCTCCCGCACGCGAGCAAGAACGAGGCGAAGAGAACGATCGGTGTGCGCGTCATCTGGCGAGATCAGACGTTCGAGCCCGGCACTCGTTCCACCATGCGCAAGCGTGCGCCGCGGGACGCGCCGTCAGTTACACGTGCCGCTGTGGCACGTGCGGCCATCGTGGCAGACGCCACCCGCACAGCACCTCTGGCCCGCGCCGCCGCAAGGAACGCATCCGCCCGTGCCGCAGACGAAGCCGCTGCTGCAGCGGTTGCCGGGACAACACACCTGCGAGGCGCCGCCGCAGGGATCGCAGGTTCCGCCGCCGAGCGGGAACCCGCCGTTGCAGACCAGCGTCGCGTCGTTGCACGATCCCCCGAGACAGCAAGGTTGGCCCACGTCGCCGCAGGTCGTGGCGGCGTGGCAGGTCCCGTCGGCTGCAGAGCAAGTCGCACCCCCGGCGCACTGGCCCGGTGGGCAGCACGGCATCCCAGCCATGCCGCACGCATCGCACCTCCCGCCGTTGCAGAAGGCGTCCGGCCCGCAGCCACCGCCCGCGCAGCACGCATCGCCCGGCGCACCGCACGCGAAGCACGAGCCTCCGACGCACACCGCTCCGGAGCCACAGCCGCCGCCCGCGCAGCAGCTCTCACCCGCATTGCCGCAAGGGACGCAGCTCCCCGCTGCGCAGACCGCGTCGACGTTGCAACCCGGACAGCACGCGTCGAAAGGACAGACGCAGTTCGTTCCGTCGCAGATCGTTCCGTCGGTGCATACGCTCGAACATCCCGACTGCTGCCAGGCATCGGAGGAGCTCGCTGCGTCGTGTCGGCTCATCGTGCCGGTGTCGACGCCGATCACGCCCGAGTCATCTCCTCCGACGATCGACCCCGCGTCGTCGTCGAGCA
The DNA here is from genome assembly GCA_043750095.1 of Deltaproteobacteria bacterium. Taxonomy (GTDB): domain Bacteria; phylum Myxococcota_A; class Polyangia; order Polyangiales; family Sandaracinaceae; genus JBBSAT01. The sequence continues at coordinate 18,184 of JAYVCF010000047.1, forward strand.
GCGACAGGTTCGGCTGGACGAGCGCGCTACAGCCGCTCGCGAGGCTGCCCCCGAGGAGCACCGCGATAGCCATCGAGCCACTGGTGCGCATGGAGACCAGCATAGCAGCACCCGTTTCGCGAACGAACACCCGGCCCCCCGCGGGCGGGTCTGGTATGTTCGCGGGCCATGCGAATCGCCCGCCTGCTGATGATCTCCTCCGTCGTCGTGCTCGGTGCGTGCTCGACCGCCATCGCGCTCACGGATCACGGCACGGCCGTCACCGAGGTCGGCACGACGGGAATGCCCGACGGCTGCTCGCTCATCGGCGACGTGTCGATCGGCCTTCCGCCCGACGCGGGTCGGCCCGGCACCGAGGCCGAGCTCGTCATCCTGATGCGCAACAAG
>JAYVCF010000048.1:0-12552 GCA_043750095.1 Deltaproteobacteria bacterium
AGCCGCACCCATCGCGAATTCGTCACGTCAGCAGATCCCCGCCCCTGGAGCGAAATGGAGGTTGAGCGCGACCGCGGGCGCGGCGGGTGGGGTGGGGAGTGCCCGAGCAGGTCGTGGCACCAGCAAGAAGGACAGGGCCCGTGCTCAACATCTATCCAGTCGCTCTCTGCATCGTTCGGACGCTCCAGCCCACGATCGAAGAGATCGCGCGGCGGAATCGCAACTTAGCGGATCAGCTCGATCGCTGCTCGACCTCGGTCGTGCTCAACCTTCGGGAGGGCGATGCACATCGAGGCGCGATGCGGCGACACAAGTACACGATCGCGTTGGGCGAGGCGCGCGAGACGGTCGGCTGTCTCGATGTGGCCGACGCGAAGGGGCTCGCGGCTCGGCCTGATGGCGTCGATGAGCAGCTCGACCACGTGATCGGCGTGCTGGTGAAGCTCACGCGCTGAGGCAGTGTCGACGCCCGCGGCGATGAACCGCGGGCGTCGGTGCTTCACCGGAGCCGGTTGAGCGTTCGCGCGATCCGATCGAGCGCATCGACCTGCTTCGCGTCCACGTCGATGTAGCCGAGCGCGTCGGCGGTCTCGATGCATGCTCGGACCTCGTTCGCGCTTCCCATCGCGGTCTCGAAGCGCATGCGCGCGTTGCCGTTCGTGCGCCCTTCGCCTTCTGCGATGTTGAGCGGAATGCTGGTGAGGGCCCTCCGCGCCTGTCGCGCGAGATCCAAGTCGTGTTTCGCGATGCCGATCAGTGTCGTTCTCATGTCGCGAATCAGCCGAAGTGAGTGTCCGTAAATATCGAGTGCCATGTTGATTCTCCTTCTGCCCGCTCGGGGCCCCCACCCCACCCGGTCGCGCGGAGGCGCAGTCGACCCTCGGGTCGCGGATGCGACCCGACGCGAGCGGAGCTGCAGGAGGCGCGCGGCCTCGGCCGAGCGCCGACGAAGCGAGCACGCGCGCGCCGTCGGCGCGGGGTTGACGGCGCCGAGCACGACGGGACGATGGCCAAGCCCGAGCGAGCCAATTTCGTTTTCGGACTCGTTTTCGGACTCGTTCTCGGATTCGTTCTCGGATTCGTTCTCGGATCGGATTCGTTCTCGGATTCGAGTTCGAGAGCGAGAGCGAGAGCGAGAGCGAGAGCGAGAGCGAGAGCGAGAGCGAGAGCAAGAGCGAGAGCGAGAGCGAGAGCGAAATCGAAATCGAAATCGAAATCGAAACCTACCTACAGCCGGTCATTCCCGTCGGCTCGACGCAGCTACACGTGCCGCAGCCGCTCGTTCGGGAGCGCCACGAGCCGTCGCAGCACTGGTAGCTCGCCGAGCAGGCCATGTTTCCATAGGTGCCTCCGTAGGTATGCGTACACGAACGGCCGGTCGGAGGCGGGGGCGGCGGCGGCGGCGGGGGCGGCGGCGGCGGCGGCGCATGGTGCGCACGGCAGATGCCGCTCGTCGTGAATCCGCGCGCAGGCGTGCGGGCGAGCCGCGCGAGCGTGCCGGCACCCGCGTTTCCATCCTCGGCGATGGAGTCCTCGGGATGGTTCGCGTTCCACAGCGTCTGGAACGCGCGCACGGAGGTCGTGCGCAGGTCGTCGCCCATCGCCTCGTAGTGAACCGGGTCGCTCGATGGAAGTGGATGCGCGAAGCCCGCGCGCATCAGCGCGCTGCCGACCGAGGTGTAGTTCGCGACGTCGATCGCGCGACCCGTCTCGTGGTTGCTCCGGCCGGGAGCGGCTGCCACCGAGCATCCGCGCGAGAGCACGTACTGTTCGGCGATGGTGCGGAGCGCGCTGGTGATCTGCACCGGATGGGTCGCGGCCACCGCGAGCAGCGCGTCGCGCCCCTCTGGGCTCAGGTACGGATGCACGCGCGTGGACGTCAGCACCACGTTCGGGTGGTCGACTCGCACCAGCGCGCCGTCCGAGAGGCAGTCCATCTCGTCGAGCAGCTGTGCCGAGATCCCCTCGGTGCCCGCGGTCGAGCACGCGCGCGGTAGGCTCGACAGCGTCGCGGTGGACGCGCTGTCCTCGAGGACCACCGTCATGCGGTCTCCCGCGCCGAGCTCGCCATCACCGTGGTAGTCGCTCTGCCGACCGAGCGGGCTGACGCAGGCGGGGGCGACAGACACCAGCGTCACGACCAGGGCGAGTCGGTGCTTCATGGGGCGCATTCATCGCAAGACGCGTGCGCGCTCACATGCGCGAGGTTTTGGCCCCGGCCGCGCCGCGGCTGTCGACCTGGGTCGGCACCCTCGTGGAGTCGGCCACGCCGCCACCGTGTCACTCGGGCTCGGGCGCTCGGCGCGAACGCGAGATATACCCGGGCCGAATGCCGACCGTCTTCGTGCCCAAAGAGCGCCGTCCCGGGGAGACCCGCGTCGCGGCGAGCCCCGAGACCGCCAAGCGCTTCGTGAAAGAGGGCTTCGCGATCTCGGTCGAGCCCGGCGCGGGCCTGAGCGCGCACTTCACCGACGCCGAGTACGTCGAGGCCGGCGCGACGCTGGGCTCGTTCGACGAGGCGTGGCCGAGCGCAGATCTCGTGCTCATGGTCGGTCCCGTCGCGGCAGCCGAGGCTGCGCGCTTGAAGCCGAGCGCCGTGATCGTCGGCCTGCTCGCTCCGTTTCGAAGTGACGCGGCCGTCCGCGCGATGGCCGGAGGAAAGGTCACCAGCTTCGCGCTCGAGCTCCTGCCGCGCACGACGCGCGCGCAGACGATGGACGCGCTCTCGTCGCAGGCCAGCATCGCCGGCTACAAGGCCGCACTGCTCGGAGCGAGCGGCCTCGGCAAGTGCTTTCCCCGCTCGATGACGGCCGCGGGAACGATCCGTCCCGCGCGCGTGGTCGTCTTGGGAGCGGGTGTGGCCGGCCTCTCGGCGATCGCGACGGCCAAGCGTCTCGGCGCGCTCGTGGAGGTCAGCGACATTCGCCGCGCGGCGAAGGGCGACGCGGAGTCGCTCGGCGCGAAGTTCATCGAGGTCCCGCTCGACGAAGAGGGCGACGGGCAGGGCGGCTACGCGAAGGAGATGACGAAGGAGCAGCTGGAGAAGCAGCGCGTACTCGTCGGCGATCGCATCGCGGGCGCGAACGTCGTCATCGCGACGGCGCTGGTGCCCGGCCGGCCCGCGCCGAAGCTGATCCCGGAGAGCGTCGTCGCGCGGATGCGGCCGGGCTCCATCATCGTCGACCTGGCGGCGCCGGAAGGCGGCAACTGCGAGCTGACCGAGCCCGACCGCGACGTGACGCACCACGGCGTGCTCATCATCGGCCAGACGAACCTGGTCGCGACGGTCGCGACGGACGCGAGCCTGGTGTACGCGCGCAACTGTCTCGCGCTCGCGCTCCATCTGCTGAAGAAGGGCGAGCTCGTCATCGACACCGCCGATGACATCGTGCGGGGCACGCTTCTGACGCACGCGGGAGCGATCACGCACGAGGCGACGGCCAAGCGACTCGAGAAGGAGACGACGAATGGCTGACGCGGCCCCGATGACGACCGAGGACATCTTGGTCAACCTCTTGGTGTTCGCGCTCTCGTCCTTTCTGGGGCTCGAGCTGATCCGACACGTCTCGCGCCTCTTGCACACGCCGCTGATGTCGCTGACGAACGCGCTCTCGTCCGTCGCGGTGATCGCAGCGCTCGTCGTGATGGACGATCAGCCGAGCGAGCTCGTCACGTGGCTCGCGCTGGTCGCGATCGCTTGCTCGGCGACCAACGCGATCGGCGGCTTCATGATCACGGAGCGAATCCTGCGGATGTTCCGGAAGGACAAGCCCGCCGCGGGCGCGACCGGAGCCCGACCGCGATGATCGAGGAAGACATCCAGCTCGGCGCCTACGGCGTGGCGGCGATCCTCTTCATCCTCTCGCTCAAGGGCATGAGCGAAGTGAAGACCGCGCGCCTCGGCAACTGGGCCGGCATCGCGGGCATGGTTCTCGGTGTTGCTGCGACGGGCCTCGCGGTCCACCTGCGCAACACGGGGCTCGCCATCGCCGCCGTGGGAGTCGGCACGCTGCTCGGCGTGCCGATGGCGCTGCGCATGCCGATGACGGCGGTGCCGCAGCGGACCGCCTTCTCGCACGCGTTCGGCGCGCTGGCCGCAGCCCTCGTGGGGACGGGCGAGTTCTACGATCGCGCGCCCGAGATCGCGGCGCACGGCGCGACGGGCCTCGATCGCTTCTCCATCGTCGTCCTCTGTGCCGAGGTGATCCTCGGATACCTCACCGCGACGGGCAGCATCGTGGCGCTCCTCAAGCTGCAGGAGGTGAAGTGGATCCCCAGCGCGCCCGTGATCTTTCCGGGCCGCCACGTGATCAGCGCGCTCTTGATCGGCGGTGCGTTCGCCATCGCGATCTATCTCGCCATCGATCCCAGCCAGGCGTACCTGTTTCCGGTCTTGATCGGCGCGGCGCTGATCTTCGGCGTGCTGCTCGTGCTCGCGATCGGCGGCGCCGACATGCCGACCGTGATCGCGATCCTCAACGCCTACGCGGGCCTCTCCGCCGTGGGCCTGGGCTTCGTGTTGAACAACAAGCTCCTGATCGTCGCGGGCGCGCTCGACGGATCGAGCGGCCTCGTGCTCGCGGTGCTGATGTGCCAGGCGATGAACCGCTCGTTCGCGAACGTGCTCTTCGGCGGGTTCGGCGCAACCGCGAGCACGGGCGCCAAGAAGAAGGAGGAGCGGCCCTATCGCTCCGGGGCAGCAGACGAGGCGGCGTTCCTCCTCAGCAACGCGTCGAAGGTGGTGTTCGCGCCGGGCTACGGACTTGCCGTCGCACAGGCGCAGCACGCCGTTCGTGAGGTCGCCGACGAGCTGAAGAAGCGCGGCGTCGACGTGAAGTACGGCATCCATCCGGTGGCGGGCCGCATGCCGGGCCACATGAACGTGCTGCTCGCGGACGCGAACATTCCTTACGACGAGCTCCTCGAGATGGACGAGGTCAACCCGCTCTTTCCGGAGATCGACGTGGTGGTGATCGTGGGCGCGAACGACGTGGTCAACCCCGCGGCGAGCGCCGACGAGAAGAGCCCGCTCTTCGGCATGCCCATGCTCGAGGTCGACCGCGCCAAGAACGTCATCTTCCTCAAGCGCAGCATGGCCGTCGGCTTTGCTGGCGTGGACAACGACCTCTTCTATCGACCCAACACGATGATGCTCTTCGGCGACGCGAAGAAGTCGCTGCTGAGCGTGCGCGAAGCGCTGAAGCAGGTCTGAGAGACGTCGTCGCGCTTCGCGCGTGCGAGCTACTCGTACCGCGGCTCCCACCGAATCGCGGCCATGCGGGCGTCGATCTCCGCGTCCGTCGTGGCCGGTGCTCCACCGCTCGCTCCCGCCGCACGCGCGACGGCGAGTGCGACCTTCGGCGTTACGTCGCGAAGTCGATCGAGGCTCGGATAGAGCGCGCCCGCGGCGAGGTCCGTGCCCGTCACCGCTTCCGCGACCGCGTGCGCCGCAGCCACGAACATGGCGTCGGTCACGCGCGTCGCGTTCGCCGCCAGCGCGCCGAGGCCGAGGCCCGGGAAGATCCATACGTTGTTTCCCTGCGCGATGCGGTGCGTGCGTCCCGCGAAGTGCACGTCCGCGAAGGGACTGCCCGTCGCCACGAACGCGTGCCCTTCGGTCCAACGGATCACGTCCGCGGGATCCGCCTCGGACGCGCTGTTCGGGTTCGAGAGCGGAAAGATCGCCGGTCGATCGCAGCCGGCGGCCATCGCGCGGATGCTCGCCTCGTCGAACGCGCCGCGCGTGCCCGACGTGCCGATGAGGATGGTGGGCTTGAAGCCGCGGATGACCGCCAAGAGGTCGGCCTTCTCCGGATCGATGCCGAGCGCGTGCACGTGCGCGCGTGACCAAGCGAGCGTGGCCTTGTAGGGCTCGTCGAACGAGCGACCGTCGACCAAGAGGCCGCGGCTGTCGAGCACGCCCACGGACTCCGTCACCCGCTTGGCGTCGATCCCGCGGCTCGTGAGCTCGTGCCGCAAGAGCTTCGCGATGCCCATGCCCGCCGCGCCGGCACCGAGGATCAGGATCCGCTCGTCCTCGATGGCGATGCGTCGGCCTCGGCCGGCTGCGAGCACGCCCGCGAGCGACACGGCGGCCGTGCCTTCGATGTCGTCGTTGAAGGAGAGGAGGCGCTCGCGGTAGCGCTCGAGCAGCGCGATGGCGTTGCCCTTCTTGAAGTCCTCCCACTGGAGCAGCGCGCGCGGGAAGACCTTCATGACGGCGACCACGAGCTCTTCGACGAGCGAGTCGTAGTCGGGCCCGCGAAGCCGAGGCGCGCGCACGCCGAGGTAGGCCGGATCGTTGGTGAGCGCTTGGTTGTCGGTCCCGACGTCGAGCGAGATCGGAAGCGCGCGCGCCGGATGGATCCCCGCGGCCACCGTGTAGAGCGCGAGCTTGCCGACCGGGATGTGCATGCCGCCCGCGCCGAGATCTCCGAGCCCGAGGATGCGCTCGTTGTCGGTGACGACGATGAGCTGCACCTCGCCGCGCGCCGAGGCCGACGCCGTCCACGAGCGAAGCACGCTCTCGATTCGCCCGCGCTGATCGGGTCCGATCCAGAGCCCGCGCGGCCGTCGGTGGACGAACCCGAGATCACGGCACGCGTGACCGACCGTCGGCGTGTAGACGATGGGCGCCATCTCCACGATGTGATCGGCGAGCAGGCGGTAATACAGCACGACGTTGCGCGCCTCGAGCTCTCGCAGCGTGACGTACTTCGCGAGCTCGTTCTCGGCGGCCAGCACCTGGCTGCGCGCGTGCGCGACTTGCTCGCTCAGCGTCATCACGCGCGAAGGCAAGAGCGACTCGACACCGAGCGCGCGCCGCTCGTCGAGCGTGAACGCGAGGTCGCGGTTGAGGAAAGGGTCGGCGAGCACAGCGGCGCCGCGGAGAGAGGTCTCGTGCTGGGCCATGGCGGATCGGAGCTATATCGCAAGCTCTCCGGAACGCTCGCCGCGATGCGTTAGAGCTCGCGACGGTCGATGCGTGTCAGAGATCCGCGGGCTGGGTGTCGTGGAATCGCCGGTAGTCTACGCGGCGCAGGCCGCCCGCGTTCTGCGCGGCCGCGATGATGTCCACGTAGCGCGCGCCGTACTTGATCTCTTCGGCGCCGTAGCTGCGTCGCGCGTGCACGCTCTGTGAGGTGTTCTCGTCCACGCCGCTCAGGATCACGATCATCTCCATGCCCTTCTGCGTCAGCGACTCCGTCGTCTCGCCGTAGAACGGGCTCGTCTCGTCGATCACGTGCATGGCCGTCCAGCCGACCCAGAAGAGCGGGTTCGTGTTGCGCACGAGCTTGAGATCGACGACGCGCCGGAAGGTCTCGCCCTCGAGCGTCGTGACCGTCTTGGCGACGGCGACGTCGAGCGCGGCCGAGATCAGCCGGTTGCCGCGCGCGTTGGCCATGCGCATCGAGAGCGTGGGCTTGCCCTCGTGCTTGCTGACGACCACCCAGTTGGCGAACATCACGTTGGCCGTGGGCGTCGCGAACTTCGCGAAGATGAGCCCCGTGAGCACGGCGGTCAGGAACATGCCGAGGTACGCCTCGATGGTGACGAGCACGTGCGCGTACGTCGTCAGCGGGCTCATCGTGCCGTAGCCGATGGTCATCATCGTCTGCACGCTGAAGAAGTAGGCGTCCCAGAAGCCATCGACCGCCGTCACGCTGCCGGGCGCGAGCGTGTAGAGGCCGGCGAAGAGGAAGTGGAGCACCGTGTAGATGACGAGCCAGCCGAAGATGAAGGCGCTCCAGCGGACGATCACGAGCCGGTGATAGAGGTCTCGGAGCGGCGCGCGCGGCAGTCCGACGGCCTCGAGCGTCGGCCGCCCCTTGTTGTCGAGGAAGCGCTGTCCGCGCACCTCGCGTGGCGTGGCGCTCGGCTTGAGGGTGGTCATCGGCCCCGTTTGTCGAGCCTCGGCGAGGAAAAGTCGAGGGGGACCCGCCCGAACGTCGACGGATCCCCCGGGCGTTGGTAGAGGGCCTCCGTGCTCGCGATCGGAATCGACCCCGGCCAGAAGCGCGTGGGCGTCGCGGTGTGTGACGACGACGGCGTCATCGCCATGCCGCGCGCGGCGATCGTGCTGCGCTCGCCGCGCGAGATCGGCGCGCGCGTGGCGGCCTTCGCGACCGAGATCCACGCCGAGCGAGTGGTGATGGGCTTGCCCATCGACATGAGTGGCAAGGAGGGCCTCGCCGCGAAGAAGAGTCGCGCGCTCGCGAACGACCTCCGCGCGCAGGGACTCGTGGTCGTGCTCTGGGACGAGCGCGCGAGCAGCGTCGCGGCGAACCGTGATCTCGCGCGTATGGGAAAGAACGCCAAGCAAGCGCGCGCGCTGGTCGACTCGACCGCGGCGTGTCTGCTCTTACAGTCGTGGCTCGACGCGGGCCCGCGCGCGCGAGGTGGGCTGTGAGCGCGCGTCGTCGCCGGGATCTCGAACGGCGCGGCATGCGTCCGATGTTCCTCGTCGTCCTCGCGGCACTGCTCATGCTCGGATGGCTCTTGATCGTGTATCCGACGCGTCGCGGTCCGGGACGCGGGCACGAGGTCGATCTCACCATCTCCGAGGGCGCCACGCTCGACGCGCTGGCGACGCAGCTCGCCGAGGCGCACGTGATCGAGCACCCCGGGGCGTTCGCGATCTACGCGCGCCTGCTCGGTGCGAGGGAGCACCTCCGCGTCGGCATCGTGGTGCTCGCCGACGACATGACGCCGCGCACCGTGTTGATGCGCGTCGCCGAGGGGATGGGCCGACCGCTGGTGGACGTGATGATCCCCGAGGGCCTCACGCGCTTCGAGGTCGCGGCGCGGCTCGAGCACTGGGGCATCTGCGATCACGCGGCGTTCCTCGAGGCCACCGTGTCGGCCGAGCTGATGCGAACGATCGAGGTGCCCGCGAGCACCGCCGAGGGCTACCTCTTTCCCGACACCTACGAGCTCAGCGTGGGCCAGGACCCGACGGAGGTCGTCGAGCGCATGGTCGGGCACTGGCAGCGCACGGCGCGCCCCGAGATCGAGGCGTCGCTCGCACCGTTCGCCGATCTGCACACCGAGGACGGGCGTGCGTGGGGCGTCGCCGAGATCATGACGCTCGCGTCGATCGTCGAAGAGGAAGCGGCCGTCGCGGAAGAGCGTCCCGTCATCGCGGGCGTGTTCCTGAATCGCCTGCGCAGCGAGACGTTTCTTCCGCGGCATCGCCTGCAGGCCGACCCGACCGTCTCGTACGGATGCCGCACCGAGCCCACGCTCGCGGCGTCGTGCGCCGACTTCGACGGCCGGCACATCACGCGCTCGATGCTCGACGACACGACCAACCGCTACAACACGTACCGACGCGAGGGGCTCCCGCCCGGCGCCGTCTCGAGCCCGGGCCTCGAGTCGATCCGTGCGGTGCTGCACCCGGCCGTGCATCGATACCTCTACTTCGTCGCGCGCGGCGGACGGCGTCACACGTTCAGCGAGGAGTACGACGCGCACCTCGTGGGCGTGGACGCGCTGCGCGACCGCGAGCACGCGTCGGACTGATCGGCAGAGTCCGCAGCACGAAATTCCGGTTGACGTCCGTGTGCCGTGATGTAGGAGGCGGGCTCACATGACCCTCCGACGCGCGACTCCCACGCTCTCCACCTTCTTCTTTCTGCTTCTCGTCGCCGGCTGCGCTGCCGAGTCGCGCGAGTGGCTCGACGACTCCACCCGGCTCGAGACGGATGCCCCGCTCGGCGCGGCAGACTCGGCGGCGTCGACCGCGACTTACTACGTCGCCCGCCCGGACTTTCGTCGCTGCGCCTGGCCGAACTGCGGGGGGATGTGGGTTCGTCGTCCGAACCGGACCACCACACGCTGCGCCGACGGGCACTACGCGAGCGAGTGTTACGTCACCGAGGTCGATGCCACCGCGATCGGGCTCTCACCCGACGAAGCGACCACGCTCGCGAGCGCCTTCTCGCGTGATGGCGCAGTGATCGAGGGCACGATCGGCCACGCCAGCACGGGGTCGCTCACGTATTCGGTGCTCCGCGCCCAGCGCGGCTGGATCGCCGCGAACGATGGCGTCGCCGATGGTGTGTTCTATCGGCTCGAGGACAATGGCATCCGCTGTGTGCGCGCGCCCTGCTTCTCGATTCACGAGCAGAAGCTGAACTCGAGCCTCGACCGGATGATCTCGGACATCGACTTCGACGCCGTCGGGCTCACGGGCTCGCAGCGCAACGTCGGCCCCGCGCTCGCTGGCCAGGGCTTGCTCGCGGCCGGCACGAACGCTCGCGATCGTCACACCGGCGCCATGACGCTGGTCGCGACGCAGGTGTTCTTCCCCGCGCTCCCCGCGCCCACGACGTGCACGACCGACGCAGACTGCACGCTCACGTTCTATACGTCGCCGGTCGGGAGCGAAGCGGACTGCTACTGCCCCGGCTGCCCCTCGCCCGCGCTCGCGAGCACAGCCACCGCCAACCAGGCGTCATGGCAGCTCTACTGCGCCGCCACGCACGGCATCGACGTGTGTCCCGCGCGTCCGTGCGCGCCGCCACCGCCGGCCGGGTGCATGAGCGGCGGCGTGTGCGGCTTCGGCCGACCCGCGCTCTGATCGATCGCGTCGGCGCCGCGTCGGTCGCGCACGCGCTGTGCGATCGCGAGCGAGCGTCCGAGTGATCGAGTGATGATAAGGTCACCCTCGGTGGCGAGTACCAACATCCGCTGGCACGCGGGGCTCGTTTCAGCGGACGAGCGCCAGACGCTCCTCGGCCATCGCGCTGCCACGGTCTGGCTCACGGGGCTCTCGGGATCGGGCAAGAGCACGCTCTGCAACCTGGTGGAGCGAGCGCTCTTCGATCGCGGCGTCGCGACGTACGTGCTCGACGGCGACAACCTTCGTCACGGGCTCTGCGCGGATCTCGGCTTCGATGCGGCGGCGCGTGAAGAAAACGTGCGCCGCGCGGGCGAGGTCGCGCGCTTGATGACCGACTCCGGCCTCGTGGTGCTCACGGCCTTCATCTCTCCCTTCCGGCGGGATCGCGATCGGGTCCGCGCGCTGTTCTCCGAGGGGCGTTTCTTGGAGGTGCACGTGGCCACGCCGCTGGCGATCTGCGAGCAGCGCGACCCGAAGGGCCTCTGGGCCAAGGCGCGACGCGGTGAGATCAAGGACTTCACGGGGCTCGACTCGCCCTACGAACCGCCCGATCACGCGGAGCTGCGCGTGGCCGAGCAGGGTGGGGAGAAAGCGGACAATGCGGCCGCGATCGTGCGCTTGCTCGAAGAACGTGAGATCCTCCCGCGGCAGAAGTGACTGACCGACCTGGCGCTTGGCGCCGACATGGAGGCTCCGTGGCTCGACTTCGTCTCTCGCATCGACTCTTGGCACATGGTCTCTCGGCGTTCGCGCTGACGTGCGCGCTCGCGGGCTGTGGCCAGTCCGCGCCTGCCAGCGTCCCGATCGAGATGCTCGGCGCGCGATACGCGAGCACGACCTGCGCGCTCCTCCACGACTGCTACGGCGACGCCGTGTTGACGGCGTTGCTCGGTGTCTCGAGCATCACGGCGTGCGAGACGCGCGCGGAAGCGTCGTACGTCAACGGCGCGCTCCCTCGCTACCAAGCAGCGATGACCATGGGGACCCTCACCTACGACGGCAGCTACGCGACCGACTGCCTCGACGCGGTTCACACGCTCGGCTGTGCGGCGATCACGGGTCGCACACCGGACGCATGCAACCAGCTCTTCATCGGCCACGTCGCGCTCGGCGGCGCGTGCGCGCTCGACGAGGAGTGCGCGGGCGACGCGTACTGCAGCGCGGCGACGGCATGCCCAGGAACGTGCCAGGCGTTCGGCGGCTCGGGTGCGAGCTGCACGCGCGACCAAGCCTGCCAGCAGGGCCTGCAGTGCTCGAACGGCAGCTGCCAGACGCCCGGCGGCGTGGGCGCGTCGTGTCAGGGCACCACCGGCGTCGACTGCACCGGCGGGCTCATCTGCCAGGGTGGAACGGCCTCGCAGACCGGCACCTGCGCGTCCGTCGCGAGCGTGTTCAGCGGGGCCTCGGGCGCGGCGTGCAACCTCCAGATGCAGCAACTCTGCGGCACGGGCCTCTCGTGCGTGGTCATGGGGGCGACGTCGCAGATCTGCGGCCCCGACAACCTGGCGAGCGGCGCAGCGTGCCGCTTCGCTGCTCCCGATCAATGTCAGCCGGGCTTCTATTGCCACGGCGCGACGCTCGCCGCGGCCGGCGTCTGCACGGCGCTCCCGATGTCGGGGGCCTGCGCGACGGTGCCGTTCGGTGCCTCGTGCGCCGACGGCTACACGTGCGAGTCGACGACGATGATGTGCGTCGAGGTCCGCGACAACGGCGGAGCGTGCACCTCGAACGCCGACTGCTTCGGCGGACACTGCACCGGCAGCGTCTGCACGGCCCCGACGTACTGTCCGACCGCACCGTGATCGTCGGCTAGTACCTCGCCACAGGGAAGATGACCGGTTGCCCGAGCAGCCGCGTCGCGGGGCGGGTACCCCTCTGCTTCGCCCTTCGGGCACGAACAGCAGTGCCCTCGACGCTCGTCAGAGGGG
>JAYVCF010000049.1:0-12657 GCA_043750095.1 Deltaproteobacteria bacterium
CTGATCGAGCCGGTCCCTGACCCGGCCGCAGTCCCGCCGCCGCCGCTCGTTCCGTTCGCGCCCGCCGCGCCGTCTCCTCCGGTCATGGTGCCGCCGCCGCCGAGGTAACACGTGAAGCACTGGTCGATGCTGCGGGTCTGTCCGTCGTAGGCAACGACACCGCCGCCGCCGCCGCCGATGCCGGAGCCCGCCACGCCGCCGTGCGAGCTGCCGACGACGACGCCGGGGTTGGCCCAGCTCATCGGGCACGTCGCTTGGCCGCCGGCTCCGCCGCTGACCGCACCGCCCACCGCGCATACGCGCGCTCCACCGGCGCCGCCCGCGCTGCTGGTGCCGCACGCGGACGTTCCGGTGTCGAATGCCGCGGCGCCGCCCGCGCCCGGAACGCCGCCGAGCCCGTCCGTGCCCGCGATGCCCGGCGATCCGGGCGCGCCGGCGCCCGCGTAGATCACGTTGCTGCGGAACACGAGCGCGCTCGTGCCGCCCGACACGTAGACGGCGTACGAGTTGGCACCCGCGCTCGTCGCGCTCGCGCCCTCGATGACGAAGCCTTCGACCACCGTGGCCATCGTGATGTTGCCCGCGGTGATCGCCCTGCGATGCCCCGCGCCGCTCGCGCCGCGGATCGTGGTGAGCGTCGTGGTGAGGTGGCGCTCCCACGTGTCGGCGCGATAGCCACCGAGCAAGCTCTGCCCGTTCACGAGCACGATGCTCTCGAGGTAGAGCGCGTCGGCGACGAGCACGCGCGTGCGCGCCGTCGTCATCGCGCGACCCTGGCCGTAGGTGATCGTGCGGCACGGATAGTTGCCGCCTCCGCTCGCCACGGGACCGAGCCCGCAGCCCGTGTCGTCACGCGCCCCGGGATCTTCGCCCGAGACGTAGATGGCCGTGGCGTCGAGCGCGAACTCGCAGCCGTCGTCGGGAATGCCGTTCAAGTTGAACGCACCGACGTTGCAGTTCAGCGCGCACGTCGCGCGGCCCGCCGCGACGCGGCACGTCCCGAACGATCCGGGGTGCGCGTAGATCATCGTGCAGTCGATCCCACACGCGCCGCAGTCGGCGTCGGCGTTGTAGATGCCGGACGCGTCCCTGAATCCGTCGTCGGTGGTGCCGTTGCAGTCGTCGTCGAGGTAGTTGCAGGTCTCGACCGAACCGAGGGCGGTGGGTGCGTTGCACATCGCGCTCGCACCCCCGGGTGCGCACACGACCGCGCCCGAGCGGCGACAGGCCCCGAGCCCGATCGCGCACGCGCCGCTCAGCGGGAAGCTCATCGCGGGGAAGAGCGGATCGCCCATGAACGCGAAGCCCTCGTCGATCGGGCCGTCGCAGTCGTCGTCGAGACCGTTGCAGACCTCCGTCATGCTGCCCACGGTGACGGTCGGCACGCACATGATGGCGCCCGTGAGGCACATCGTCATGCCGGACGAGCACACGCCCGGCGACGACCCGACGCAGAGGTTTCCGCCCTGCGGATTCCCGTCGTCGGCCACGCCATCACAGTTGTCGTCGAAGTTGTTACAGAGCTCGTGCGCGCCCTGATAGACGGCCGGGTTGCTGTCGTTGCAGTCGGTGCCGCGACAACCCACGCCGAAGCCGTGGTCGTCTTCGTCTGCATCGATGCAGCAGCGCTCACCGACAGGCGTGCACACCGGGCCCGCCGTGGGCGTGAGCACGCTGTTCAGGCAGTCGAAGCGATGCGGACACGACGGAATCTCCGCGTTGCAGTTCTGGAGGCAGACGCGGTCGCCCGAGCTCGCGAGCTGCACGCAGAACGAGCCCGCGCGACAGTCGGCGTTGGTGGTGCACGCGGTGCACATCAGGCCCGCGCCGCCGCCCACGGCGTCTTCCATCATGTTGGTGTCGGTCGGCATCGCCGCGTCGTGCGGGAGGTTCGCGTCGGGATGCACGACGCCCGAGTCGAGGCCCGAGTCGCCGGAGTCCAAGCCCGCCGCGTCGCCGGAGCCGACTCCCGTGTCGCGGTGGCTCGTCATCGTGTCGCCAGGGCCCGCGCATCCGACGGCGAGCGGCGAGACCAGCATCGAGAGCGCGACGACCAACCAAACTGCACGTTGAGCCATCTCTCCACGCTACTCCCGTGCGGCGCATCGTGTCGATGCCCCTACGGATCGCGGCAGACCAGTCGTAACGCGTCCTGCCCACGGAGACCCTGTTTTGACGGGGATCAGCAGATCGTTGTCGGCGCATGCAGGTTGGCTGTACGCTCTTCGGCTCTTCGGCTCGCGACTGCTCTTCGAACCACGAGGTATCGGATGTCCACTTCGACCAAGGCTGTGTTCTGCGTGCTCGTGCTCGCCACTGCCGGGATCCTCCCCGCATGCAGCGACAACACCGTCCCCGTGGTCCCCGACACGGGACTGGGACACGATGGCGGCCCCGGCGACGCCGGACACGACAGCGCCGTCGACACCGGCCCTCGCCCCGACACGGGACCGCTCCCCGACACGGGGCCGCTCCCCGACACGGGACCGCTCCCTGACAGCGGTATCGACGCCGCCGTCGTCACCGTCGACGCGGGCAACGACGCCGCCGTCGTCGCCGTCGACGCGGGCCGCGATGCCGCCGTCGTCGCCGTCGACGCGGGCAACGACGCCGCCGTCGTCGCCGTCGACGCGGGCACCGACGCTGCGGTCGCAGCGTGCGGCAACACCGTGCTCGAGGCCGGAGAAGACTGCGACGACGGCAACCGCCGCAACCTCGACGGCTGCGACTCGGCCTGCCACTACGAGTCGATCTCGCGCCTCACCGATCTCCAGATCTCGCGCATGATGGCGCCCGCGGCTTGCATGCCCCGCACGAACCAGCTCGGGCGCGTCGCGCTGACCGCCACGGCGGTCAACAACCTCAACCCGACGCTTCGCACGGACGTCCAGAACGGCACGCTCAACGTGCTCATCCAGGCGCTCATGCTCGGTGACCTCAACGGCGTGGCCGACCCGGCGCTGACGCTCGGTGTGATGAACGCGACGCCCGATCCTGCAGCAGGGACTTGGCCCGCCGCCGGCAACCCGATCGACTGGCGCTTCTTCATCGATCACAACGCCGTCGACACCATGGGCTTGCCGACTGCCACGATGTCGGCGGCGATCGCCGCGCGCGTGCTCACGGGTGGACCCGCCACGGTGACCATTCCGCTCTCGCTCGGTGGCAGCATCACCAACCTCTCGCTCCTCAACACGCACGTGCTCGGCACGATCGCGTTGACGACGAGCCACCCGCCGTATCCGACGAGCCTGCGCGCCGGCCTGACGACGTTCGAGACGATCGCGGGCCAGACCGACGGTACGAATGGACTCTGCGGGAACATCAGCGTCACGTCGCTGGCGCAGATTCCGATCCCTCAAGCGCTCACGATGGGCTTCACGAACTGCTCGCAGGGCTACACGTACTGCGGGGTGGGGATGCCCGTGACCACCACCTGCAACTCCCTTCTCGACGTGATCGTGCATGGCTGCAACGTGATCATCGGCTCGGTCATCAACCCGACGCAGCCCGACGTCGCGGGCGCCGGCACGGTCCGGATGCTCACCGTCGATGCCACGCGACACAAGGTCTTGCCGGCCCAGCTCGTCGGCAACGTCGACGCCTACTCCTCCTACTTCCTCTTCACGGCCAACCGCGCGCACGCGAGCGGCGAGTCCTGCACGCTCACCGCGCAGTGCCAGACCGGACAGGCGTGTACGGCCGGCACGTGCATGTGAGCTGATCGACTTCGGATCCGACGAGGGCCTCCGTGACGTGTCACGGGGGCCTTCGCATTTCCGTCGCGCGCACGACTTGCGGATCGCGCCCGCGATCCCGACAATCGTTCGCATGATTCCGCATTGGCCGTTCTGGCTCGGCGCGCTCGGGCTCGCGGGCGTCGCGGTGCTTCACTGGCTCGGGCTCGGGCGCTTGATGGCCGTGAGTGGGTCGTTCAGCGCGTTCGTCAACCGCGCGCGCCATCGTGAAGCGAGCCCCGGCGACTCGATGTCGGAGGCCGAAGACGAGCTCGGACCGCGGAGCCTGGCCTCCTCGGCTGATGCGCTCACGGCAGCCGCCTCGCTCCCCGCACCGAGAGCGACGATGAGCAACCATGCGGTGTTTCTTCTCGGCCTCATCGGCGGCGGCTTCCTCAGCGCCGCGATCGCGGGGGCGTTCGAGATCACGCTCGGCCTCCGCTCCCAAGAGCTCGCCGCGATCTCGCACACCAGCGCTCCCTCGGGCGCGATCCCCTTGCTCGCCGTCGGCGGTGTGCTCGTCGGCTTCGGGACGCGCATGGCGAGCGGGTGCACCTCCGGCCACGGGCTCTGCGGTGTGAGCCGGCTGCAGGTAGGCAGCCTCGCCGCGACGATGGCGTTCTTCGGCACCGGCATCGTCGTGTCGTTCTTGCTCGGAGCGATCGGATGAGCGCGACACGCGAGACCATCACGACCGCGCTGCTCGGGCTCTTGCTCGGCTTCGTCTTGAGCCGCATCGGCTTCTCGTCGTGGGACGAGGTGCATCGGATGTTCACGTTCACCGACCTCCGGATGTTCCTCTCGTTCGCCGTCGGCGTCGTTCTCCTCGGCCTCTCGTGGGTGCTGATCGCGCGCGCGAGCGGCGCGACGTGGAGCCCGCGACGTCTGCACCAGGGCACCATCGTCGGGGGCATCCTGTTCGGAGCCGGCTGGGCGCTGAGCGGCGCATGCCCCGGCATCGCGCTCGTGCAGATCGGCGAGGGACAGCTGGGCGCGATCGCGACGCTCGGCGGCATCCTCGTCGGCAACTGGATCTACGCCGCCGCGCACGAGCGCTGGCTCCGCTGGCCCACCGAAGGTTGCGCGGATCAGTAGAGGCCGAGGACGCGTTACCATCCGGGCGTGAGCACACGCCTCGTCCTCTCGATCGGTCTCGCCGTCGTCATCCTCGCTTCCGGCTGCGACTGCGGCGGGCCCGCGATCGTCCCCCTCTGCCACAGCAGCACCGACTGCACGGCAGGGCGCGTGTGCCTCGACAGTCACTGCGTGGTGATGCCCGACGCAGGCCGCGCGGATGGCGGGCCGCTGAGCGACGCAGGCAACGACTCTGGGTGTGCGACCTCGATCTGCGGCGGAGCCTGCTGCGCCTCGGGGGATCGCTGCGTCGCAGCGACGTGCTGCGCCGCCGATCACGTGTGTGGCGGAGCGTGCTGCGGAGCCAGCGAGGTCTGCACGGCGAACACCTGCCGGCTCGTCTGCGCTCCGGGCCTCGTCGCATGTGGCGACGGCGCGTCGGCCGTGTGCTGTAGCGCGGGCGCCGTGTGCTCGAGCGGCACGTGCACGACGCCCGGCGCGGCGTGCGGCGGCGTCGTGCGCTGCCCCGACGGCCAGTACTGCGAGCCCACGCTCGGACACTGCTTGCCGCGCGTCGCCACCGCGATGTGCACCTACACGCCGCCGCCTGGCACGTTCGATCCCTCCATCGAGTGGGCGTGGACCGGCGATGCGAGCGTGGTGCCCACCCACAACCAGGTGATGATGACGCCCGCGATCGCGAACCTCACGGACGACAACGCCGACGGTGCGATCGAC
This sequence comes from Deltaproteobacteria bacterium, assembly GCA_043750095.1. Lineage (GTDB taxonomy): Bacteria > Myxococcota_A > Polyangia > Polyangiales > Sandaracinaceae > JBBSAT01. The sequence goes on from JAYVCF010000049.1 coordinate 5,550, forward strand.
GCGCTCGACGTGCCCGACGTCGTGTTCAACTCGTTCAGCGCGGCAGGCGTCTACTACAACGATGGCGTGCTGCGCGCCGTCAGCGGCAACAGCGGCGCGCGGATCTTCCCAACCAGCGCCCCGACCTACCGAACGATGCCGGGCGCGAGCGTGGCGATCGCCGAGCTCGACGCGAGCTCACCCGGGCCCGAGATCCTCACGTGCTCGCAGCGCTTGTCCGGCACGGGCTGCTGCGACGGCGTGGTGGATGGCCTCTTGATGCTCGCCGCCGATGGGTCGCTCTTGCGCCGCTTCCCCACGGTGCACTGCGGCTACTCGGCGCCCGCGGTCGCCGACATGAACCACGACGGTGTGCCCGAGATCGCCGTCCGCTACCACGTGGTGCACGCCGACGGCACGGACGTGTTCAACATCGCCGCGCGCGACGTGACCTCGCCCGCAGCCGGCGGCGACTTCGTGACGCTCGCCGACATCGACGAGGACGGCGAGCTCGAGCTCGTCGGCGGCAACTCCGCGTGGAACTTCGACGGCACGCCCGTCTGGCAGCGCGCCGACATCCCCGACGGATATCCGGCGATCGCGGACGTCGACATGGACGGGCGGCCCGAGGTGGTGACCGTGTCGAGCAGCGATCACTCGCTGCGCGCGCTCAACGGTGAAGACGGCACGAGCGTCTGGGGACCCTTCGACGTGAACCAGGGCCACGCGACGGGATTGCCGTCGGGCGGCGGGCCACCCACGATCGCCGACTTCGACGGCGATGGCCTTCCCGAGATCGCCGCCGCCGGCGGCTACGGCTACGTCGTGTTCGAGAACACCGGCTCCCCCCGCTGGTTCATGGCCACGCAAGATCTCAGCTCGCGCGTCACGGGCTCGAGCGTGTTCGACTTCGACGGAAACGGCGCGGCCGAGGTCGTCTACAACGACGAGCTCTTCTTGCGTGTCTACAACGGCAGCACCGGCGCCGTCGTCCTTCAGGAATGCAGCACCACCGGGACGCTCTGGGAGTACCCGCTGATCGTGGACGTGGACGGCGACGAGCACGCCGAGATCATCGTCGTGAACAACGACTACGGCGGACAGCACTGCATGGACGGATCGCCCGGCCGTCACGGCGTGCGCGTGTACGGCAGCACCACCGCGAACTGGGTGCGCACGCGCCACATCTGGAACCAGCACACCTATCACGTGACCAACGTGGCCGAGGACGCGACGATCCCCATGACCGAAGCGCGGAACTGGGAGACCACCGGCCTGAACGACTTCCGACAGAACGTGCAGCCCGACGGCGCGCTCGCCGCGCCCGATCTGGTGATCCGCGATCTGCTGCTCGAGACGGCGACCTGTGCGACGGCGACGAGGATCTCGCTGCGCGTCGTGAACGTGGGCGAGGCGGGCGCGCCCGCGGGCCTTCCGATCGAGATCTTCGACATGGACCCGACGACGATGGCCGTGACGGCGATCGCGACCACGATGACGACCCGCGCGCTCTTGCCGGGCGAGTCGGAAGTGCTCGAGGTGAATCTGCCCACCCTCACTCCGACGCCCGGCACGCCGTTCACGATCTGGGCGACGATCAACTCCGGACCCACGCGCGTGACGACGCTGCACGAGTGCCGCGAGGGCAACGACACGACGAGCGCCAATCTCTTCTGCCCCGGGCTGATGTGATCTCGACCGACGCTGCGACCGTGGACTTCGCCAATCGCATCACGACACCCTCGAAGCTCCTTCCGTTCCGCCTCTTGGGCTGCATCTGGCGCCAAGCAGCGTTCACCCCTCACTGCCCGACGGAGCCACGCCTCGACGGGAAGCTGGCGCTCGTCACCGGAGGCAACGCGGGCATCGGGCTCGAGATCAGCCGCGGGCTCGCCGCGCGCGGCGCCGAGCTCGTCATCCTCGCGCGCAACCAGACGACGGCGAGCGCAGCGCGCGATGCGATCGCATCGACGACGGGCGCCACCGTTCACGTCGTGCCGCTCGACCTCTCCGATCTCGCGTCGGTCGTTCGCGCTTCCGAGCGGCTGCCCGCGATCCTCGCTGGTCGCGAGATCGACGTGCTCGTCGCGAACGCGGGCGTGGCCCCCGCGGCGTATGCCGTCTCGGCGCAAGGTCACGAGCTCGCCTTCGCCACGAACACGCTCGGGCACCACGTCCTCATTCGGCGCTTGCTCGATCGCGGACAGCTCCGCGGCGGCCGCCTCGTGGTCGTGACGGGCGACATCTACATCCGCTCGAGCGAGTGCACGTCGGACTTTCGCTACGAGGGCCGCTCGGGCGGGCAGATGGCGTACTGCCGCAGCAAGCTCGGCAACCTCTGGTTCGCAGCCGAGCTCGTAGCTCGCTACCCCGCGCTCCACGTCTGCTCGGTGCACCCGGGTGTGATCGCGAGCGGACTCATGGGCGAGCGGCCCAGCTCCGGAATCGGTGCGATGGCGCAGGGTGCGATCATGCTCGACCTCGTGGCGGGCGCGCAGGCACCTCTCTTCTGTGCGACGCAGCCCGGCATCGAGCGCGGCGGCTACTACCACAACACGTACGGCCTCTTGCGGCATCCACTCGGCGACCCCGCGGCGGACGCAGCCAAGGCCGCTGCGCTCTGGGCACGCATGGAAGAGCTCGGGCGAGAATTTCTCTGAGCGCCATTCGGAGATAGGGTCGACGCGTGGACGAGATCGATCCCGAGCTCTTGCTACTCCGACAGATCAAGCGTCGCCGTATCGGGCTCGCGATCGGCCTCAGCGTCGTCGCCTCGATCGCGATGTACCCCTGCCTTCGCGTGCTCTGGGAGATCGGCGACGAGGTGTCGGAGAGCGACGCGCGCGAGGCGGAGCACGATCACGAGGCGACACCGGAGCAGCGCGCCCAGGTCGAGCGCGCGCTCGCGGCGGCCGAGGCTGCGCTTCCGGCACGCAACGCCGAGTTCGCGGCCGCGATGGCGGCGGGATCCGCGCTCGTGGTGCGTCCCGACCTCGGCCCCTGTCCCATTCACGTCCCGCTCCGTGCCGAGGGCTCCGCGCAGGATGGCTACTCGGTGAACAACACGCAGTTCTTCGAGGCGCTCGGCTTCCCCGGTCGGCCCTCGTTTCCCTGGGCGCAAAGCCCCGTCGTCGGCGACGCGCCGCGTGTCGCGTACGCACGCGAGCGCATCGCGTCCCTTCGCGCGTCGATCACGCGACACGACACGCTCGAGATCCTCGCGAGCGAGGTCCGCGCGGCCGAGGAGCTGACGGGCGCGTTCTGGACCTACGACGTGGTGATCGTCGCGACGATGTGGCGGATGCCGAGCGCCGACGTCACCGGCACGTCGTTCGAGGGGGGCTACGTCAGCGGCACGGCGTACCTGCACGACTACGCGAGCGGGAGCGTGCTCTGCGCCGGGTCCATCGAGGCCAGCACCACGAGCGAGGTCGTCGACTACCGAGCGACGGGCTTCGACGAAGGTCGCACTCTGAACGACATGCTACGCGCGGAGATGGTCGGCCAGATCGAGCGCGCCATCTCCCGCGGCGTCGTCTACCGCGCGGGTCCGCCGCTTCCGCCCGGAACCTCGGAATGCAGCGGCGCACCGCTGTGACCGAGCCTCGATCGAAGTCCGAAGATCGTCCCTTCGAGCGCGTCTGGAAGCTGGTCGCTCGCATCCCGCGCGGCCGAGTCGCGACCTACGGTCAGCTCTCGCTGATGATCGCGCATCGCCTCACGCCCATCGGGATCGGCTGGGCGATCCGTGCGGCCCGAGAAGGATCGATTCCCTGGCAGCGCGTGGTCGCGGCGAAGGGACGCATCTCCACCGATCGCGAGCATCCCGGCCTACAGCGCGAGATGTTGGAGAGCGAGGGCGTGCGCTTCGATGCGAGCGGCGCGGTCGATCTCGCGCGCCACGCGTGGAAGCCCCGACGCTAGCTCTGCCCGATGATCTTGCCGACCGTGTCCTTGGCGCGGCCTTCGATCAGCTGCTCGAGGAGCGCGCGAACCTTGGGCGCTTGATCGAGCACGCGCTGGACGCGATGCCGCGCGAACGTCGCCACCCGGACGTCCGTGATCGCGGTGACCGTCGCGGTGCGAGGCGCGCCCATGATCACCGAGACCTCGCCGACGCAGGCGCCGCGGCCGAGCTCGGCGAGGTGCAGGTTCCCGGCGTTGCCGTTCGTCTCGACGCGCACGGTTCCTTCCATGACGAGGAACATCGTGTCGCCTGGATCGCCCTCGCGCAGGATCGTCTCGCCCGCGTCGAACATCATCACGAACGCGCTCTCGATCAGGTGCCCCCGCGAGGCGAGGTCGAGCGACTTGAAGAGGTGGCTCCCGAGGACGATCGCCTCCATGTCGCGCTCCAGCGCCGCCAGCTCGGTCGGGTCGAGCGCGCGGCCGCCGTTCGGGATCACGGAGGGACGATACGTCACGCCGAGAGCGTACCCGAACGCCGCGATGACCGATGAACTCTCGTCAGTCCGTCAGCACGCGCACCACGTGTGCGATGGCGCGCGCGTCGTCCGCGAGCCAGCGATGCAGCGCGATGGGCAGGCGCAGCTCGCTCGTCGATCCCTCGAGTCGCGACGAGCGCGGCGGCACGATCATCAGATCGAAGGGCGTCCAGAGCGTGTGCACCTCGACGCTTCCCCAGGGGTCGGTGTCGCGCTCGAGATCGCGCAAGAGCTCGCTGTGCGGGCGCATGTCGGAGACGCCGCGAAGCTCCGCGCGCGCGAAGCGTGCCCAGGCCGTCCCGTGATGCGGCCCCGCGATCGACATGAAGCGCCGCACGCGATCGCGCCCGCCGACGCGCTGCACGTACGCGCGCGCGATCAGCGCACCCATGCTGAAGCCGACCAGATCGATCTTGGGCCCGAGCGCCTCGGCGGAGGTGGCGATCTCGCGCGCGAGCTCGAGCAGCGGCGCGCTCCCGTCGTTCTTCGAGAGCGTGACCGACTCGGCCCGCGGCACGCCCGCGCGCTCGAGCGCCCGGGCCATCGGCGCGAGCTTCGCGCCCGTGTCCCAGATTCCATGCACGAGCAGAACGGGCAGGAGCATGCGATCGGACGATAGCGCGCCGTTCTGCTCTGCTACCTCCGAGAATCGTGGCCACGCGCCGCGATTCGAGCAAGAGGCAGCTCGTCACCACCAGCAACGTGGTGGCGACCTGCGCGGCGCGGTGCGCCGCCGATGTCTCTTTGCGGGCTCCGCCCGCGATCGGACGATAGCGCGCCGTGGTACGAACGGCGGCGATGTCGGGGCAAGCAGCCACGGGACCGGGCGAGCGGGAGGCCGCGATCGACGCGCTGCGCGGGCTCTGCCTCTTGGGCATCGCCATCGTGAACGTTCCCTGGATCGGCTTCGCGGAGAACCTGCCTCTGCAGCTGGGCCAGCACTTCGAGGGGCAGCACGCGCTCGCCTGGCCGGATCTGATCGCCGCGATCGGCGTCGAGTGGCTCTTCGAAGGCAAGTTCTATCCGCAGTTCTCGGCGCTCTTCGGCTTCGGCGCGGGCGTGCTCATGTCGCGCGGCATGGCGCTCTACGGCCGGCGCATCGCCGTGCTCTTCGTGTTCGGGATCCTCCACAGCATCTTCGGATGGTGGGGAGACATCCTCTTGAACTACTCGCTCCTCGGGATCCTGCTCGCGCTCCTCTCACGCGCGTCGGCGCGCGTCACGCTCGGCGTCGCGATCGCGAGCTACCTCGCCGCGACCACGATCTCGCTGCTCTTCGACGGCTGGTTCGATCCGACCGGCGACATGCTCGCGGACGGCGTGTCTCGCGCTGCCGAGGGCACGGCCGTCTATCGCGACGGAACGTTCGCCTCGATCACCGCGCGCCGTATCGACGAGCTCGGGGCGTTCTTCGCGCAGTGGGAGTGGAGCTACCGCGCGAACACGGTCGCGATGGGCACGTTCGGGCTCTGGGTACAGAAGTCCGGCTGGCTCCGAGATCTCGGCGCGCGTCGCAAGATGCTGGGCCGTGTCGCGATCGCGTGCCTCGGGATCGGCCTTCCATGCGCGGTGATTCCGCAGGGCTACATCCCAGCAGGCGACGTGGTCGCGATCGGCTACGCGTCTCTCTTTCTCTGGCTTGCGTCGCGCGGATCTCGACCGGAGTCGTCCGCGGAGCGGACGCGACACAATTATATCGAGGGCATCGTGCGTGTGCTGGTGCCGCTCGGACGCTGCGCGATCAGCGGCTACCTCGGACAGACGCTCGCGTTCACGCTCTTCTTCTACGCGTATGGCCTCGGGATGTACGGGCGGCTCAGCGCATGGCAGGGCGTCGCGCTCTCGGTCGCGGTCTGGTCGCTCGAGGTCGTGCTCGCGCGCCTCTGGCTCTCGCGCTTCGCGCTCGGCCCCGTCGAGTGGCTCTGGCGCTCCATCACGTATCTTCGACCGCTGCCGATGACGCGCGCTTGAGCTACGGTCCGGCCGTGAGCTTCGGAAAGAACCCCTTCGTCGCCAAGGCCCAAGCGGCCGAACAAAAAGCTGCGGATGCGACCGACGGCATCGCACGCGTGAGCGCCTACCGAGACGCCGCGCACCAGTGGGACCGCGCCGCCCAGAAGGAAAAGCCCGGCAAGTTCCGGACGGAGTACGAGGAGGCCGCCGAGCGCAACCGCGCGCTCGCCGAGGGCGACGACGCGCCGACCGAGCGGCTGCCCGCGAGCAACGTGAAGCCGCCGACGCAGATGAACTGATCGCGGCCACGAGCAACATGGCGTGGCCGCACGGGCACGCGAGCACGTCCACTCCGAGTCCGTGCCTCATCAGCGTGCACCAGGTTTGATTTTTCGGTCGCGGGATGCCTTCTTCTCTCGGCACCGCCTTCGCGCGGAGCTTGCTGTGGCCCGCGAGCACGCCGCGGTAGAGCACGGTCTGCTCGTCTCATGCGCGCAGGAGGCGGACGTCGCGGAAGACGGCTCGCAGGCGCTCGAGATCGGGTACGTCGCTGGTGAGGACGACATCGCCGCGCTGCGCGGCCGAGGCCATCACGATCGCATCGACGGCACTGACGATCGACCCGGTCGCGGCGCGCGCCTGGCCGGCGATCTTCGCGACCCGCTCCGACAGCGGCTCCACGACCAGGCCATCGAGGATGGCGCGTGCGCGCGGCTGGCCCTGCCACCACT
>JAYVCF010000050.1:0-12179 GCA_043750095.1 Deltaproteobacteria bacterium
GGCCCACGCGCCTGCCCGACGAGGACGAGCGCGATCAGGGCCGAGGCCAGAGCGACCGTGGAGCGTCGCATTCACCGACCCTCACGCGAGCGACCCCGCGAGTCAAGAATGCGTGTCGGGTCTCGTCAAGCGTCGCGGTCTCGGGTTAGCTTCACCCATGATCGAAGGCCTGTTGATCGTGCTCGAGGGCGTCGATGGCGCGGGCACCACGACCCACACCCGGCTGCTCGCGGCGGCGCTCGGCGATCGTGGCTTGCCGGTGCGCGCGACCCGCGAGCCGAGTGACGGACCCATCGGCGTTCAGATTCGACAATTCCTCACAGGCCGGCTGGTCGTTCCCGGACTGCAAGGCCCCCGACCTCCCTCGTGGACGACGATGGCGCTCTTGTTCGCCGCCGATCGACTCGATCACATCGAGTCGACGATCCTGCCCAACCTGAACGACGGCGTGACCGTGCTCAGCGATCGCTACTACCACTCGTCGGTCGCGTACCAGAGCATCACGGGAGGCGGCGGCGCCGAGACGGTCACGTGGGTGAAGGCCCTCAACCAACATGCGCGGCGGCCCGATCTCACCATCGTGCTCGACATCCCACCCGAGGTCTCCGCGCGCCGCCGCATGGAGCGCAACATCGGCCGCGAGATCTTCGACGACGGCGATCTCCAGAAAGAGATCGGCCACTTCTACCGAGAGATCGATCAGCACTTTGCCGACGAACGCATCGTGCACGTGGACTCCAACCGCCCGCAGGCCGAGGTGGCGGCCGACGTGATGCGCCACGTCCGAATCGCGCGCGGCGAGAAGGTCTGAAGCGTCGGGGGATCCCGCGTTGACGTCCACGCAGAGCGGGGCGCACGATCGGGCATGGCCAGCCGCGCTCGTCTCGTCCGATCTCGACAGGAGTGCCCGGCTCGCCGGGCCGACACAATTGTGTCGCGTCCGCTCCGCGGACGACTCCGGTCGAGTTCGCTCACGCTCGCCGCGCTCGTGCTCTCGCTCGCCCTCCCCGTGCGCGCGCAGGTGAGCGAACCGAACGGGCTGGTCGTTCCCGTGACCTCGGGAGGCGAGGTGCAGCTGCCCGCGCTCTTCGCGAGCCGCGGCGAGTCGATCAACGCGCGCGCCGACGCACACCCCACGCCCGACGTTTTCTCTCCGCTCTGCGGATTCACCGCGACCTTCGTGATGAACCAAGCGGGCAGTCACTTCGGGCTCGCCTGGTACAACGCCGACGGGCTCACGGCGGCCCCGGCCGCGATCTACCTGCACACGCTGGTGCCCGCAGGCTCGGCCGTCGGCACCTCGTTCAGCGGCACCGACATCCGCTCCGATCCGGCCTACGAGGGCGGGCTCATCGGCTTCGCGCTGCTCGGCGGCGAGACGCACTACAGCCAGGCGCAGTGGGATCGCGTGTGCACGTCGTGCTCGCCGGCGGCGCCCTGGATCACTGCGCTCGTGTATGCGTCCACGGCCACACCGAACGCGTACTACGTCGGCTTCGAGGACGGAAACACCAGCGCCAGCGGCTGGAACAACGACGGCGACTTCAACGACGACGTGTTCTTCATCACCGGCGTCACCTGCTCGGGCGGCGGCACCGCGTGCGCCACCGGGATGCTCGGTGTGTGCGCCGAGGGAGTCCAACAGTGCACCGACGGCGGCACGCTGAGCTGCGTGCCCGTGGTCCCGAGCTCACCCGAGACCTGCAACGGCATCGACGACAACTGCAACGGCACGACGGACGAGGGCTCGACGCTCTGTGCCGCGGGCTTCGTGTGTGACCAGGGCAACTGCGTGCACGCCTGCAACGGCGGCGAGTTCGCGTGCAGCATGGGCCTCGTGTGCAACGCGAACGGGTTCTGCGTCGATCCGCTCTGCGCGACGATGACCTGCCCCGCCGGCTCGGTCTGCCACGGTGGTGTCTGTCGCGCGCCCTGCGATGGCGTGACCTGTCCCTTCGGAACGGTCTGTCGCGTCGATCACTGCGTCGATCCCTGCGCGACGGTGACGTGCCCGAGCGGACAGTCGTGCGATGCGGGCGTGTGTCGCCAAGCATGCACCTGCCTGCCCTGCGCGGGCGGTCTCTCGTGCGACATGGCGAGCGGCGTGTGCTTCGACGCCGCCTGCGCGAGCACGACGTGCGGCGCGGGCATGCACTGCGAGGGCGGTACGTGCCTCGACGACTGCGCGGGCGCGACCTGCCCACCCGGACAGATGTGCACGGCGGGCGCGTGCGTCGCCGATGCTTGCGCGACTATCACCTGTCCGACGGGGCAGACGTGCGTCGCGGGCACGTGCATCGATCCTTGCGCCGGCGTCACCTGCGGCGCCGGACAGATCTGCGTCCGCGGGACCTGCATGGCCGACGCGTGCGCGGGCGTAACCTGCGCCGGCGGATCGCACTGCGTGAGCGGCACCTGTGTGCGGGACGGGACCGACGCCGGCTCGGTGGCTTTCGACACGGGCGTGCGCCACGACGGCGGGCGTGGACATCCTGTGCTTGCGGGCGGCTGCTGCAGCGTGATCGGATCGGCCCCCATGGGACGCGGCGCCGCCGTGGTCAGCCTGCTGCTCCTCGCGATCGTGCTTCGCCGAAGGCGCCGCTGACGTCGGCACGCAGGCTGCTCTACACGGACCCGAGCGCGCGCCGCGGCACAACGTGGCGCGCGTACGGAGACGAGCAGACATGCGGTTCGACAGCGCGTTCGTGGTGGTGAGCTTGGCGATGGGCATCGTGGCGGGCTGCAGCTCGGCGCACGAGGCGTTCGGGGACAGCGGCCCGGTCGTGGGAGACAGCGGACCGATCGTGTACGACGCGGGACCGGTGAGCGACGCGGCAGCCGGCGAGCCCTGCGGGCCGACCACGTGTGGCGCGGGCACGACGTGCTGCAACGCGAGCTGTGGAATCTGCACGCCGCCCGGAACCGGCTGCATCGATCTCTTCTGCGAGAGCGTCGACGCAGGCCCCGCGCCGCACTACTGCGGCGGTCTCGAGGGCGCCGTCTGCGCACCGAGCGAGTACTGCGACTTCCCGGATGGCGCGTACTGCGGCGGCGCAGACGCGCAGGGCCTCTGCCGAGCGCGCCCGACCGCGTGTCTCGATCCGGGCGGCGTGCCGGTCTGCGGCTGCGACGGCGTCGACTACCTCGCAGAGTGCAGCGCATACTTCGCCGGCACCGACGTCGCGCACTTCGGATCGTGCAGCACGCCGCCGCCCGCGCACGGTGTCGCGGCGATGCGGTCCTGCGGTCCGGCAGACGGCCCCGCGTGGATCTTCACCATCACCGACGGCGCGCCAGTCTGCGCGGGGATCCCCACGAGCGCGTCGCTCTCGATCGACGTGTGGTACGCGCTCGAGACTGCGGCGCCCGGCACCGTCTACACGATCGGCAGCAGCTTCAGCTCGCAAGGGTCAGCGGCGTACTGCCCGTCCGGCGGCGGTGGCCCGCCCTGCTTCACGCTCACGGGCACGCTGACGCTCGACGCGTTCCACGAGGGCGTGTCGGCGAGCTTCTCGTACGACCTCGTCGACTTCCACGGCACGCACTACACGGGCAGCCACGCGAGCGTCGCGCTCTGGTGTCCGGGCGCACCGCTCTGCGGCTGACGTCGGCGGCGATCCGCAGCTGGCTGCGTTCGCAGGTGGATGCCGGCAGCCGCGGCGGGGGCGGGTGCCCCGCGACGCGGCCTGCTCACCCACTGCGTCCGACGCCCTGCTACGGCCGCGACACTAGTCGACGATGGGAAAGCGTAGATCGCGACGCTGGCCGTCACGCATCACCGCGAGCGTGATCTCGCTCGCCACGCGCAGGCTCGTCCAGGCGGTGAACGCCTGCTCGGGCCGCTCGATCGACTGACCGTTCACCGACACGATCACGTCTCCCGGCTGGAGATCGACGTTCGCGAAGAGCGCCGTGTCGCGCAGGTCCACGAGGCGAAAGCCGACGAAGTGATTGCCGTCGAGGCTCGGCTCGGTGGTCAGCCGGCCGAGGAACGCACCGAGCCCGGCATCGAGCACCTCTTCGAGCGCGACGCGCTGGATCACGGGCTCCGAGATCTCGACCGGCGGCGGCGGCGCCTCGGCGACCTGCGGGGTCGCGGCAGAGGGAGGCGGCGCGCCGCCACAGCCGAGTGTGACGAAGAGAACCACGAGGAACGGTGCGAGCGAGCGCATCCGAGTGCCGTACGCCCACGCGACGGCGCGCGTCCAGTTTCGCGCGGTGCTCACGAGCTCTGCGCCAGCCGACGCGGCCGCGCCGCTTGGTACTGCTTGGGCCAGCGCACGTGGTCCCAGCCCTGCGCGGCTGCCGCATGAAGCGTGAAATACGGATCCGCGAGGTGCGGCCGCGCGAGCGCCACGAGATCGGCGCGTCCTGCGAGCAAGATCGAGTTCGCCTGATCGTAGTCCTGCACGTTGCCCACGGCGATCGTAGGAATGCCCGCTTCGAGCCGAATGCGCTCGGAGAACGGCGTCTGGAACGCGCGCCCATACACCGGCTTCTCGAGCGGCGAGACCTGCCCCGTCGACACGTCGACCACGTCGCAGCCATGCGCCCTCAGCGCCGCGGCGATCGCCACCGAGTCCGCCGCCTCCGTGCCGCCCGGAACCCAGTCCGTCGCCGAGAGACGCACGCTCATGGGCTTTGCGTCGGGCCACACCGCGCGCACCGCGTCGAAGACCTCGAGCGGAAAGCGCATGCGCGCCTCGAGCGAGCCACCGTAGCGATCCGTCCGCACGTTCGTGAGCGGCGACAGGAACGTGGAGAGCAGATAGCCATGGGCCATGTGCAGCTCGAGCAGATCGAAGCCCGCAAGCTCGGCGTACCTGGCCGCGGCGACGAACTCGCCGATCACGCGATCCATGTCGGCGCGCGTCATCTCGCGCGGCACGCGGTTCTTTTTTGCCCCCGAGTAGGCTAGCGGCGAGGGCGCGACGAGCTCCCAGCTCTGATCGTCCGGCAGCGGCTCGTCGAAGCCCTCCCAGAGGACCTTCGTGGCGCCCTTTCGACCCGCGTGTCCGAGCTGCATGGCGATCTTCGCGTCGCTCTCCCTGTGCACGAAGTCCACGATCTTCTTCCACGCCATCGCGTGCGCCTCGCTCCAGATCCCGGCACACCCTGGGGAGATGCGCGCCTCGCGCGACACATCGGTCATCTCGCTGAACACGAGGCCCGCACCGCCGATGGCGCGGCTGCCGAGGTGCACGAGGTGGAACTCGTTGGGCATCCCGTCGTCGGCCGAGTACTGGCACATGGGCGAGACCACGATGCGGTTGGTGAGCTCCACGCTCCGCAACGAGAACGGATTGAACATCGGCGGACGCGCGCTCGACGACACGGCCACCCCCGCCCGCGCTTCGAACGCGCGATCGAGCCGCTCCACGAGCCCGGGATCGCGCAGCCGGAGGTTCGCGTGCGTGATGCGCCGGCTCCGCGTGAACAAGCTGAACACGAGCTCCTCGACGCTGAGTCGATCGTGGCGCGCGTGCAGCGTCTCGAACCACTCGAGGCTCTGCTGCGCCGCGGTCTGCACGCGGCCGACCGCAGGCAGACGATCACGCTCGTACGCCTCCAGCCGCTCGCGCAGCGTGCCCGCTCCCGCGAGCCCTCGATCGAGCGCGATGGCATCTTCCATCGCCAGCTTGGTGCCCGAGCCAATCGAGAAGTGCGCCGTGTGCGCCGCGTCGCCCACGATGACGACGTTCTCGTGGAACCAGCGCTGGTTGCGCACGGTCGTGAACTGGACCCACATCGAGCGGTTGGAGAGCAGCCGCTCGCCGCCGATGTCGTCGGAGAAGAGCTTCTCGCAGTATGCGATCGTCTCGGCCTCGCTCGCGCGCTCGAGGCCCGAGCGCAGGAACGTGTCCTCGTCGCACTCGACGATCACCGTGCCGGTCTGGCCGTCGAACGGGTACGCGTGCATCTGGAAGAGGCCGTGCTCGTTCTTCCGGAAGCTGAACGTGAACGCCTCGAAGCGGTGCCGCGTGCCCAGCCAGACGTAGCGAGCCTTGCGCAGATCGAGCGAGGGCTGGAAGGCGCTCTCCCACCTCGCGCGGACCGCGCTGCGAAGCCCGTCGGCGCCGACCAGCAGGTCGCAGTCGCGCCGGTAGGCCTCGACGTCGCCGATCTCCTGGCTGTTCCTCAGCTCGACGCCGAGGTCGCGCGCGCGCCCCTCGAGGATCCCGAGCAGCTGGCGGCGCGCGATGCCGCAGAAGCCGTGGCCACCCGAACGGAAGATCTGGCCGCGCGCGCGGACCTCGATGTTCTTCCAGAGCACGAACGCCTTCGAGATCGCGGCGTACGTTTCGGGATCGGCTTCTTCGAGGTTGCCCAGCGTCTCGTCGGAGAACACCACGCCCCAGCCGAAGGTCTCACCGGATGCGTTGCGCTCGGTGACGACGATCTTCGAGCTGGGGTCGCGCTTGGCGAGCAGGACCGAGAGGTAGAGCCCGGCGGGTCCGCCGCCCAGAACGTGGACTCGCACCCGCGGCGCTCAGTCGAAGTGGTACGTGCCCGAGAGCGACAAGACGTCGAACCCCATCGTGTACGTCCCGTTGTTCACCACGGAGCCGAAGCCGCTGGGGAAGCACCCGCGGCTCGAGACCGGGTTGCTCGGATCGTACGCGTTGCCCATCGGGCCCGGGCACTGGCCCATCGTGCCCGTGGCGGCGACCTGGCGGTAGTTGCCCTGCGTGTCGCTCGGGCTCACGCCGATCTGGATCGTCTCGGTCCAGATGTGCGCGTAGGCGATCGAGAGATCGAAGCGGTTGTCGATGCGGACCGTGGCGCCCACGTGCAGGCCGATGCGCCAGCCCTGCATGAAGTCGTTGGTCATGTAGCGCACGAAGCCGCGGCTCAGCGGAACCTCGAAGCTGCCGCCGGCGCGGAGCGCGAGGAGGCCTGGGATCACGTTCGCATCGCCGCCGAGGCGGAACACCAGGTCGTCGCTCCAGCCGTGCGCGAGCGGCAGCCTCGAGGGCACCGGAATGCTCACCAGACAGCTAGGCGATCCGTCGCAGCCCGCGGGGCGGATGTTCGCCATCGCGCCCGGAGGGTTGGTGACCACGAAGTCGGTGACCTGCTGGTTGTACTCGTAGACGACGTCGAGCTCGACGTCGAAGAGCTCGTCCGCCATCGGATCATCGGGGCCGGGGCGAAGGCGCGCGTCGCCGGGGCGCGTGTAGGCGCGTGGACGAAGCCGGTGGCCGTAGCGAACGCCCGTCCAGAACTGCCAAGGCTGCGCCGAGTGCAGGGTGGTTCCGCTGATGGTGGTCGACTGCGGCTGGGCCGAGCCCGAGGCCGGATCCGGGTTGCCGTACGGGTTGGTCGTCAGCGTGAGGTTACCGCTCGCGGGCACCGCGCCGCCCACGGCGTCGGACAGGCGTCCGCCGATCACGATGTCGATGCTCTCGTGGGGAACGAAGTGCATCGTGAGGATGCCCGCCGGAACGAACGGGCTGATGACCGAGAGCTGCGTGCGAATGTCGCTCGAGGGGTCTTCGCCGCCCATGCCCGCGTTCGTGTAGTTCGAGAACGAGACGATGCCGATGCCCCATTGCAGCGTGAGGCCGACGCGGAACCAGTCCACCGGGCGCCAGCCGAATCCGACGCTCGGAGAGAAGAGGAGCAGGTTGGCGTCGGCCAGGGCGTAGCGGGTGGGTGAGGGGCGAAGCGAGTTGCCCGTGGTGTCGTTGCTGGCGTTGACCGTGCCGTTGCTGCTGCCCCACTGCGAGGACCCGACGCCATTGGGCGCGAGGATGCCGAACGCGAGGCCGAGGTTGTCGAGCAGCCGCACGTTGGCGACGAGCTGCGGGAGGATCTGCGGCGGGCCGCCGTTGCAGACCTGGGGAAACGACGACGCCGTCCACGCATCCGGCGAGCCAGGCGAGTCGAAGATGGTGCTCGCGGCGGTGGTCCCGCCGATGCTGCTTCCGTAGGTGCCCGTGCGCTGCACGCAGGCCGACATGATGCCGAGCCCGGCGCTCAGGTGGATCTGGCTGTCCGTCAGGTCCGCGAGCATCGCGGGGTTGTAGAGGAGCGCCATCGCGTCATCGGCGCGGGCGGCGAACGCGCCACCACGACCGAGCGGGCGGGTGCCCGCGCCACTGAACTCGAATCCGCCTGCATGCGCGGTCGACACGGGCAGCGCGAGGGCCAGCATGGTTCCCGCGACCCCAAACCAAAGCCTCGACGTAGTCGTTCGCATCCTGGCCTTCCCTCGGTCCGCGAGAATAAACGCGACCGCGCCGCAAACAAACAGGGTTCTGGTGTTTCTGGCGGGCGCCTGCCGTTTTCTTGACCGGGAGATCCAGGCCGGATCGACTCCCCCCATGTCCATCACGAACCGCGCTCGTCGCAAGCGCGTCGCGCTTCTGGCCACGATCACCTCGGGGGTCACGATGAGCCTCGCGCTCGGGTACACGACGTGGCGCGACACGCAGGCGGCGACGATGCTCGAGCAGGCCCACGCGCGGCTCGACGCCTCGCTCCTCGAAGCGCCCGGGCTCGACCGCATCCAGGCGTCCACCGCCATGTCGCTGATCGAGCGCGCGGAGACCCTGGGCGCGATCAACGACGAGGTGCGCGGCATGGAGCACTACGCGCGCGGCCTCGAAGATCTCCAGCGCGGCGATCTGCTCCTCGCAGAGGGCGAGCTCAGCGGCGCGGTGCAGTTCCTCGGCGAGACCGCGGACCTTCACGTGTTCGCCGCAGCGCTCTCGCGCGGACGGCTCTTGCTCGACGACGCGCAGTCGGAGCTCGACGCCGCGCTCGCGATGGAGCCGCATCACGCGCGCGCCCTCTTGCTCTCAGCCGACCTCGCGCTCGATCGCGGAGAGGACGAGACGGCCCGCGAGCGTCTCGAGGCGCTCGTGGCGGACTACCCGACGTCCGGCCCGATCCACAACCGCTACGGCCTCGCGCTCGAAGCGTGCGGCGATCTCGTCGGTGCCGAGCGCGAGCTGCGTCACGCGACCGAGCTCGATCGCGTCGGCCACGACCCATGGATCAACCTCGGCCGCTTGCTGCGTGAGCGCGGTGATCACGCGGACTCGCTCGCCGCGTTCGAGACGGCCGTCGTGCGCGCGCCGTCGGACCCCGATGCGATCCTCGGGCGCGGCCTCGAGCGCGCCGCGAACGGGCAGGTCGAGGGCGCCGAGCAGGACTTCCGACGCGCCGCCGAGCTCGCGCCCAACGATGCCGAGCCGCTCCTGGCGCTCGGGGATCTGCAGCGCGACCTCGGCTTCGTCACCGAGGCGGTGGACACGTACCGAGACGCGATCGATCGCGAAGACGCCGACGCCGCGTCGTGGCTGAAGCTGGGGAACGCGCTGACGCTGCTCGAAGACTACGAACAGGCCGAGCGCGCCTTCCGCGCGGCACTTCGTCGCGTCGATGATCTGGCCGCCGCGCACAACGGCCTCGGTGCGTCGCTCATGCACCTCGGGCGCGAGACGGAAGCGCGCGAGGAGCTCGAGCGCGCGGCGCGGATCGATCCGAGCGATCCCAACCCGCTGATGAACCTCGCGCTGATGAGCGAGGCCGGCGGCGACGTGAGCAGTCGGCGCGCGGCGTGGGAGCGAGTGCTGCGCGTCTGGCCGGAGTCGCCCATCGCGGCCCGCAGACTCGCCCGCCTCCGGAGCTGAAGCGCACTCGCGCTCGCGCTCGCGCTCGCGCTAGACCTCACTCTTGTCTCGCACCATCACCCACCGCTACGAGGACCCTCTCGATCGCATCTGGATCGGCTGCGCCGAGCGCATCGGTCTTCGCGTCGTGCGCGATGCGAGCGCGTTCGCCACCACCGATGGCTCGGGCACGCTCGCGATCGCCACGACCGAAGGCCTCGACTCCGACGACTGCCTCGCCCAGATGATCCTGCACGAGCTCTGTCACTCGCTCGTCCAGGGCCCGCGCTCGATCCTCCAGCGCGACTGGGGACTCGACAACGAGAGCGAGCGCGACGTGACGCGCGAGCACGCGTGCCTGCGCACACAAGCGCTGCTCTTGCGGCCGCTCGGGCTGCGTCGCGTGCTGGGACCGACGACCGACTTTCGTGCGTACTACGACGCGCTCCCCGCCGATCCGCTCGAGGGTGACGACGCGTCGATCCCGCTCGCCCGCGCCGCGGTGACGCGCGTGAGCCAGGCGCCCTGGTCGCCGCACCTCGAGGACGCGCTGCGCGCCACGATGCTCCTCGCACGACAGGTCGAGACCTACGGCGCGCGCTCGGACGACTCCCTCTGGTCGCTGCTCGATCCTCCGACGCAGCCGAACCGCGCAGGCCTCCCACTCGCGGCGACGGGATCGCTGGCGGCGCACGAGACGTGCGGGACCTGCGCGTGGAGCTACGCACGCGGCAAGACCTGGCGCTGTCGTGCGACCCACGCCACCACCGCCGAGGCGGAGCACGCGTGTGAGCGCTGGGAGGCGCGCGCGCTCGACTGCGCCGCCTGCGGTGCCTGCTGCCGCGAAGCGTTTCACACCGTCGTGCTCACGCGACGCGACGTCCTTCGCAAGCTTCGCCCTGATCTGATCACGATGGTCGACGGACGCCCCGAGATGCCGCGACCCGAGGGCGTCTGCCCTGCGCTCACGATCGACGCGCGCGGCCACCTCTGCAGCGTCTACGAGGATCGCCCCACCAGCTGCCGCGATTTCGCTGCGACCGGCGATGCCTGCCTCGTCGCGCGGCGCCGCATCGGCCTCACCCGGTAACCATCACAAGCCGCTCGCGCGGATGTGCGCGACCAGGTCTCGGTAGAACCGGTAGTGGTCGAAGTCGTTGAACGCGCCCGGCGAGTCGCCGAAGACCTGTCCGATCTCGTCGAGGTGATCGGCGGGGATGCATCCGAGGAACGTTCCGTGGCGTGCCGAGAGCACGGTGACGAGGCCGTCGTTCGGGATCGGATGGAGCCCGTCGCTGCCGCTCAGAATCAGGCCGGTCACGCTGAGCAGCGGATCGATCGGATCGTTGACGCCGTCGTAGCGCGTCATGAAGGGCGGCCGTCCCGCGAAGCGGCAGTCGGAGCCGCCGTCGTTGAGCGCGCTGCGCCCGCCGATGGAGAAGTAAGGAATGCCGGGCGCGTCCGGAAAGGCGGCGTTGAACGCCGTGGTGTTCGGCTCGTTGAACTGATCGATGCCGAGCCAGACGCTCGTGGTGGCACCCGCCGTGTCGTAGAGGGGCGTGTAGACGAGGCTCGCGATGGCGTTCAGCGCATCGCGCAGGCGCGCGTCGGCGAGGATCTGGTCGAGCACGTTCGACACGTCGGTTCCCGCGTGCGGCGTGGCGATGGTGTAGACGGCGGCGACCCACTCGGGGTGATCGTGCGCGACGACGCGCGCATCGAGCCCGCCCTGCGAGTGGCCGACGATGACGACCTGCTGATAGCCCGTCGTGTCGAGGATGCGCTGGATCTGCTCGGCGAGCTCCGCACCGCGGACCTGCGACGTGTTGAAGGGATCGACCGCCGGGAAGTAGACGTTGGTCTCGCCGGACATCGTGAGCGCTTCGCGAACGTGAAAGAAGTAGTCGATGTAGTCGATCCCCGCGAAGTGCTCGAAGCCGAAGAACCCGTGCGCGAAGACGATCGGATAGGGCGGTCCGAGCGTGTGCGGCGGGCCCGCGTCGCGCACCCGAGCCGCATCGTTCACATCAGCGCTCGCGTCCGCCGGCGGCCGCGCGTCGTCCGCGTGGTTCGCCGCGTCGCGGGATTGGTTCGCGCCCTCGGGCGCGCTGCACGCGGGCAGTGCCAAGCACACTGCGGCGAGCGCACCGAGGAAGGCGAGACGCATGAGTGAAAAGTGTCGCGCCTGGCTCGATCCGGCGTCAACCGTTCGGTGATGGACTGCGGATGGATTCGAGGTCTCGCGCGTGTCGGTGGCCGCGCCGGAGTGAGGGCGTCGTGGTACAAGATGCACCCCTGATCGTCGCAGCCTTTCGACGCTGCGACTCCACCGGAGCAACACGATGACGACCTGGCCCGCGCCCACGACCGGCACCCCGATCACGATGACCAAGGACGGATTGCTGAACGTCCCGAACGATCCGATCATCCCGTTCATCGAGGGTGACGGAACCGGACGCGACATCTGGAAGTCGTCCGTGCGCGTGCTCGATGCGGCCGTGAACAAGGCCTATGGCGGCAAGAAGAAGATCGTCTGGCACGAGGTCTACGCGGGCGAGA
>JAYVCF010000051.1:0-9290 GCA_043750095.1 Deltaproteobacteria bacterium
CCGGGGCCTTCGACGTCCATGCCCGGCGTGCCCAGCAGGCCGTCGGTGATCACGCCGATCAGCGCGATGGCGGCGAAGAGCGTGTACCCCGCGACCAGCAACTGACGCCCGTCGAAGGCGGCGAAGCCGAGAGGCGTGCTGCGACGCCACTCGATCGCGAAGAACCAGCCGACGACGAACAACGCCAAGACCGCCGGCACCTGGGTGAGGCCGAGGCCCAAGAGGATCCAGTCGGCGAGCGAGGGCAAGAGCTCGCGCCGCCGCGAGAGCGCGTAGGCAACGATCAGAAGCACCAGCGCGTACGGCCAGATCAGCACGGCCGGCCCCCACGTCGGGCCCACGATCCAGAGGAGCCAGCGGTCGTTGGTGACCGAGACGTCGAGCGAGAGGTTCACCGCACGACCGCCGAACGTGACGTGCGGCGTGCGCAACACGCTCGTCCAGCCATCGCCTTCTTGCCACTCGACGACGACGTCGTGCGCACCTGGCTGCAGCGTGACGGTCAGCGCCCCGTCCACGCGTTGGATCGGGCGCGCCTGTCCGTCGACGGTCAGCGTTCGTACGTCGGCCGCCGTCGGAAGCGTGATCGCGAGCGGCACGCTCACGCTCGTGCGCGCGTGCATGCTGAGCGTGCTCGACGAGAGCCGCGCCCCCGGATGCACGGCGAGCGACGCGGAGTCGATCGTCGTCGACTGACCTTCGACGCCGCTCGGGCGGGTGAGCGCGATGTGGAGCGACTCGCCGGGCCAGGGATCGAAGCGCGGCGCCCAGACCACCGACGACGCGCTCGCCGTGGGATCGATGCCCGTCGTCGCGCAGTGCCAGAGCGGCGTGCACGCCACGGTCCAGCTCATCGAGACGCGCCCCGCCTCCGGCGCCACGAGATCGAGGGTCGGCGCGGGCGTGAGCGTCGAGGTCCAGACGACCTGCTCGTCGTGCTGCCCGAGCGTCACCACGGCCGTCGCACCATCGATGACCACGTTCGAGTCCGTGACCGACTCTCCGGGCAGAAGCGGGATGCGTACGACGTCGGCGGCGTTGGCGGGCGATCGCCGCGTGAGCGTGGACTCGATGTTCCAGCGCACGCCGATCTCGACGCGACGCTGCACCACGAGCCAGCTCGGAAGCGCAGCATGGACCGTGTCGTCCGCCGAGGCCGCCGTCGGATCGCTCGCATCGACGGGCGCCGATGGAACGGAACGGCGCAGCTGAATGGACTCGGGCACGAGCGGTCCGGTGCCGCTCCCGTCCGTCTCCCAGCCTTCGGTCACGATCTCGATCGTGCGCGGAAGGCGCCCGAGCGCGAGCGTGAGCGAGTCGTGTCCGGCGAGCGTCCCCACGACGTGGATCGTGTGCGCGCCCGGTGGGACGCGGACGTGCACGAACCCGCTGTCGAGCCGCACGAGCGCGCGCGCGGGCTGGCCGTC
The DNA here is from genome assembly GCA_043750095.1 of Deltaproteobacteria bacterium. Taxonomy (GTDB): domain Bacteria; phylum Myxococcota_A; class Polyangia; order Polyangiales; family Sandaracinaceae; genus JBBSAT01. The sequence goes on from JAYVCF010000051.1 coordinate 1,428, forward strand.
GAGCGTCACCGTGGTCGGTGCCCACGTCTCGGCCGGACCGGGGATCGGATACGCGGCCTGCGCACGCACTCCGACGTCGATGTCGATCGTGAGCACGTCGCCGCGAGCGGATACGCTCATGCGGCTCGCGTCCGCGCAGGTGTCGCCGCACTCGGGCGTCCATGCGAGGCGCAGCGCGAGCTCGCTGAGCATCTCGGGTGGCGGAATCGGCCCGGCAGGAGCGGCCGGCTGCGCGTGCGCGACGCTCGCCGTGGTGAGCAAAGCGCACACGAGAAGCGCAGTGCTCGCGGCCGCCACCGCGGGAGTCGGCGCCGGCACACTCGGCGCATCCGGTGCGGAGGGCGTGCGCGGTCGCGAACGGATCACGATGAAGCAGAGCGCGAGCGCGAGGCCGGCGCGAAGCAGCCCCACCAAGCTCGTGAGCCAGGGCGGCGAGAGCCAGACGTCGATGCGATGATCGCGGCCGACGGGACCGTCGAAGCCGAGCTCGTACGTCCGCCAGCTCCACGTGGGGCAGCCGAAGCCCGTCTGCACGACGGCGCTCGGATCCATCCACCCATACGCGCTGCTGACGTCGGCCGCGCGCTCCGAAGCGGGGCTGTCCGAGGGCGCCTCGATGCCGTAGCGGCCCGAGCCTCCTTCTTGATCATCGGCCGACGATGCCGCCGACTGCTCTTGGAGCCACTCGGGCGTCTCCTCTTCGATGGCGTAGTACCCGGACTGCGCCGCGTGATCGAGCGCCGGATGCAGCGCGACCTTGGCCTCCTGCGCCGCGAAGACGACCGACGTCACGCACGCGACGACCCCGAGCACGACGTAGAGCCACCGCACCCATCGTGCGACGGGGCGTGCCCCGAGCGCACGATGCAGCGCGAGCGTCACGGCCAGCGCGACCCAGATCCACTGAGGCGCATCCGGCGCCTGATAGGCGAGCCCGACTCCGACGAACGCGACCACGCCCCAAGCGAGCCCATAGACACGCCCGACGACGACCGTGACGAGCAAGAGGAAGAAGAACCCGAGCAGCGTCCATTCGTCCGTCCAGCTCAGCGGCGCGCGATCGACGCCGGCTGCGTGCACCAAGAGCCAACCCGGTGGCACGTGGAGCTCCGTGCTCACCGACTGCGCGTCCTCGGACCAGCCGACCGCAGCGAGCTCGTGCAGAGGCGCCTCGGCGCGCCACTCCGCGCTCAGCGTGCTCATCGTGTCGCGGAGCTCGACGCCGGAAGGGCCGTCGTCGCTCGCGCGCGTGATCAGCTGATCTTGGCCGAGGATGCTGACGCGACCGAGCAAGCCTTCCGTGAGATCGATCCGAAACCCATCGTGCATCTCGACCGTGAGCGAGTCGGTCACCGACGCGCCGCCGCCGTCCTGGTCGAGCCAGATCTCGCGCGAGAGCGTGAGCGAGTTCGGCGGCGGTGTCGGCTCGCCACGACGAACGGTGGTGAGCACGAGCGACGAGGTCGGCTCGATCAGATATGCCGAGTGCGTCCGCCAGTCATCCGGCAAGGTCGTGCGTGCTGGATCGATGCTGCTGGCGCCGCTGACCTCGACCTGGCGGAACGCTTCGCTCGGCACCCAGGTCCAGACCTCCTGCGCAGGCCACGGATCGCCCGGATGCGGCGGCGCGAGCGGCGCCTCGGGGCTGGCGACGAAGGCGTCGATCTCCACCGAGAACGTTCCCGCGTGCAGCTGAAGCGTGAGCTCGCCGGCCGCCGTCAGGCGCGTCGCGACGTCCGCCTGCACCGAGACCGGCACCGCGCCGTCGGGGAGCACGTCGCCGAGCCGCAGCTCGCGCGGATGACCCGCGACGTGCAGCGTGATCCGCGTGATGATCTCGAGCGGGGAGCCGTCGCTGATCTGGCGATAGACCTCGAGGCTGACGCTGTCCGCTTCCTCGACCTCGGCCTCGACGTCGTTCTCTGCGTGCAGCCAGACCGCACCGTCGGTGTCGCGCGTGGCGGCGCGGGTGACGCCGCTCTGCACGATCGCGACGCTCACCACGTCGCTCGGGACTGCGAGAGTGTCCGGCGGGCTGGGCCAAGCGAAGCGTCCTTCCACACGGTGCGCGCCCGCGTCGGTCCAGACGACAGGAACACCACCCTCCGACGCGACCGGGACGGCGTGTCCGTCGACGCGCACCTCGAGCGGCCAGACGCGCCCACTGCCTGGAAGCGTCAGCGCGAACTCGCGGTCCGCGGTGGCCTCCATCGCGAACGCGGCGCCACCAGGCTGGATCTCGACACGCAGCGACGCGGGCCAGACACAGATCGGATCACCACTACCGCCGCCCGCCGCAGACTCGGAGGCGGTGCATCCATACGTGGCGTCATGCGCGAGGACCCACGGCACCCAGGGCCGCAGCGCGGGCGGGATCGCGTCCGGCTCGAGGGTCTGCGCCGAGACACCTGCAACCGAAGACAGGACGACCGCGGCCAGCGCAGCTCCCCAAGCGACGCACGAACGAGTTCCCATGCGCCGCAGTACCGCGGCGGTGGTGCGAGTGTCGAGGGGGCGCCCGCGCGAACGAAGGGGCTCGTGCTTTTCGACGGGGCCTGGTCGCCCGTAGCCGATCCAGGCTGCGTGAGATATATCGATGCTATGTCTCGTCGCCGCACCGTTTCCGCCGCCGTCGACCGACAGGTCGGCAAGGTGTTCTGGTCGGGCCGAAGCCAGGCGGTTCGCCTCCCCAAGAGCATGCGCTTCGACTGCGAGCTCGTCGTGATTCAGCGTGATGGCAATGCGCTGCGCATCGAGCCGGCCGACCAGTGGCCGGAGCGCTGGGTGGAGCAGTTCCGCCGCCCCGGTGTCACGGCCGACTTTGCGCGGCCCCCGCAGGGTCGCGTCGAGCGCCGCGCCCGCGCGTTCCGATGACGTATCTGCTCGACACGGACACGTGCGTGTTCTTGCTCAGGCGCGTGACTGCGGTCACCGAGCGCCTGCTCACGCTCAGCCCCACCGCGGTTCGCGTCAGTGTCGTCACCGTCGGCGAACTGCACGTCGGCGCGGAGAAGAGCGCACATCCGGCGGCCAACCTGAGTCAGATCACCGCATTCCTCGCGCCGATCGCGATCGTGCCGGTCGAGGCGGAGGACGCGCGTGTGTACGGCCGCGTGCGGGCGAGCCTCGAGCGGGCCGGCACGAAGATAGGTCCTCTCGACACCTGGATCGCTGCACAGGCAGTCGCGCGTGATCTCGTCGTGGTGTCGAACAACGTCAAAGAGTTTCGACGGGTCCGCGGTCTTCGCGTGGAGAGCTGGAAGTCGTGAAGCTGGCCGCGCCGTCGGCGACGGGCGCGGGCGCGGGGGTCTCCGGCTGCGGCTGCGTGGTGTCGAGCGAGCCCGACGTGTCCGAGCCCGAGCGCATGTTGATGCGGTGCGTATCGATCGGCGCGACCGCGCGCATGAAGCGCTCGACCGATGCCGGATCGGCGCCTGCGTGCAGGTCCACGGCTAGCACACGGAGCGCCTCGCTGACCTGGCGGATGCCCAGCACCATGCGGTCGGCGCCCGACGACGGATCCTCGTGTCCCAGAAGGCCGCTACGCGCCGCCGGGCTTGCGCCAGTATCCAGGCCTTCGCTTCTGGTGCGCGACCGCGACGATCGCGACCTCGTCGTCGCTGATGACCTGGAAGAACACGACGTACGGGAAGCGATCGATAACGAGACGCTGGTATCGGCGATCGTCGCGCCAGGTCGGAAACGCCGCGGGCCGGTCGGAGATACGCTCGAACGCGCTCTCGAGAAGCGCCACCAGCTCGGTGCCCAGTCCCTCGCGCTTGGCTTCATACCAACGCGCTGCGGCGGCAATCTCGGCTTCGGCGGCGGGGCGGACTCGGAGGCGCATCACGCACGGCGCAGCGAAGCGAGCACGCGGCGTCGCACCTCGAACCAGTCGTCGCCCGTGTCCCCGTTGCGGGCGGCCTCTTCGCGCGCATCCAGCTCGGCCAGCCAAGCCTGCTCCCAGCCGGGCTCCTCGTCGCCGTCGAAGCTCGCGAGAATCGCGGTCGCGATCTCGGCTCGCTCCGGCTCTGGAAGCCGCAACACGTCTTCGAGGAGCTTGCGCGCCGCGCTCGTCATCGCCCAGACCCTAGCGCGCGTGACGAGCGACGTCACCCCGGAGCAGAAGGGCTTCTTGATGGGCACGCATCGGGTCGCCGACGCGGCGCGTAGCTCCGATCGCGCGTCTCACGGACGGAGCATTGCGTCGCAGCTCGCGCGGTGCCGTAGGCTTCTTGGGGTGCAGTTGGAGCACGCCACCCATCGTCTGCGAGCCCGACACGGGCATACGGACGGCCACCGCAGTGCTGAGCGACGTGGGTGCGTCGATCGATGGTGGTCGCGCCGTCGACGCCATGTCGATCGACGCAGCCGCCACGTGACACGTGACGCACGCTGACACGTGTGCGCCGCGCCCAACCTCGCCGGCTCCGAGACGAGACCGGTTCGCACGAGTACCCACGAGAATGCGGGACGAGACCGTTCGTGGGGACGCCGCTCTCGCTGCGCCACGATCTCGCGCTGAGGCCCGGCGCCGTCAAGCGCGTTCATCCGCGCGTCCAGTGGCCTCTGGCGCTCAGGTCCGGCTTCGTCGAAGCTGGTTTATGTCGGTAGCGGCACGGGGAACATGGCGTTCGAACTTCCTACGCTCATCGCGGTCGTCGTCGTTGGCGGCGCGCTCGGCGGCGGCTCGGTGGCGGCGCTGCTCGGCGGCGGAGACTCCGGCGTGAGGCTGACCGGGTGCTCATCGATCGCCGCACGCGGCGATGAAGAGAGCGAGCGCGCAGAGGACGTGTCGGTGAGATCGCATGGCGCGTGAGCATCGCTCCGTCTGCGCCCGCAGCACACGCATCCGGGCACGACCGTTGCTCAGGGCTGCGTGGAGATCCCCGGTGGCACAAGCTCGCTCAGCGTTCCTCGTCGCGCTCGTGAGCGCGGCGCTCTCGGCTTGTGGCTGCACGTCGGGTGCGCCCGTGACGGGCTCGATCGATGCGGGCCCGACCGAGATCGATGCGCACTGCGACCAGGACGCGACGCTTGGGTTCTCCGCGTGCGCGTTCGACACGGGACCGGATGCGAGGCCGGGCTTCCTCGATGCGGGACCCGCGCTGCCGCCGATCTTCCCTGCGAGCTCGTGGATCGGCCAGATCGCGTTTCTCGGGACCGGTCCGCTGGGGGACGTGACCATCCGACTCGATGCGCGACCGACGGCGGGCGTGGTGCGCGGCATCTTCGGCGGCCACGGAGTGTCATCCACGATCGAGCTCGACGTGCTCGAAGGCGGTGCGTGGCTCGTCGGGCGCAGTCCCGTGGACGTGATCACGCACGACGACGACGACTGCGGCGGGCTGGGCGTGCAGCTCCCCGCGCCCGAGCTGCGCTTCGTGGACCAAGACGGCGACGGTACCTTCGAGACGCTCGACGGATTCGGCAACTACGGCCTCGTCTCGACGCTCCAGGATTGCTGCCCGCCCATCCCCTCGGACGTTCTCGCCGAGGGACCGCGGCCGGTCGTGGACGATCGACCGCCGACGTTGGAGCTCGTGCCCGCGCGGCCGCTCGTGAGCGCGGAGCTCCTGGTGATCCGTGCCTCGGAGCCGATCGACGTGAGCTTCGCGCCGCGCCTGGTCGGCCCGAGGACGCTCGCGCTGACGCCCGACCTGGGATCGAGCGCGCCCGCGCGCTGGACGCTCGATGCAAGCGCGGCACCCGCCGGACACTACGTGCTCGAGCTCGGTGCCCCGCGCGATCTCGCAGGACTCACCGCGGCATCGGTTCCGGCCTTCGAGATCGACATCTCGCCACCGGAGCCGCCGAACGTGGACGGGCTCGACCCGGCGGTGCTCGCGGTGGACGCCGAAGGCGGAACGATCGTGATCGGCGACGACGCCGGCGAGATCCCGCTCGTCGGGGCGACGTCGATCTGCGGCCTCGGACGCACGGTCGTCGCGCTGGACGTACGCAGGGTCGGGCATCACCAGCTCGGCTTCACGATCCGCGCGGAGCTCGCCAGCGGCGCGGTCCTCTCGACGATCCAGCCGCACTACTTTCTCTACGACCCGGACGGTCACCGCATCTATCACGAGTCCTTCTCCGTCGAGACGGGCTTTCCGCCCGGCGTTCCAGGGATGAACGAGAGCTCGAACGTGTTCGAGCAGACCCTCCCGTTCAACGCGGCGCGGGCGGGTCGATACACGTTCGTGGTGATCCCCGAGGGGCGCGATTTCCCGACGACGTGCGGATCGGCGGCGGAGCCCGCGGTGAGAGGCGTGACGCTGGACGCGATCACGCTGCGCTGAAGCGGACACAGAGGTCGGCGTGCTCGAACCTGGCGAGGGTTGTCGCCCTCGCTCTCGGCCTCACGCCCGCTCTATCCTCGTCGCGATGACTCGACCCGCACTTTTCTTCGCGCTCGCCGCGCTCGCGCTGCCGGGCGTTGCACGCGCGCAGTGCATGCAGCCCGGCGGCGCGCGGACCCCCACCGATCCGGGATGCAGCGGCGGGATGCCGACCGGGCTCTTGCCCGTGTTCGCATGCGCCTGCGACACGCCGGTGTGTGTGACATCGGGGTGCCCTACGACGCGAGCCATCCCGGCCTGCCGCGACGACCACGATCGAGTCGTCGAAGCGACGGCGCGCGAGGTGCTCGAGAGCAGCGCGCTCCAGGAGCTCGACGCGAACGCGCGATGACGTCAGTCGTGCGTGCGCGCGCGAGCGGTGGGCTCGTGTGGCAAAGCATCGTCGGCGAGCGAGGCGGCGAACACCGAGTACCCGCCCTCAGCGCTCGCCGGTATGCGCCACGTGACGAGCTCATCGATCGCGCAGTCGAGCGATTCGTTCGTTCCTGGACCGAATGCCTGCGCCATCTCGACGACCCCGGCCGGGTTGAACGCGAATCCGAGCTCGGTCGATGGGTCGGCGAGGACGCCACACGCATCGAGCGCTTCCCGATGCGCGACGACGACGTCGCGCGGGGCGACCGCTGCCGCATCACGCTCGATCGGATCGGCGTCGCCGGGCAGGACCACGACGAATCGGTACGAGCGGCCGCCCTCGACGGTCTGCTCTCCAACCGCGGAGAGCTCGTCGTTGGCCTCCATCTGCACGCTGTGGTGACCGGGGCTGAGCGAGAGCTCCATCGGCGTATGACCGGCCTCGCGCTCGCCCTCGTCCACCCAGACCGCCATGCCGGGAGGATCCGAGTCGATCTGGACGCGCGCGATCGTCGGTGGGACCGGCGCTTCCGGAGGCGCGACCGGAGCCGATGAGGGCGGAGCCTCGTTGGGCGGCGCCGGAGCGACGATCGATGCGGGCGCCGCGGTCGGAGGTGGTGGCTGCGCTGGGCCCGAACACGCCGCGGCCAGAGCCCCCAAGATCGCCGCACCCGCTCCGTTTGCCATACGCATCTCGGCGACAAGATACGCGGATTGTTCGCCCACGTTCCCCCGACTTCAGTGCGTCGCGCCGATCGGAACGCCGAAGGTCACCCGCTGAGCTCCGGCGACCACCGTGTAGCTTCCGGGCGCGAGCTCGCCGAGCGAGTGCCAAGCCTCGAAGGGCCGCGGCGTGCCGACGCAGCCGCACGGGTCTAGCGCGGCGCTCGTCAGCGCCAGATCGATCTCGCCGCTCGCGCCCGTCGTCTGATCGACCAGCGGCTCGGGCAGAGCGCGTCGGTGCCCGAGACGGCGACCCACCAGAGCGCCGGCCCGCCGTGCGTGGGCGTGGGATCGGGGCCGACCACGCGCAGCGCGGTGACCGGCACGTCGTGGCCGCTGCCGCGCGCGACCACGGTCACCGTCGCCGCGCCGTGCGGAATCGAGACCGGCGCGGCGCGAGCGGCAGGACCGGTCCAACCGTGCTCGC
>JAYVCF010000052.1:0-4688 GCA_043750095.1 Deltaproteobacteria bacterium
GATGCCGCTCATCGGGATGGAGCGCACGCTCCACGTCGGCATCCTGCTGAACATGCTGCTCGCGCTCGCGATGCTGATCGCCGGCGCCGCCGAGCCCGACGAGAAGACGGTGAAGGCCCTGGAGGCCGCCGGGAAGAAGAAGCCGGGTGAGCTTCCGCTCTGGCACGCGGTGACGGTCTACGTCCTCTCGCCGCTCATCCCCGCGCTGCTGGCGCTGCTCTGGCTCGGGACGTCGCGGCCCGACGCGATCCTGCGCTGGAACCAGACCCAGATGACGCTCGGCGTGTTCCGCGTCTCGCTCGCCGAGGGCATGCTCGACCCCGAGAGCTGGGGGCAGCCCGACCTCGTGTTCTATCACGACGGTCTCTCGACGACGGTCACCGTCGAGCGCTGGGGACGCCACTACGCGCTCAAGAACAACGGCAAGGTCGATGCGAGCAACGGCGACGACATGCCGACGCAGATCACGGTGTCGGCCTACCCGATGCTGATGCACTCGCAGGGGCCGACCGATCTCGACGTGGCCGTCATCGGCTTCGGCTCGGGCGTGACCGTGGGCACGACGCTCTCGTTCCCCGTGCGCTCGGTGGACGTGATCGAGCTCGAGCGATCGATCCCCGAGGCGGCGCGCTTCTTCGAGGACGTGAACCTGCTCGACTACCAGCTCGATCACTTCCCCTTCGTGCAGATGGATCGGCTCACCGTCATCAACGACGACGGACGCAATTACTTGGCGTCCACCGATCGCATGTACGACATCATCATCAGCGAGCCCTCGAACCCCTGGATCACGGGCGTGTCCGACCTGTTCACGGTCGATCACTTCCGGATCGCCAAGCGGCGGCTGCGGCCGGGCGGCATCTACTGCCAGTGGGTCCAGCTCTACGAGATGAGCCCCGAGAACATCAAGACCATCTTCCGCACGTTCGCGCAGGTCTATCGCTACGTCACCGTGTTCGCGGCCGACGATCGATCGAGCGACACGGTCGTGCTCGGGTCCGACGCGCCGCTCACGTTCGATCTCCAGCGCATGCAGCGCGTCTGGGAGCTCCAGGCGGTCCCGGATCGCCTGCCGGTGCCCGATCAGCTCGAGCGCGCGTATCTCCACACGCCCTACGACGTGTTCGCGCGCGTGCTGCTCGCGAGCCGCGACGAGGTGATGACGTACACGCAGATCGAAGAGCGCCGTCACGGCGACCGCTGGGAGCAGGACTACGCGTCGACCAACACGCGCACGTGCGAGCCCGAGGACTGCCGGCGCTACGACGCGCCCATCAACACCGACGACAACGCGCGCATCGAGTTCGGCGCGCCGCGCGATCTGATCGGCTTCGAGCGCTACGAGGGCTACCTCACCACCGTCTACTCGGCGGAGTGGCCCTTCGGGCGCGTCGCCGATCTCATCGAGGGCTTCGGCGAGGGGGACACGCGCGCGCGCAACCTCGCAGAGCTCGCCATGTCGCTCATCGGGCACGGGCGCTACGAGGTCGCGGCGGACTTCATCGAGGAGTCGCAGCACGCCGGACGCGCGCGGGAGACGGCCGTCGCGCTCGAGGTGCTCACGCACCTGCTCACGAACGAGAACGAGCCGCCCATCCACATCGAGGCGCCCATCCCCGGGCCCGAGATGGATCGTGAGACGGCGGAGCAGCTGGTCTCGGGATTCGATGGGGTGCGCGCCGCCATCGATCGCGGGCAGTTCGGCGCCGCGCTCGCTGCCATGGAAGAGATCCCCGCTCCGCTGCGCCTTCACAGCGGGCCACAGATGCGCTTCCTCTACGGCTACCTCCTCTACAAGGCCGCCGAGGGCTCGTTCTCGCAGTACCGCGCCGCCGCGGAGACGCTCGAGGACCTCACGCGTACGGAAGAGGACTACTGCACGCGCAACCCCGAGATTCACTACTACCTGGCGCGCGCGTACGACAACGAGGGCGAGTACGGCACGGCGCTGTCGTCGATGCGCCGCTACATCGAGGCGCGCCTGACGACCTCGCACAGCGACATGGTCGACACGCCCGAGCCGCCTGACGGTGAAGCGCCGACGACGGACGCCGCGGGCGAAGCCGACAAGACCACGCACGACGATTGAGAGCGCGAAGCGCTGGACACTTGGTCAGCGCGATCGCCGCGTCATGCCCTGCGCATTCGGGCTGCGTGTGTAGCCGGCTGCGCAGCTGTAGTAGCCATGAGTGCGAAACCTCGTGCGCGGAATTCGTAATTTCGGACGGTCGGCCGGTCAGAGAGCGTAGCTAAGTGGCTAGAACCAGGTGGCTTATCGAACTCCTTCCATGGTGGCACGCACGCTGCTTGGTGTTGGTTTCATGAGTGACCAGGTTCGAAGTTCCGTTGATTCCACGTCCGGCCAGCCGCGGGCGCTACGCATCCTCGCCAAGTCCACGTTCCGCGAGCTGAAGAGCAGCGGGTACAGCCGCACCGATATCCTCGCGTTCGCCACGGAGGTCCTCTCGCTGGTCTCGACCGACCTGCGCGAGACGCCCGAGGACGTCGCCGCCGAGTGATCGAGGCGCGACGTCGATCATGAAAGGCAGGCTTCACGGCCTGCCTTTTTCTTTTCCGTCAGAGCGCGTCTGCGGCGAGCTCGGGTCGCGCGTAGAGGCTCCAGTGGTCGGTCTCGAAGAGGAGCACGGGCGTCGGCGCGCCGCTTGGTGAGGGCGAGTGGAAGGGCGGCGGCATCATCCGATGGGCCTCGTGCCGCACGAGCCAGTAGTCGAACGCGTCGCCGTACACGTGGTGGTCGTAGGCCTCGGGCATCCACTCGAAGCGCGGCGGGAAGGGCGGAGGCTCTGCGCCGGCCCGATAGAGCACGGGTGACTTCGGGAACTCGACGAAGTTGAAGCACGCGAGCCCGCCGACGCGCGCTTGGTAGTACTGGTGCGCGTGCAGATAGATGGGCGAGCTGACCACGCTGCTCTGCCGATCGTAGATGAGGCCGATCAGGCGGTGACCGGGCTCGGTCTCGTCGAGCACGGCGGAGAGGTCGCCCATCTCCTCGTCGGTCTCGGCGAAGTGGGTCGCGTGAACGGTCGCCACGTGCACCGACAAGGCGCACGACGCGAGCGCGACCAGCCAACGCACCCGCGCGCTCAGCGCCAGCGGCCCGAGAACAGGCAAGAGCGCGATCGCGAGCGGCAGGAAGCGGTGGTTGATGGGCTCGATGTACCGATAGCTGAAGGGCGCGAAGAGATAGAGCGCGAAGCTCAGCGCGAGCACCGCTTCCGGCGCGCGTGATCCGTACGGGGTCGCGAGCGGTGCGCGGTAGGCGAGCCAGCGACGCCAGGCCGGCAGCGTGGGCGAGGGCGCCTCGGGAATCACTTCGGTGCTGGCGAGCGTCGTCCTTCCGGCGCCGCGCAGGGCGACGAGGAGGAGCAGCACCGTGAACATCTCGAGCGCGAGCTGCTCGCCCGCGTGATCGGAGAAGAACGAGAACGAGTGGCCCAGCCAGTCCCGCAGGAGCTCGTCGACGGGCGAGAAGCTCGGCGGAGCATCGGTCACCTGCGCGGCGAGCCCCGAGCGGCTCCCGGCTTCGCCCTGCTCGACCACGTTCGAGTAGTGCAGCCACGCGTAGACGGCGAGCACCGAGGGCAGCGCGGCGAGCGCGGCGATCCCCGCGACGCGCGACGAGCGCTTCCACCCCGCGGCCGGAGCGAGAAACAAGGTCTGCACCACGCAGGCGAGCCCGAACCAGGCGAAGAGCTGCGCGTGCGAGTAGAAACAAGCGAGCGCGGCCAGCGCGAGGAGGAGCGCGTGCTTGGCGTCCGGCGCGCGATGCAGGCGCGTCATCGCGGCGAGTGCGACGATCCCCGTGACCATGCCCGCCGAGTAGTTGAGGAAGCCCCAGAACACGTAGACGTGGATGGCGATCCCGCCGGCGACCGCGCCGAGGATCGCGGGCCGCCCGTGCTCGCGCAGATAGAGCCCGACGGCGAGCGGCAGCGTCGCGATGGAGAGGATCGCCGTCGCGCGCCCCGCGCCTTCGACGCCGAAGGGATACGCGAGCCAGTCGCCGAGCACGTAGAGGAGGAGGTACTGACTCCGGAAGTAGTCGACGACGAAGTACTGCGCGATGTCCGGGTTACCCTGGCCGTGGATCGCCGCGATGGTCCCGAGGTGCTGCGGATAGTCGACGAAGGGCAGCCACTCACACGTCATGAGCGGGAAGGCGACCGCGAGCGTCGCAACCCCCAGCGTCACCGCCGTGAGCCAGAGCGCCGTTCGCTCGCTCCCGAGCGCGGCGGTCCACGCGAGTCGGCCGTCGGCGTTCGAGCTCACGCGCCGTGCGTATCCGATCCGGCGCCTGGGGGCCAGATGGTGTGATGCGGCTGGTCCACCGGCCCGCCGCGTCTTGACCGCTCCATTTCTACACGGCTAGATGGCGCGTCCCGTTCCATTTTTTCGGGGCCGATGCGCGGCCCCCTCGTTCGGGAGTGAATCCGAACGAGGCTCCCCCTCGCTCCGTCCCACCCGCGTCGATAGTTAGGAGTCTCCATGGCCACTCGGATCGCGATCAATGGCTTCGGCCGCATCGGACGTTGTGTGACGCGCGCGCTCTTCGGGCGGGCCGGGGCGAGCGTGGAGCTCGTCGCCATCAACGACCTGACCGACTCGACGACGCTCGCGCACTTGCTCAAGTACGACAGCGTGCACCGCACCTTCGGGATGCCCGTGGA
>JAYVCF010000053.1:0-14308 GCA_043750095.1 Deltaproteobacteria bacterium
TGTACCCGTTCACGGGGCGTAGCTCGTTTGATCGTGTGATGACGGACACGGTGAGGGGATCGACTCGAGACGAAGGACGTGATCTCGTGCATGCGTGACCTCGGACGAGCAGATCGCGAAGCTGGAGGCGCGGCTGGCTCGCGTCGAAGCCGCGCTCGAGCGCGCTCTGGGACGGATAGAGGAGCTCGAGGCGGAGAACGCGCGGCTGCGCGGCGAGACCGAGAAGTCGTCGCGGAACTCCGGCAAGCCACCGTCGTCGGACTCGCCGGACCAGCGCGCCGAGCGGCCGAAGTCGCCGCCGACGGGCCGCAAGCCCGGCGGACAGCCGGGACACGGCGGACACGAGCGCGCGGCCGTGCCCGCCGAGCAGGTCACCGAGTCGAGCGAGGTGTTCCCGCGACGCTGCCGCAACTGCCAGCGGCACCTGCCGCGCGTGTCGTGCGGCGATCCGCTGCGGCACCAGACGGTGGATGTGCCCCCGATCGTTCCGATCGTGCTCGAGTACCTGCTGCACGCCGTGCGATGCGACTGCGGCGTCGTGACCCGCGCGCCGCTCCCGGCGGGCGTGCCCCGCGGCATGTGCGGGCCGAACCTCGTCGCGATCCTCACGCTGCTCGTCGGCGTCTACCAGATGAGCCGCCGCGACGCGGTCACGTTCGCGAGCGACGTGCTCGGGATCCGGATCTCGCTCGGCGCGCTGAGCAAGGTCGAGTCGCGCGTCGCGACGATGCTCGAGCCCGCGCACACCGAGGCGGCGACGCTCGTGAAGCGTGCTCGCGCGAAGTACGTCGATGCGACCGGTTGGCTTCGCAAGGCCAGCGGTCGGACACTCTGGGTGATCGGCAGTCGCCTCGCGACCGTGTTCCATATCGTGGAGGACGGGACGCGCGAGAGGTTGCAGGCGCTCGTCGGCACGCTCGGCGTGATGATCAGCGACCGCGGCTCGCAGTTCGGCTTCTGGGCGATGGCGAAGCGGCAGGTCTGCTGGGCGCACCTCGTGCGGAAGTACGTCTCCTTCACCGAGCACACGGACCCGCGCGCCGTGCAGCTCGGAGAGCGCTTGCTCCTGCTCTCCCACGCGCTCCTCAGCGCGTGGCACCGAGTACGCGATGGGACGATGTCGCGTGCCGAGTTCCAGGATCTCGTCGCGCGGATGCGGCCGGTGTTCGAGGGTCACCTCGCGCGCGGCGTCGAGCTCCGTCTCGTCGGGCCGAGCGGATCGTGCGCGAACATGATCGCCCACGCCGACGCGCTCTGGACCTTCGCGGCGGTCGCCGGAATCGAGCCAACGAACAACCACGCCGAGCGCGAACTGCGTCGCTTCGTGATGTGGAGAAAGACGAGCTTGGGATCGCAGAGCGTGCGCGGCGATCACTTCGCCGAGCGCGTCCTGACCGTCGTTCACACGCTCAGGAAGCAGGAACGCCATGTCCTCTCGTTCCTCCGCGACACGATCACTGCGTCGCTACACGGCACGACGCTCCCGTCCCTCATGCCCGTTGCCCCGTGAACGGGTACCAACACATCACCTGCGCAGCTAGCCCTTGCACCACAGTGGATGCAAGGGTTCGGGCCGATCGAGCGCGGCCCACCACGGTTCGTTCGCGATCGGCGTATCGTGGTCGCAGGAGGCGGGGACATGCTGGGACTCGACGAAGGTCAGGCGCGGATCGGGCTCGGGGCGATGAAGGCAGTGGCGGCGCTACACGGCTTCACCGAGGAGGAGCGGCGTCTGCTGCGCGCGTGCGCGGGCGTCCTCGGGGTGAGCGGCGACGTCGATACGCTCCCGACCTCGTCACCGGAGGAGGTGGCGCGCGCCTTTCCCGATGACGTTTGGGGACACCGCGTGTTGCAGGCGCTGGTGGCGACCGCGATGGTCGACGGCGAGGTCACCCAAGAGGAGACGGACCTCATCGACGGCTATGCCAAGTCGCTGGGCGTCACCGATGCGCACGTCACGAACCTGCACCGCGTGCTGGATGGCCACCTGATGCGGTTGCGCTTCGACGTCGTGCGTCGCGTGCCGCTCGCACGCCAGCTGCTCTCGGAGACGTACCAGGAAGAAGGCCTGCACGGCCTGTGGAAGTTCTTCAAGGCGGCGCGCGGACGCTCCGAGCTCGACGGGGAGCTGGCTTGGCGCTTCAAGCGTCTGGGCATGCTCCCGGCCGAGACGTTCGGGCGCCAGTTCTGGCAGCACATGACCGAGCGAGGCTTCCCCTTCCCCGGCGAGCCGCACGAGCACGTGCCGGTGCGCTTCATCCATCACGAGCTCACCCACGTGCTCTGCGGCTACAGCACCGAAGCCGAAGGCGAGTGCCAGATCGCGGCCTTCTACGCCGGCCACAAGGGGAACGACCCGTTCGTGTTCGTCTTCCTCACCATGGTGATGTTCCAGCTCGGCGTCGCGTTCAATCCGCTGGTGACGCCGACCAAGCTTCAATGGGATCCGGAGAAGGTGATCCGCGCGATGCAGCGCGGCGCGGCCATCAACACCGACCTGACCGACCACTGGGACTTCTGGCCCGACCTCGCCCAGCCCATCGAGGAGGTGCGCCGCAAGTACAACGTCCTGCCGCAGTGATGGTCTCGTCCCTCACGTAGGCGGAACCACCCGCAGGTAGCGCTGGTCGGTGCGGCTCGACAAGAGGGGATGAAGCCGGGTGACCGCTCCGTCGGGCGCGACCAGCACCACGTTCTCTCCTGACACCACCCACACGCCATCGGTCTCGTAGTCGGGCGCGAGATCGAACCCCGAACGCTCGAAGCCCACCGTGTGCAGCGTGGTGCCATCGAAGCGCAGGATGTTGCCCGTGAGACTCACCCACACGTCGCCGGTGCGCGGATGGACCCGAACCGCCATCGGCTGTGCCGGCAGGTCGAACGATGCGAGCTGCGTGCCGTCCTCTCGGAACTGCGTGAGATGGCCATGGCCTGGACTCGGCACGTCGTAGTCCGCGTCGGTGACCCATACCGACCTATCGGACGCGACCTCGACCGACGTCTCCGTCCATCGATACACGCCGTAGCCCAGTGGAGCCGCCAAGAAGTCCGCGCTCGCGCCGTAGAGCGTGGGACCGGCGGCGAACACGAGCCGCCGTGCGGGATCGACCGCAACGTCGAGCTCGGGCCTGGTCACGCTCTACGTGCACCGGCGTCACACGAGCGATCTCTACGAAGGCGTGGGCGCTGTCGTGGTCGCGATGCTCTGGGTCTACTACTCGGCCCAGGTGTTCTTCTTCGGCGCGTGCGTCGGCGCGGCGCTTCACCAGCGCAACCGAACGCCCTCATGATCAATCCGGCGGCAGGATCTCGATCTCGAGGATGCCTGTCGGCAAAGCGCACGCGATGCAGGCGAGCCAGGATCTGCTCTACCTCCGCGGGCGTCGGCGCGGGCGCGGTCCAGAACTGTCCACAAGCGGAGTGGCAGCCATCCAGAAACAGTGAATGGAAGTGGAGGTTGATCAACAAGATCGCTCCCGGCGCGATGGACCACCAGGAGTGAACCCCCCACGCGGCGCCGCGATGCCGGCCTTCCGCGCGAGCCGGCGATAGCGGCGATCGATCTCCCGCTGCGCGATGCGCCACAGCGCCAGCGCCTTGTCGTGATCGAAGGCGAGCCGGACCCTCAGCGCGAACGGGAGCGAAAACGTCCACAGCCGGATGCGAACGTGCGGGAGCACGCGCTGCACCATGTCTCTCACGCCCTGGGACATGCGGTCCGCATGGCGCGCGAGAGTGCGCGGCGAACGCCCGATCGGCAACGCGTACCGTGAGGGGCTGGGCTATAGAGCGCTCGTGACCCGGCTCGTCCTCGTCAGACACGCGGAAACGGTGTGGAACGCCGAGGGCCGTTGGCAGGGCCAGACCGACGTGGCCCTCTCCGAGCAGGGTCGCGCCGAGGTGGAGCTCGTCGGGCGACGTCTGGCCGGTGAGCACTTCGATCGCGTCATCTCGTCGGACCTGGTTCGCGCCCACGACACGGCCCGCGGCATCGCAAAGAACGCGTCCATCGAGCTCGACTCGACGCTGCGCGAGATGCACCTCGGCGCCTGGTGCGGCCTCTTGCACCACGAGGTGACCGCGCGCTTTCCGGACCAGCTCCTCGCGCTCCAGCGCGGAGAAGATCGACGCATCGGCGGCGACGGCGAGACGGTCGTGGAGCTCGCGGCGCGTGTGACGACGGCCATCGACCGCATCGCGAGCGAGAGCGAGGGCAAGAGCGTGTTGATCGTCACCCACGGCGGCGTCATCCGCGCGCTCATGCTCGCCATGCTCGGACTCTCCGGACGCACGCGCCCGCTCTTCGGATCGCGCAATACGGCGATCACGCGCGTGGACGTCGTGGGCGGACGCAAGACGCTCCGCTCGTACAACGACGGACTGCACCTCGAGCATCCGGCGCTCGAAGGCGAAGAGCACCTCGTCGGGCACATCGCGAAGACCACCATCGCCTCACTGCTCGGGGTCGCCGATCCGAGCGTGCTCGGCGCGCCTGCCGAGGATGCCGAGAGCTGCGTGGTCACGAACAAGCGTCAGCTCGTCTCGTACGCGCTCACGCGCTAGCGCAACCGGCGACCCATCATCGGCGCGGGCGGCGCCATCGGTGGCGTCGGCATCGGCGGCGGCATCACGGCGATGGCGCCCATCATCGCGTGCGGGCGGTCCGGTGGCGAGACCGCGCAGGGGTCTGCCTGCGTCGTGTGCGTCAGGTACGTCGCGGCGGCCGCCATCACGCTCCCTGCGACGGCGGCACCCGCCGCCAGCCAGCGACGGCGACGCTTCTTCGTCGCGCCCACCGGACAGTCCGACGTGATCACGGTCCCGTCGGCGCGGCGATGCGTACGTACGCAGGTCGAGCCCGTGTCGCGTGCGAGCAACGCCTCGGCATCTTCGCTCGTCATCTCCGAGAGATCGAACACGTCCTTGTCGCACGCGGCACAGTGACGAACGCGCGCATCGCCGCTCATCTCGTCCCATCGCGCGTCGCAGGGGCTCGCGATCTGCACGCGGGCGAGGAGCGGCAGCGGCACCTTCGCGCGCTTCTTGCCGATGCCGAATTCCGGTTCGCGAGGACTCATGCCCATCGGACCGGGCCGAGAAGAAGAGCTTTGGGCGAGGAAGGTTCCGGATCGAGTCCGCGTAGGCGCGCTCACGCGTAGGCGCGCTCAGACGAGGGCGGGCAACACCTCGGTGCAGTCGGCCTCGATGCGCAGCGTCGCGAGCGGATCGGCCCGGCACTCGCCGAGGTTCACGATCGCGATGGGCATGCCGCGCTCGACCGCGCGACGCGCGAAGCGATGTCCGGAGAACACCGCGAGCGAGGAGCCGACGACCAGCAACACCTCGGCCTCGTCGAACGCGGCGAGCGCCGCCGCGAGCGTCACCTTCGGAACGCTCTCCCCGAAGAACACCACGTTGGGCTTGAGCGCACCGCCACAGTGCGTGCACGTCGGCGCGCGAAATCCGACGATCGCTTCGTCCGGGAGATCGGCATCGCCGTCGGGCGCGAGCGCGATCGCCTCGGGCGCGAAGCGCGGGTTCTCGGTGACGATACGCCGCTGCACTTCGTCCCGGCTCTCGAGGCCTCCACATCCGAGGCAGCGCGTCTCGGCGAGCGCGCCATGCAGCTCGATCACGCGACGACTGCCCGCGCGATGATGGAGCCGATCGACGTTCTGCGTGAGCAAGGCCGAGATCACGCCGCGCTCCTCGAGCGTGGCGATCGCGCGATGGGCCACGTTGGGCTCCGCGCGAGAGAAGCGCGTCCAGCCCACGGCGCTGCGTGCCCAGTAGCGCGCGCGCTTCTGATCGCTCGCCACATACTCGGCGAAGCGAACGGGCTCGCGCGCCCGGCGGCGCGTCTCGGGTCCGCGATAGTCGGGAATGCCGGAGCGCGTGCTGAGCCCGGCGCCCGTGAGCGCGACGACGCGACGTCCCTCGATCAGGCGCCGCAGATCGTCGACGGAACCGCTGCCGGGCGACCTCGCGAGATCCACGCGCGAACGATGGCCCGACCACGGAGAACGGTCGAGATCATCGACGCAGCCCGACCGGTCGCGCAGGATGGTCGTCGTGCGCGGCATCGCAGCGTCGTTGGCGATCGGGCTCCTCGCCTGCGCGAGCCCAAGCCCGCGGACCCGGCCCTCGCTCGACGACTGGCGAGACCGCGTCATCTACGAGCTCGTCACGGACCGCTTCGCGAACGGCGATCCGAGTAACGACACCATCGACGGCATCGGTCCGATGCCGAGCGATCTCTCGCGCTGGCAGGGCGGCGACTACCGCGGGATCGCCGATCACCTCGACTACCTCGAGCGGCTCGGCGTCTCGGCGATCTGGATCTCGCCCATCGTGCGCAACATCCCGCGGCTCGACGTGGGCGACGGCTATCACGGCTACTGGGCTTCGACGTTCACGGAGCTCGAGCCGCGATTCGGATCGCTCGAGGAGCTGCAGAACCTCGTCGCGCGCGCGCACGCACGCGACATCGCGGTGATCCTCGACGTGGTCCCGAACCATGCCGGGCGCGTGTTCGACTACGACCTCGATCGCAACGGGATCGTAGGCCCCGGCGAAGCGCAGCCGCCCTACTCCGACACCCCGCACGACGTACCTCTTCTCTGGTCGTTCACGCCCGCGATGTTCGCGCCCGACGGATCGACGTTCGCGCTGACCGACGCGCACTTCCATCGTCGCGGCGTCGGCCGGCTCGACGTGACGATCCAGCGTCGCTACGGCGACTTCCCGGACGGCCTGCGCGATCTCGATACCGAGAACGACGCGCTCGTCGCGGCCGAGATCGATTCGTACGCCCACTGGGCCGAGGTCAGCGGCGTGGACGGCTTCCGCATCGACGCCGTCCCACACGTGGACGTCGCGTTCTGGCCGCGCTTCGCCAGCGGGATCCGCGCACGCATGCACGGGCACGGCGTCGATCACTTCTTCTTGCTCGGGGAGGTCTTCGATCAAGACGACGTGATCGCGAGCTACACGGCGCCCGACGGATCGATCGACGCGGCGTTCGACATCCCTTTCTGGGAATACGTCGTCTCGGGCGTGGTGCTCGGCGGGCTGGCGCCCACGACGGCCGAGCCCTCGCTCTCCGAGGCGCGCACGATGTTCCGCAGCGCTCCGCAGCCGGGCGGCATCGACCTCTCCCCCTGGCAGGCGCGCGTCTCGCTCGTGGACAGTCACGATCTCGCGCGCGTCCGCGCGGGCACCGATCCCTTCGCGGCCGATCAGGCGATCGTCCTCATGTTCACCGTCGATGCGATCCCCTGCGTCTACTACGGGACCGAAGCCGAGCTGAGCGGTGCCGCACCTCCGGCCTCACGCGAGCGACTCTGGGACGGCGGCTTCGACGAGAGCGCGCCCAGCTTCGCGCTCATTCGACGCCTGTCGGATCTGAGACTGCGGCACGTCGCGCTGCGCCGCGGCGATCTGATCGTGCGCGGGCTCAGCCACGTCGGCGGCATGGACCTCACCACGATGGAGGCCGACGCCGGAGCGCTCGTGTTCGAGCGATCGCTCGGTGGCGATCACGTGCTGGTGGCGATGTGCACGCACCCGACGCACGGCGCCGCGCTCTCGGTCGCTTCCGGCTTCGCGCCCGGCACGCGCTTGATCGACGCCCTCGGCGGCGAGGTCCGCACGAGAGTGCTCACCGACGGCTCGGTGCCGCTGGCCATTCAGCCGCGGCAGAGCCTCGTGTTCATCGCGGAGTGAGCGCGCGCTCGCGGCCTGACGCGTCGAGATCGAAGCGCTGCGTGAACACGGTCGCGAAGCAGAACGCCGCCACCTGCCAGAACCAGACGCTCGTGAAGAGGAAGCCCACGCCGAGCCCGAGCAGGCCGACGAACGAGAACAGCATCGTCGGGAGCACGATCGACCACGCGTGCCAGTACGCGCGGCCTCCTTCGGCGACCCGGCGCAGAGCACGGAAGGGATCGAAGATCTCGCGCGGATCGAGCTCGCGGCAGTAGTGCGACATGTAGCCAGGGATGGCGATGACCGCGCCGGCCCAGAGCAGGAATCCAACGACGCCGATGGGCCAGCTGCGGAGATAGATGCCGACGAGGCCTAGCGAGACACCGGGCGCGCCGTAGTACGCCATGCCCAGGAAGGTGATCGCGCCGTGCTTCATCAGATCGATCGGATCGACCCAGGCGGGCCAAGGCGCCTGCCCGTGATGCATGCGGTGCACGATGCGAATGCGATGGCCCATGTTCATGAGCCAGCCGACGACGGGGACCGCGAGCCAGAGCCCGCCGCGAAGGAGATCGGCGCGCGAGGCCTCGGACTGGAGCGGAAAGCGCCACGCGTTGCGGAGCGCGAGCGGGCTTCGCAGATCGATCACGGTGGAAGGCGCGGCGCTCACGCCGTCGTCTTCAAGGCGCGCTCGGCGAGCTGACGGACGTTCTTCGGAGCGGCGTCCCAAGGTCCCTCGTCGAGCGTGGCCCAGACGTGCGCGCTGAACTCTTCGTTCGGCGTCACGTGCTCGCTCTCGACATCGACCACGAACACGAAGTTCATGTGGATGCCTTTGCTCCCCGCGAGGTGTTCCTCGTAGCCGATCAGTCCGAGCGGCGCGCCCTCGACGTCGCTCGTGACCGGGAACGTCCCGACCAGGCCCGTCTCCTCGCGCAGCTCGCGCGCGGCCGCTTCGAGTGGTGTCTCGCCCGCTTCGATCTCACCGCCGGGCGGCAACCACTTCCCCAGGCGCGTGTGCCGGATCAAGAGCACGCGATCGCCGCGCCGCGGAAAGACTCCCACCGAGAACGTGCGTCGTTGATCGCTCACCTGCCGAACGTACCAGGCTGCGAGAGCCCGCTGTTGTGTGCTAGGCGTCCGGCATGACCAAGCTCGGGGACGACGACAAGAACGGCGGCAAGGACAAGGACAAGGAGAACGACGGCGCGCGCATCCAGGAGCGCCTGCTCGAGGCCCGTACGATCCTCGTCACCGACGAGGTGAGCGACGAGATGTACAGGAAGGTCGCCATCTCGCTCATCCTCCTCGAGAAGCTGGATCCGAAGGCGGCCATCACGGTCTTCGTGAACTCGCCCGGCGGCTCGGCCGACTCTGGCTTCGCGATCTACGATCTCCTCCGCTTCTCGAGCTGCCCGATTCGCACCGTCGCGAACGGCGTCGTCGCGTCGGCCGCGGTGCTCATCTATCTCGGCGCCGAGAAGGGCCAGCGCCACAGCCTGCCGAGCGCGCGCTTCCTCTTGCACCAGCCGTCGACGGCGGTGCGCGGCCAGTCGAGTGACATCGACATCGCGGCGAGAGAGATCGTCAAGCTCCGCCGCCGCTACAACGAGATCGTCGCCGAGACCACGGTCAAGGATCTCGCGACCGTCGAGAAGGACAGCGATCGCGACTTCTGGCTGACCCCGACCGAGGCCAAGGACTACGGGCTCGTCGATCGGATCGTGAAGACCCGCGCCGAGCTCGACGCGAAGACGAAGTAGCGACGCTCCTACCGGAGGGCGTCGACGATCGAATCGAGGAGCGCGCGCGCGAAGGCCCGGCGATCCTCGCTCTCGGCGATCCACGCCGACGCGTCGGGCCCGAGCTCGTAGTAGACGCCGACCAGCGCGCGCCCGATGTCGTTCGACATCAAGAAGCGATCGCGAAAGCGCCGCAGCACGCCGATGCGCGCATCGAGCGGTGAGCCATACGCGGCCGTCGCCACGAAACACGGCGACACCGTCGTGAAATGGATGGGCGTCGTCGTCACCTCGACCGCAGAGATCTCGCCCGCAGCGTTGCAGGCGTCGAACGCGCGAACGCCGATGTAGTAGCGCGAGCTCTGCGTGAGCTGGCCGATGTCGACCTCGACGTTCTCGCCTGCCGCCGCCGTGATCGGAACGGTCAGCCCTTGGTCCTCGGTGGTGGCTGCCTTGGCCGGACGGGCCGCCGCGAACGAGTGCGCATCGACGATCGGCTCGGTCCCGACGCGGACCTCGTAGCTCATCAGCCCGCGCTGCACCTCGGGTACGGTGAAGCTGAAGTGAACCCACTCGTGCGAGTGATGGATGTCCGCGACCGGCGTCGCGACCAGATCCGTGGGCGCGCTGGGATGCATCTCGATCGTGCAGCGACCGACGCACTGACCGTCCGGTCCGCACACCAGCATCGCCGCGCACTGCGTGTCGCTCGTACACATGCGTCCGCACTCGGGCGGCGGCGTGGGCGACTGACAGGGATCGAGAATCGGCACGCGCACGCGAACGCGCACGCCGTCGCTGCCCGCGCGGAGGCGATCGGCGCCGCTGCCCGGGCGGCCGACGGGATCGTCGCTCATGCCGCTGCCCTCGATCGGCGAGGGCACAGCGCTCAGGCCGTGGATGTCGCCGTGCGCGACGGGCGCGCTCGTGGTGAAGACGCCATCGCTGCTGGCCGTCGGCTCGCCGACCACGACGTCGACTCGGTAGAGCACCGAGGGCTGTCCGCGATACGGATAGCCGTCGTTGAGCGCGTACCAGTCCCACTCCGATGCGGGCGAGACCGGCGTGGGCAGATGCCACTCGGGGCGCTGGTCGTCGCCCTCGGTGTTGGCCTCGACGAAGAGCGTGTAGTTGCCGTCCGGCCACGCGCTCGGAACGTCGAACGTGAACGTGAAGAGCGTGTCGCGCGGAGGCGTCGCCATCGTGATCGCGTCGAGCTCGGGCATCACGCGGGCACGCTCCGCCGGAAACGTGTAGACGTCCGGCTCGTCGAGACACCTCGCTCCACAGATCACGTCGCCGCGCGGCGGATAGAGCGAGTCGATGGACAGCGGGCGCACGCGCCCCATCCCAGGCGCGTCTTCGAAGGGCTCGCCATAGCCCGCGGCCACATCGGCGTCGGTGACGAAGCGGCCCTTGTTGCTCATGAACACGCTCGCGCACGACACCGCATCGAGCGTCTCGTGACCGGTGAACGAGAGGCAGTAGTACGGGTCGGCCGTGTTGGCGGCTTCCGATGAGCCCGCGCGCGAGGCGTCGCCCTCGGAGGTGCGTCGCGCGAAGATCACGCGGTGCCACGAGAGGCCGGTCACGTCGAAGCGGCGATGCGCCCAGATGGGCAACACGCCCTCGCGTCGCCCGTACGGCCAGTGGTAGCCGCTGTTCATCTGGAGCGCGCCTGGTCGATTGCCGAGCCCACGAAACGCGACGGCGTCGGTGAGTCGCAGGGTCTCGAAGATCGCGCCGTCGGCGCTCTCGATCCAGATCGCGAGCTGCGTCCGGATCGTGGGCGTCATCTCGATGGTGATCGTGCGCTGCTGAGCGCGCGCGGGCACGGCCCAGGTCGAGAGACAAAGGAAGAGCGATACGGCGAGCGCTTCGCTGCGGCGCATGAGGCGACGGTAGCAGGCTGCGTCTCGACGATCAGGTCGGAACGTGAGGCGTCGCGAGATAGGTCTCGATCGAGGCGAGATCGAGGAACGACGAGACGTGACGCCCGACGCGCACGAGGTTGTAGAGCGCCTGCGGACCGCGACCGAAGAGCCGCAGCGTGGTCAGATCGCGCAGCTCTTCGAAGTCCTCGGTGACGATGCCATCCCAGGCGGGCGAGCCCTCGAGGATCGGCCCGCGCACCACGTTGCGCACGTAGCCGACGACCGGATGGATCTCGAGCGTCATGGGCGTGTGCTCGTCGTGCCAGCGCTTCATGAACACCTCGCGATCCACGCGCGGGCTCCGCTTGAAGAGCGTGATCAGCGTCGCCTGCGCGCGCGTCGTCCGCTCGAGAGGAACGCTCTCGTCCACCGCGTAGCCTTCGAGCTTGCCCGGCAGCTTCGCGAGCGCGGCACGCGCGGCTGCGAGCGAGGCCTCGGTCCCGCGGAGCGAGACGAGCGCGATCGGCGTGCGTCGGAAGGGAACGAGCGAGACACGCGGCGGCAGTACGTGCGTGTAGTGAACGGTCGCGCGCGCGAACGAGAGACCATCGAGTCGGCGCTCGACGGCGTCGCAGCCCGCGCGTGCGAAGACGGTGATGTCTGGCTCGGGGGGACGCCACACGAAGACGTGCTTGTCCATCTCACGAGCGTGGCACGGGCACGGGTCGGTCGGCGAGCCGCAGGATCTTTCGAGTGAGCGTGGCGATGCCGACCTCGGGCGGCGCATCGGTGGCGACGAGGCGCCGCTTCTTCGTCGCGCGCGCCGCGACCGTCACCGCCGCGAACACGTGCAGCGTGAGGCGTCGATGCGTGAGCACGTGCTCGACCTGACCGAGGGGTGCGCCGATCGACCCTCGGAGGCCGTGCTGCGCGAGGGCGCGACGAGCGGCGGCGCGACCCACTCCTTCGACCATCGGCAGCGCATAGAGCCCTCCGAAGAGCTCGCCCTCGGTCCGCGCCAGCCAGACGCGCGCACTTCCACGCGGCCGCGCGAGGACGGCGACCATCGTCACCGCCTTCGGTGGACGCTTCTTTCTCGCGACGGGCAGCACGTCGACGCGCTCCGTCTCTCGCGCGACGCAGGTGCTGCGCAAAGGACAGACCTCGCAGCGCGGCGAGACGGGCGTGCAGACCGTCGCACCGAGCTCCATCAGCGCTTGGTTCAGCGCGCCCGGCCTCTGCCCGCGCACGATCGCTGCCGCCTCGCTCCACAGGCGCGCGTCGGTGACCTTGGCGCCGAGGGGCGTGTCGATCGCATGAAGGCGCGAGAGCACGCGCGCGACGTTGCCGTCGACGATCGGCTCTTCTCGCTCGAACGCGATCGAGCCGATGGCGCCCGCGGTGTAGCGGCCGATCCCGGGGAGCGCCGCGCGCGCTTCGGGATCCTCGGGCATCTGCGCACCGTGCTCGCTCACGACGAGCTTGGCGCCTCGATGCAAGAGGCGCGCGCGTCGGTAGTAGCCGAGCCCGCTCCAGCGCGAGAGCACCTCGTCCTCGGATGCGTCGGCGAGCGCGCGCACGTCCGGAAAGCGCGCGAGGAAGCGCTCGTAGTAGGGCACGACCGTCTCCACGCGCGTCTGCTGGAGCATGATCTCCGAGACCCAGATGGCGTAGGGATCGCGCGTGCGGCGCCACGGCAGGTCGCGCGCGTGGACGTCGTACCAGGCGAGCAGACCTGCGCGAGCGGATGTCGGCCGCAGTCGTCCGCGGAGCACGTGCATCGTCTAACACGAAGCGGTGCGGCTGGTAGGCTCCGCGCCATGTCCGAGCGCCCACCCTCTTCGCCCCCTGACGACATCGCGCCGACGCTGCGCGCACCCGTTGCGTTCGAGTCCGCACCGACCTGGGGTGTGTCCGTGACGGGCAGCGGCGCCCCGTCGGTCCCGAGCGAGGTCGATGGCTCGGCCGTGGATCTCCGCGATGGCGCCTTCGAGCGTCGGTACGAGCCGCGCTCACTGCTCGGCGAGGGCGGCATGGGCGAGGTCATGCTCTGTCGCGATCGACACGTGGGCCGCGACGTCGCGCTCAAGCGCATGAAGGTCTCGACCCCCGAGGCCATCGAGCGCTTCGTGCGCGAGGCGCGCGTGCAAGGTCAGCTCGAGCATCCCGCCGTCGTGCCCGTGCACGATCTCGGTGTCTCGCCCGACGGTCGAACGTTCTTCACCATGAAGCGCGTGCGCGGCGACACGCTCGACGCGATCGTGACCGCGCTGAAGACGAAGGCCCCCGAGGCGACCACCCGCTTCGGACGACGGCGCTTGCTCGACGCGTTCCGAACCGTCTGCCTCGCGATCGACTTCGCGCACGCGCGCGGGGTGCTCCATCGGGATCTTAAGCCTGCGAACGTGATGCTGGGCGAGTTCGGCGAGGTGCACGTGCTCGACTGGGGCCTCGCCAAGATTCGCTCGATGCCCGACGACGCAGCACCGCTCGGTGCGCCGCGCGTCGAGGTCGAAGGCGCGAGCGGCGCGACACTGCACGGCTCGCTGATGGGCACGCCCGGGTACATGGCGCCCGAGCAGGCGCGCGGCGAGATCGACAAGCTCGACGCACGCACCGACGTGTACTCGCTGGGCGCGATCCTGTTCGAGCTCCTCTATCTGGAGCCGCTCCATCGTGGGAACACCACCGGCCGGCTCACGAGCACGCTCAGCCCTCCCGTGTTCGAGGGACGTGCACACGCGAGCGACGTGCCCCCGGAGCTCGAGGCGATCTGTCGACGCGCGGTCGCGCTCGATCCGGCGCAGCGCTACGCCAGCGCACGCGAGCTCGCCGAGACGGTCGAGCGCTACCTCGACGGAGAGCGAGACGAAGCGCGACGCCACGAGCTCGCGCGCGGACACGTCGAGCGCGCCGACGCGATCTTGAAGGCGCCGAGCCCCCACGCGCACGCGGAGGCCATGCGCGAGCTCGGCCGTGCGCTGG
>JAYVCF010000054.1:0-14296 GCA_043750095.1 Deltaproteobacteria bacterium
GAGCTCGGTCAGCATGAGCTCGCCCTCGTCGGCGCTGATGCCGATCCCGACGTGCGTGAACGTCGGATCGAGGATCGATCGTCGATGGCCCGGGCTCTCCATCAGGTCCTCGTGCATCTCACTCGCGTCGAGCCCGCTCGCGATGTTCTCGGCGGTGCTCGACACGGGCGCGCCCGCCGCTCGCGCACGGGAGGCCGGCGTCGAACCGGACGGTGACCAGTGCGCGAAGTAGTGGAGCTGCACCATGTCGTCGGAGTGCTGCTGCGCGGCCATCGTGAGGTGGGGCTCGAGCACGAGCGGCGCGAGGCCGAGGGAGCTGCGCGCCGTGTTGAGCATCGCCAGCGTCTCGCGCGCTGCATCGGCGATCGGCTGAGGCGTCGCGGCGCGACAGGCCTCGTCGATCGGGGGCGCGTCGATGCCGACGAGCAGCTCGGCCTTCACGAGCGGCGTCGGCCCGGTCCGCTCGCTCACCCCGACCAGCTCGAGCACGTAGCGACCCGGCGTGCCGAGCGCGCGCTGCCACGCGAAGGAGGTCGAGGTGAGCGGCGTGAGCGTGGACGACTCGACGCGACCGTCGGGCGTGGTGAGCTGGATCGACTGCGGATGCTCACCCAGCACGACGACGCCGCGGAGCGAGAGCATCTCGCCCGTCCGGAGCACGCGCGGCATGGGCGCGCCGAACGTCGCGCAGCGCGCCGCGGTCACGAGCACGACCAGTGTCTGCTCGCCGCTCGTCACGCGCGCCGCGCCCACCGCGACGGGACACGCGAGGTCGGACTCGGCCGGCCGTACGCCGAGCTCGCGCGCGAAGGTCGCGACCTCGGCCTCGTCCACGCGGCCCGTCCACCGCTCCGACGCGATCTCGAGGTGGTGGTCGTAGAGCCCTGCGCGATAGCCGAGTCGCGCCTCGGTCGCACCCGTCAGCGCAACGCAACGCCCCGCGGCGAGAATGCGCGCGACATCGAGCGCCAGCCGGTCCGTCTCGGCGGACGGGTAGGCGCTCGTGCGGCCGGTGCTCGCGAGGCCCGCGATGAGCGAGGCGACGTCGGTCGCATCACACGCCGTGTAGGAGGGCGCCGTGGCATCGGACGCGTAGACGCTCGCGGCCGACGGCTGCGTGGCGTCGACACACGCGAGGATGGCGAAGAGCAGCGGCGCCGCGAGCGCGCGCGCGATGGCGCGCGTGTGTTGGGCCCGAGCCGACATCACGCCATTGAACCACGGAAGGCCCAGCGAACGACGATTCACGCCGGAGGGTCGGAGTCGGGTAGTGTCGCGCTCGTCGACGCGCACTTCGCCGTCGAGGGAGCGGGGCTCGCATGAATCCGAATCCGATGGTGCCGATGCAGGGTGGTGGAATGGGCGACGGGGGTCCGATGCCCGGCAGCGTGACCAAGGTGGGCGGGCTCACCTACAACACGGCCGCGCTGCTCTGCTACTTGCCGGTCCTCGGCATCAATCTGATCAGCTCGCTCATCTGGATCTTCACGGAGCCGAAGGAGAACAAGTTCCTCCGCTTCCACGCGATCCAGTCGCTGCTGATCGTCGTGAGCGCGTTCTCCTTCATCATGCTGATGGTCTGCGGCGGAGTGACCCTCGGATTCGCGGCAGAGGCGACGCACAGCCCCGGCATCGCGGGCATCGCCGTCGGGGTGCTCAGTCTCGTGCAGCTCGGCTTCATGCTCGGTCTGCTGGTCACCGTCGTGGTGTGCATGATCAAGGCGTACGGCAACCAGATGTGGAAGCTGCCGATCATCGGCGGGATCGCCGAGCGCCGCGCCTGACGTCCCTCGGGCTCGCCCTCAGGGAGTCGTCCCCAAGAGGTCCGCGAGGTCGGTGGACGTCATGGCGTCGCGGAGCAAGGGCACTCCGAAGATCTCTTCGACCGTGCGCAGCGTCGAGCCGTGCGTGTAGTGGATCGTGCTCGTGTGGCCCGGGGTGACCGTCGCACCGAGGGCGATCATGCCGATCGGAAAGTCTCCGCCCTCGCTCTCGTCCCAGGTGATGAGGATCAAGCCGCCGTCGCTGTAGGCCGTCGACGCCATGATCGCGGGGATGGCGGTCGAGAGCCAGTCGTCGCCCTGGCGGATCGAGTTGCTCGTGGGCGCGCAGGTGTCGTGCATGTCGTGGCAGAGATCCGGCGTGATGAAGTTGTATCGCGCGGTCGTGCCCGCGCTGAGATCGGCGGCGAGCTCGGTGTAGGGACGAACGTGAGCGATGCAGTGGGCCGAAGTGACGCTGTTGGTGTCCGTCACGTCGTCGAAATAGATCATCGGGTTGTGCTTCGGTGCGTAGCGCCCCGTGCCCGTGAGCGGACACGTCGTGCCCGAGATCCCTTCCTGGTAGGTCCGCCACGTGACGCCCACTCCCTCGAGCTGCGACACCAGATGATCGGTCGTGGCCTGGTGGTTGGTCGAAGGGTTGGCGTCGTTGAGGATGCCGAAGTTCGAGCCGGCCTCGAGCCAGAGATAGTTGGGCTCGCTGGGATGAATCCGGGGCGGGTTGAAGTACTGCGTGGTGTGCGCGCCGACCGCGAGCAGGCTGTTCATGTACGGCGCCGACGCGCTGCCGACGATGTCCGACCAGTTGTGGTTCTCCATCAGCACCACGAAGACGGTGCGGATCGCGTGCGCACCCGCGTCGGGACGCGCGGCGTCCGTGGTGCTGGCGCTGTCTTGGATCGCGCCGGTGTCCGCCGACGCGTGGGCGTCCGTGAGGGTCCCCGTGTCGGACTGCGGCCCGACATCGGCGCCCGCCGACGCATCCGTCCCCACTCCTGCATCAGGCTGCCCCGAGCCCGTGCTGCAGGCCGAGGCGATGACGGCGAGAGCGATCGTGGACGCGCCGAGGGCGAGACGTTTCTGCATGGTGGGTTCCATCATTTTTCGTGTGGAGGCTCGGCCGCGATGCGGCGCCCGAGAACATAGCCTAGGTCACCCAGTTGACACTCACGCAAGCGCACGCGAGCGTCTCGCGATGAGCTCAGCCCGGGCCCTCTTCCTCTCGTGCGCGACGATCAGCGCGCTCCTCGCCTGCACGCCCGCTTCGACACCGACGGATGCGGCGATCGGGGTCGACTCCCCGGCGCCTCTCGACGCGGGCGCGGCGGACGTGGGAGCCGATGCCGGCGGATGCGCGGACCTCACGGGCGCGTACGCGTTCACCGGCTCGTGCTCGACCGCGGGCTTCTCGCCCATCGCACTCGTCTGCGTCGACTCGCAGGCCCTCACGTGCGGCGCCGAGGTCGAGTACGCATCGTTTCCACCCGAGGCCGTGATGGGAACCATCGCGGGCTCCTCGCTGAGCTTCGTGGGCTGCACGATGAACGTCGGCGGAAGCTCGGCCACCCTGCACTGCGCGATGAGCGGCGGCGGCACGTGCAACGGGAGCGGCTCGCGCGTCAGCTTTCCGGGCGCCACACACTACTGCTGCCAGCCGGGGCCCACCGCGAGCGGATGCGCAGCGAGCGAGCGCTGCACCATCGTGAGTGACGACGCGTCGAACACGAACCCGCTGACGGCGTGCGTGCCCACGGGCTCGCTCACCGAAGGAACGGCCTGCACCCGGACCGGCGGACGCGTCGGCGCAGACGACTGCGGCGCGGGACTGTTCTGCGCGAACACGCGGCAGCCGACTGCGACCATGCGGATCTGTCAGCGCCTCTGCGAGCGCGAGGCCGACTGCATGACGGGTGAGACCTGCATCTGGCTCGGCTCGACGCCGCCCGCAGGCGTGTGCACCGGTCGCTGTACGATCGGAGGTACCGACTGCCCGACCGGAAACACGTGTCGCAGCGTCGGAACGCTCGGGGTCGGCTCGCCTGCCGTTCGCATGGCCTACGGAACGTACTGCCAACAAGCCGGTGCGGCCGTGCTCGGCGGTGCGTGCACTGCCCCGACCGACTGCGGGCCCAACCTCACGTGTCCGCTCGCGGGCGACTCGGCCACGCTCGCCAACACCTGCCGCCCGACCTGCGACACGGCACACCCGTGCGCCGGCGCCGCCGCGTGCATCGCGTTCACCGGCGCGCCGAACCCGAGCGGTCTCGGATTCTGCGGCACCTGAGCGCTGGCGATCAGGCGGTCGGGCTTCCGCGCGACGCGTCGACCAAGATCGCGCCAGTGATGATCAGGAGCGTGGTGACCGCAGGCACCGCGAGCGCTGGCCACACGGCCGCGACGACGGCTCCGACCGCGCCCACGGCGCCGGCCCAGAAGAGACGCGGCGTGAGCGCGAGGCCGCTGAAGGTGATGCCGGTCGCGAGCGCCACGATGGTGTACGGGGCGACCGCCTCGAGCCGGTCTCCGTCGAGGACGCCGACCAAATCCGTGAGCACCCGCGTCAGGATGCCCAGCACGACGAACGCCGTGGCGTGACGGCCCCACCGGTTCGCGAGGAGCCGCGTGCGGAACGCCGCGATCGCAGCGCCGAACGCCACCAGCGCTGCGAGATCGACGGCCAGCATCGTCGCGATCGAGGGGAGCTGACCCGAGGTCGATCGGACGTACTGCACCGTCGCGGCGAGCAGGCTGGTGACGATCGCGATGCTCGCGGCGAGCGCGACGCGCTGACGCGAAGCCACGCGCGGATCGCGATCGCGAGCCTCGTCACGCGCAGCTTGCTCGAGCAGCCGACGCTCGCGAACCTCGAGCGCGAGCTGTGCGATCCGCGCGTCGAGCAGCGCGTCGCGTGGCTCGAGGCGATCGGCGAGCGCGCGCGCGGCATCGGGACTGGACCGCGCGATCTCGATCTCGACGAGCGCGCCGAGCGTACGGCGCAGGCCCCCGCGCGCCGCTTCGTTCTCGGGCCACTCGCGCAGCGCCATCGTGAAGCCGAAGCGTGCCTCGACGGCCTGGGCCTCCGTCCGCTCCGGCGACGACACGAGATGCTCCGCCTCCTCGGCGAGGCGCATCGAGCTGCGATGCCGCAGAAACGCTGCGAGCGCATCCCGCATCGCCGAGGCAGTGGGTGGACGCGACGCGCGGTCTGCCGACGTCGCACGGTTCGCCAACGCCGCGAGCTCGCTCGGCACCGAGGGCCCGTACGCGACTGGCTCCGAGAGGAGCGCCGCGATCAGCACGGTGTGCAACGTCGTTCCGGCATGTCGCGGGCCGCCGGTCAGCAGCGCATGCAGCGTCGCGCCGAGGAGATAGACGTCGGTCCGCTCGTCGATCTCGTCGTACGCGGCCCGCGCCATCTCGGGGGCCATGAACACGGGCGTGCCGACGATGCTGCCCGGCTCGCCGCGGGCCTTCGCGAGCGCGAGCGCGACGCCCCAGTCCAGCAGATAGACCTCGCCGAACGCGCCGACCATCACGTTCTCCGGCTTCACGTCGCGATGAACGAAGCCGCGGCTGTGCGCGAACTCGAGCGCATCCGCGACGCGCATGAGGATCTCGACGTACCCCGCGAGGCGGTCGCCGTGACGACGCTGGAGCTCCGGCCAGGCCGGATGGTCGGCGTCACGGATGAGCGCGTCGAGCGATGCACCTTCGATCGGCTTCATCACCAGAAGTGGCGATCCGTCGGCTCCGAGACCGAGCGCGTAGACCGGGACGATGCCGGGATGCGCGAGTGCACCCGTCGTTCGCGACTCGGTGAGGAGCGCCGCCGCGTCCTCTGCGGCGAAGGGCACCGCGCGGAGGCGCTTCACGGCGACCCGCCGATCGAGCGAGCGCTGACGTCCGAGCCAGACCGCGCCCATCCCGCCTTGGCCGAGCAGCGAGATGAGCTCGACGTCGCCCGGAGGACCGACGCCCGCCGCGTCACCCTCGAGGCGCGGGAGCGTGCCGCCGGGAACGTACGTTCCCGCATGCGATGACGCGACCCCGCCTCGCGCGATGAGCGTGCCCGGCCGAATCGTCGCGCCGACGGCGACGTCGAGGTCGGCGAGGCCGAGCGTCCGAGCGAGCTCGTCGAAGCGCGGGTCGGTCATCGATGGGACGGACGATAACAGCGAGGACCGCTCCGGCTCACGCGCGACGCTGGAATCGCTCGGCGAGTCGCTTCTTGAACTCGCCCTTCACTTCTTCGCCCGTCGGGATCTGCCCATCTTTGGCGGAGAAGAGCGTCGAGAGCGTGAGGATGTACGTCTCGCCGAGCGCGGCGGTGATCGTGCTCGCCGTCGCGGCGGAGATGGCGCCCCCGACCACCGAGCCCGCACCAGGGAGCATCTTCAAGAGGCCGCCGACCAGCGCGCGACCGACGAACGTCGCGGCCGTCGCACCGGAGGCTGCCGCGACGAGCGTGGTCAGAAAGGCGGTGGAGATCTCCAAGCCCCAGGTCGCCGAGATCCCCGCGAGCATCCCGATCTGGATCGGCACGAGCGCGGCTGCGTCCGCAAAGGGCAGCGGCGTCGCAGCGAACCCCGCGGCGGCGAACGCGGACGTCGCGACGATGCCGTGCGCGTGACGCTTCTTGTGCTCGAGCGACGCTCGCTGCGCGGCGACGAACGCACGCCGATGCGACTCGGGCACCACTTGCAACGTCGTCTCCACCAGGTTCTCGAGGCCGAACTGCTCGATCACGTGTCCGTCGTCGAGCTCTTCTCGCACGGCGCGCACCCGCACCACGTTGCGCGCGAGCGGCAAGAGATCCTGCACGACGGCGCGAAAGCCCTGATCGGCGCGCGACTTCGTGACGACGCCCACGACGGGCATGTGTCGCGCGAGCATCTCGTGCGTCTCGACCTCCGCGCGCTCCACGCGGCGCGAGTCCTCGGCGACACACACCCAGGCCACGTGGACGTGCCGATCGGCGCTCGTGTCGGACGCGCGCTCGGACACGAACTTGCGCAGCTCGCCCAGCGTCTCGGCATACGCCGCCGTCTCGAGTCCGCGCGTGTCGAAGATGCGAAGCGGGATTCCTTCCTTCCAGTACTCGCGCGTCGAGATCGTGACGGGCCGGCCCTGTCCGGTCTCGGCGAGGTTGCCGGCGAACATGGCGTTGATGAGCGTGCTCTTGCCGACACCGGTTCGGCCCGCGATCAGCACGTTGACCGTGCGCAACTCGCGCAGCGCATTCTCGACGGCGCGCTTGACCTCACTTCCCAGATCGAAGCCGTCGAACTCCATCGCGCACCCCGTGTGGAGACGCTCGCACCCCCGAGACGAACGTCAACGCGACTCTTCGACGTGGACGGTCCAAGCTGCGATGAAGCGAGGAACGAATGATCACGATCAAGATCACCAACATCGACGAGATCGTCCAGAAGCAGAAGGGCTGGTTCGTGGCCAACGTCGTGGGCGCCGTCGTGGACCTCGAGCCCAAGGTCGAAGACGTGGTGGTCGAGAAGCTCAGGGCATCGCTCGCCGAGCAGGGCATCGTCGCGATCGTCGAGCGGATCGACTCGGTACCGTGACGCACTCGAAGGACGCGAGACGTCGCCATCGCGTCGCGTGGGCGCTGGCTGCGATCCTCTCGACCGGATGCGGCGCAGCGAGCGCGCATACCGAGACTGCCGCGCATGCGGACCCGACGGTCTTCTTCGCCACACGCGTGCCGCTGGGGAACGACGGCCAGTCGAGCGCGGTCTACGTCGTCATCGACGAGACGCGTGGCGCGGAGACGGCCGCGACAGGCGAACCGATCGCGCTGGGCGACGACGGCTCGATGGCCGCGAGCGCGCGACCCGTGGACCTCGCTCGCCTCGACGCTCGGCTGCGCACGCTCGCCGAGGCCCACTTCACCGCGCTCGGCGCGCACTGCGCGGGGCCGCTCGGCGCCGTCGTCGAGCTCACGCTGCGCGACGCACGAGAGAGTGCGCGCGACGAGCCGCTCGCGAGCGTTCTCGCCGCGCCGCTCGAGGGACCCTGCGACGGTGATCCCCGCGCCGTCTACGTCGAGGACGCGCCCCCCGAGCGCACGTACCGGCTCGACAGCGCCGTGAACGTCGATGCGTACTTCGATCGCCGAGCGCGCGCGGAGATGCTCACCCTCGTCCACGCGCTGCCCGAGTACGTGCAGGGCGACGAAGACGCCGCAGACGCAGACAGCCCCACGTTCGAGGTCCTTCGCGACGGGGCTGGCCACGAGCTCGTGCGGATCACCGTCAGCGTCGGCGACGCGAGCCTCACCGCGATCACCGAGCGCGTGGACGGTCACCACGTGCTCCGCGCGAGCGGTCCGGCCACCCACGGGCTCGTCCTCGACGTGGAGGGCGATGGCACCCTGCAGCTGATCGATCGGCTCGGCCTCGTCGAGGGCGGCGCCTACGAGCGTCACTTCGAGCGCGCTCCGCTCGCCTCGCGAGAGTGAGGCGCGGCGCGTCGTGACGGACGACCTTCCGATCTTCGGCGTGCGCTCGGCGTTTCTCGCCGCGCTCGCGGGCGGGCCGGTGGTGCTCTCGTCGCCGACGGGCTCCGGCAAGTCCACGGAGGTGCCGCGTTGGTGTGCGCCGCGCACGCTGGTGATCGAGCCGCGTCGGATCGCCTGCCGCAGCCTCGCGGCGCGCGTCGCCGAGCTCGAGGGCATTCCCCTCGGTGCGGGTGTGGGCTACGCGGTGCGCGACGCGCGCGCGATGAGGGACGACACGCGCATCGTGTTCGCGACGCCCGGCATCGCACTTCGCGATCGCGCGCTGCTCGAGTCGGCGCGCACCATCGTGCTCGACGAGTTCCACGAGCGCAGCCTCGAGGTCGATCTCCTGCTCGCCCTCCTGCTCCGTGCGCGACGAGCCGGGGCGAGCACGGCCTCGCTCGTGGTGATGAGCGCGACGCTCGAGGGCGAGCGCGTCGCGACGCTCCTCGAGGGAGTGCACCTCGCCGCCGAGGGGCGCGCGTTTCCCGTGGACGTGCGCTACACGCCCGGCGCGAGCGTTCTGCCCGAGCGTGAGGACCTCGCGTCGCGCGTGAGGCAGGCCGTGAGCGCCGCGGCGCGCGACGCCGGCGACGTGCTCGTGTTCCTCCCCGGCAAGGCCGAGATCGAGGCTTGCGAAGAGGCGCTGCGGGGCTCTCCGAACACCGTCGTGGCCCTGCACGGCGGGCTCGATCTCGACGCGCAGCGAGGCGCGTTCGCTCCTGCGCCGCAGAAGAAGGTCATCCTCGCGACGAACGTCGCCGAGACGTCGCTGACGATCCCAGGCGTGGGCGTGGTCATCGACAGCGGGCTCGTTCGCCAGACGCGCTACCACGACGGACGCGGCTTTCTGACCCTGGTGCCGATCGCCGAAGACAGCGCCCAGCAGCGCGCCGGCCGTGCAGGCCGCACGGGACCGGGCGTCTGCTACCGGCTCTGGAGCGCGTCGGCGCGGCTCGAGCGGCGCACGCTGCCCGAGATCCATCGCGAGTCGCTGGTGCCGCTCGTGCTCGCATCGGCGGCGTTCGGCGAGCGCGTCGAGGACCTCCCGCTGCTCGATGCACCAAAGCCCTACGCGCTCGCGAGCGCGCGCGCCGATCTCGCGGCCTGGGGTGCGCTCGATGGCGAGCGCGCGCTGAGCGAGGGCGGGCGACGCCTGTTCCTGCTGCCCGTGGCGCCGGAGCACGCGGGCTTGTTGTCGAGCGCGCGGTCCCTCGCCTGCCTCGAAGACATGATCGATCTCGTCGCCGCGCTGTCCACGACGCGCTCGCTCTTTCTCCCGACGCGCGAGGGACGCGACGATGACGACCTGCGACGATGCGGCTGCGATGCGAGCGCGCTCGTGCGCGCCATTCGCGCGGAGCGGCCCGACGATCACGGGATCGCTCGCCACGTCCTCGAAGAAGCGCGGGCGACGCGCGCACGCTTGCGACGCATGGAGGGGCTCGAGGCCGCGCCGCCCGCGCCCACGCCCTTCGACCGCGAGGCCGTGCTGAGCGCCGCGATCGCCGCCGATCCACGACGCGCGCACGTCGCACGCACGCGCGGGCGCGAGACGTTCTTCAGCAACGGCGGCACCGAGATCGGCCTCGGGCGCGAGAGCGCGGTGCAGCACGTGCGCGATCTCGAGGCGCTGGTGGTGCTCGACACGCGTGCGTTCGGCGCCGGGCAGACGCAGCGCGTGCTCGTGACCGCGGCGATGGCCGTGCCGCTCTCGGCGCTCGCGCGCGCCGGCCTCGGCGAGGATCGGCTGGGCGCGACCTCGGTCGAGGGCAAGCGCGTGATCTCGTCGATCGAGCGCGTGTTCGCCAAGCGGGTGATCGCCGAGCGCGAGGAGGTTCCGCGGGGCGCGCTCGCGCGCGATGCGCTCCTCACGCTGCTGCTTCGCGGCAGTCTCTTTCGTCAGGCCGTCGCGACGACGCGCGAGCGGCTCGCGCGAACGGCGCTGGCGAGCTCTCTCGGCGCGCGTGGTCATCCGCTCGGCCTGGTCGCAGCCGCGCCCACACCCACGCTCGAAGCTTGGCTCGCCGCGCGGCTCGTCTCGCTCGGCGTCGAGAGCGGCGACGACCTCGCGATGCTCTCGGCCGTCGACTTCGTGGCCGAGGCGCTCCCCTACGAGATCGAGAGCGCGCTCGATCGCGAGTTCCCCGCGGAGGTGAGCGTGGGCGATGCGAGCTACCGCGCGGTGTACGACCTCGAGCGCGGCGAGGTGTTGCTCGAGCTCGTGAAAGGCAGTCGCAAGGAGCCCCCTCCGCTCGCGTACCTGCCGAAGTTCGCGGGCCTGCGCATCGCAGTCACGGGACCGCGCGGGACCACCATCGTCCGCCCGTCGCCGCGCTGAGGCGCACTCGCTCAGCGCTCGATCACGTCGTCGTCGTCGCTCGATGACGTCAGCTCGATCGCCTCGACCTCGATGGGCCTCGTCGCGCGCGGCGGGAGGCTCGGAGCCCGCTCCTCGCGCGGCGGCGGAAGCGGCAGCGCGGCGGCCTGCTGCTCGCGCGGCAGCGGCGCCACGGATCGGACCTGCGGCTCGCGTCGCTCGACCTTCGCGATCTCGGCGGGCACTTCATCGCGCCCCGCGTCGGTCGCGATGAGGTTGCTGCGCCGTGCGACCCACGCGACGAGCGCGCCGCACGCGAAGCCTCCGACGTGTGCCCAGTGCGCGACGCCCGAGTCCTCCGAGCCGAGGTACGCGCTCACGAGCTCGACGCCGGCCCAGAGCGGAATGAGCACCCAGGCCGGGACACGCCAGGTGCCCCAGAACGGCGGGAACCAGATCAGGAGGAGCCAGGCGACCTTGATGCGTGTACGCGGATAGCCGACGACGAAAGCGCCCAGCAGCCCCGCGATCGCACCCGATGCGCCGATGACCGGCGTGAGGCTCGAGGGGCTCGACGCGATGTGCGCGAGAAGCCCTGCAAAGCCAGAGGCGAAGTAGAGCAGCGCGTAGGCCCAGCGTCGCCAGAAGCACTCGAGCACGCCGCCCGCGAGCCAGAGAAAGAGCATGTTGCCGAGCAGGTGGAACACGTCGGCGTGCACGAACATGTGCGAGAGCGCGCGCCCCGCTCGCGGCGCGCCGGGCTGGAAGCCGTAGGCGAACGCCGGCATGCGATTGAGCGCGGCCACGAGCTCGCGCACCGCCGTCTCGAGCTCCGCGTCACCCGAGGTGTGGACGCGATGCTCCTTGGTCTCGATGAGCGGCGTGAGCAGCTCTTCGATGCGGCGCGGCAGCCCCTGCACCGTGAGCCGCACGCGCGCATCCGGGTGCTCGTCGAGCACGGACCCGACGTGCTCGACCGAGAGATCCAGCGCCTGCTCCGCTCTCTGCTCCGAAGACCAGGTGAACAGAAACACGATCGTGCATGCGAGCACGAGCGAGTAAGTCAGCCAGGGCCGCTCGTAGACCGGCTGATCGTGTCCCCAGGGGAGGAAGAAGAACACGAGCGGATGCTATCGCGCTCCGGCCGACGAAGGGCGCGAGGTCGCTCAAAGATCCGTGCAGCCCACCGTGACCTCGGGGTCGTGGGTCGAGCCCGCGACGCGATCGCAGGCGGCGCCGAAGAAGGTGATCTGCGCGAAGCTCATGTCGCCCCAGTCCCAGCCGGACAAGTGCGTGCGGTCGCGGGGGATCGTGACGCCGTCGATCGCGACGGCGATGGCATCGGGGTCGTCGGGCCGCGAGGGCGAGCGCAGCGTGCAGCGCGTGATCGATCGCTCGATGGTGCCTAACGCCGCCCGCACCTGCTCGGGACGTCGCGCGCTGTAGTACGCGGGCTCGCCGGGCGTGGTGTTGGGCCGGCCGCCCGCGCGCGCCATCTCGTCGAGGGCCATGCGCTCGGCGGGCTCGGCGTCGCCGTCGAGGCCGACCACGAACGTGGCGATGCCGTGCGCCGCGAGCGCCGCGATCGTGGACGCCGCGCGCGCGTCGTCGAGACACTCGGTCGGCATTCCGTCGCAGGTCGGCATCCCCATCGGGTTGCGCCCGGTGCACTCGCAGGTGCTGGGATTGAGCTCCACGTTGCAGTTGGGGCCGCCGTCGGTGCTCAGCACGATCGTCGCCGAGTGGTCGATGGTCACGCGGGGCATGAGCGTCGTTCCCACGAAGTCGAGCGCGGCCGCCGTGGGCGTCGCGCCGAAGGGATCGCTGCCCGTGAGGACCGAGAGCACCCCGCTCGCGTTGTGGAGCGCGCTCTCGACGTCGATCGCCCGCGCGACCTGGCAGCTCCGCGTGAGGCTCCCGTCGAAGCGGCGCGGAAAGGCGTACGCGCCCATCGCGAGCGAGTCCTCGAAGGGCGGCAGCGTCATCGCGAGCGCGTCGTGCAGCACGTCCCACCTTCGCGGCGGGCTCGTCGAGCCGTCGAGGTTCTGCCCCATCGAGCCCGAGCGATCGATGACGAACATGACCTCGACCGTGCCGCGCACGAGCGTGAAGTGACCCGCGACGCACGTCAGCGCATCGGGCGCATCGGACGCGTCGGTGGCATCCGAGGCGGCGTCGCGCGCGCGAGCCGCGTCGAGCCCGGCGTCGTCGGGGTAGTGATCGATGCGCAGGCCCGTCTTGGCACCGCAGCCGACGAGCGCGAGCGAGGCAGCGAGCGCGAGCGAGCGTCGCGTCACGGCGTCCTGCCGCAGACGGGGTGCCCGAGCCAGGTCGAGGTCGCGCCGCACGTGTACCCGCTCGGGCACGGCGCGCTCGTGCAGTCGATGGGCATGCAGAGACCGTTCGAGAAGGGAGGCGAGGTCACCTCGAAGTGCGTGCACGCGTAGCCGCTGCGGCAGGACGCATCGGACGTGCACGTCTGAAAGCAGACCACGAGGTCGCCGAACGCACTCGCCGCGAAACCAGGCGGCACCGCGCTGCCGTCGGGGCAGCTGCCCTGCGCGAGCCGCGCGCCCGGCACGAACGCCGACTCGCTCGGCTCGACGCCCAGCGAGATGCACATCCCGCCGAGGAAGCCTGTGGGCATGGGGTCGTTCTCGACGAGACAGTCGCCGCCGCGGCACTCGATGCTGTCGCGACACGGCGCGCCGTTGTCGGCGCCGGTGCTGAGCGACGAGACGCACGTCGCGCTGTACGGATCGCACACGAGCCCCGCGCCGCACGC
This sequence comes from Deltaproteobacteria bacterium, assembly GCA_043750095.1. Classification (GTDB taxonomy): domain Bacteria; phylum Myxococcota_A; class Polyangia; order Polyangiales; family Sandaracinaceae; genus JBBSAT01. The sequence continues at coordinate 13,401 of JAYVCF010000054.1, forward strand.
CGGGTATCCGGCTGGCTCGCGCCCGGCTGGGTAGCAGATCGGCACGCAGTAGGCGGGCGAGTCCGGCGTGCTCGCGAAGCACGCGCCTGCGTGCGCGATGCAGCCGCCGCTCCCGGGCGCGCAGCCCCAGACGCAGATGTGGAGCGCGCAGGTGCCCCGAGCTCCGCACTCGGCGTCGGTGTCGCAGCGGCGCGTGCACGATCCGCCCGGGACGTTGGTGAGACACGCGACGCCAGGAGCGTCCGCGCAGATCGACGTGTCGGTGCAGGGCGCGAGCGGTGGCGCGGTCCCGCCTCCCGCGTCGTGCGCCGTATCGGGGCGCGGCCCGACATCGCTCGAGCGTCCCGCGTCCACCGGCATCGACGGCGGACGCGGACAGCCGACGAGAAACGTAGCCGACCACGCGAGCGTCAAGACGAACGTGAGCGCGCGCCCGTGGCTCATGTGCCGCTTCGCCATCTTGCCCATCCGGCAGCGGAAGCAAGCGGCGGTCCGTGCCTGTGCGAGCGCGCGCATCGCGAAACGCGCGCCCGGCCGTGACCGCCAGGCCCGATGATGCGCCGGAGCGTGCCGCGTCGGCTCACCCGGCGATCATGGACCCCTACTGGGCGCTCGTCATCCGCGCCCGCGGCCGCTCGCCTTCACGGCGCGGTGATCGCGCTGTTGTCGAGCGCGATCAGCGTCTGAGCGTACGCGCGGCCGTGCAGCGAGGCGCCCGTCTGCACCGTGACCTGCGTCGCGCAGAGGATGATTCCCTCGAAGTGAGCCGTCGCGTGGATGATCGTCGCGCCGGCGACGACCCAGAAGATGTTCCGCGCCGAGGCGCCGCCGCTGAGGATCACGCTCTGGGCAGCGCTCACGTCGAGGTCGTTCGAGATCTGGAAGATCCAGACGTC
>JAYVCF010000055.1:0-8700 GCA_043750095.1 Deltaproteobacteria bacterium
CGGCGACGCCCTCGACCTCGAGCCGAAGGTCGCCCCACAAGAACTGGAGCCAGACGTCGGGGACGTACACCTCGAAGCCGCGGCGCACGTAGGTCGGCGCGGCGAGGCCCTGCGAGAGCGGCGTGCGCGTGCCCTCGGTGCTCAGGTTCTGCGTGCGATAGACGAAGAACAAGCCGCCGTTCAGCACGAAGTCGCCGCGCTGCAGCGCCTCGGCCTGCTCCTCGGGCGTCGAGCGACGCGCCACGCCGAAGACCATCTGATCGACGTCGTCGAGGCGCGCGCGATCGAACTGCAGGTGGTGCTGGTCGCGCGGGTCGCTGTAGAGGAAGCCCTCCGACGCGAAGTCCCAGGCCGCGAAGACGTAGAACCCGAGGATGCGCGTGATCCCCATGATGCGGTCCACGTCGGACTGGAAGTCCTGATCGATCCCGCGGCCATCGTTCGCGAGGATGCCGAGGCCCCAGTGCTGTCCCATGCGACCGAAGCGAATCTCGCCCAGGCCGCGGTTTCGGACTTCCGCCCAGGCGCGGCGCGCGCGGATGCTGTCGATGAGGCTGTTCTGCCCGTACTGCGGCGGCTGCTGCGTTTGGCTCAACGCGAGGAGCGGCACGTAGGAGTTGGCGCCGTACGTCCACGTCGCCGCAGGGCCGGCGACGCTGGAAATGCCCGGATCGACCGCGTACCCGTCGGGCGTGGAGCCCATCACCAGGTTGTCGAACACGTCGATCTGCGCGTGGATTCGCACGTCGTCCGAGAGGTAGATCGTCGGCTCCATCCGGAAGCGCATGTTCGCGAACGCGAGCGCGCGCTGCGAGCAGGTGCTCCAATAGCCCGACGCGTCGAGCGTGCTGTGGCCGCCGTTGCAGCCGCCGGAGATGATCGTGTGGTTGAGGATGTCCTCGGACGGGATGAAGCGGCTGAAGGGCAGATCGGAGCCGAAGCCGCCGTTGAACTGCGGATCGCGGCCGAGGAAGAACGTGTCCTGGAACTCGCCGCGCATGCGCATGTAGCCGTGCATCTCGAACACGGTCTGCGGTGTGGACCAGGGCGCGACGGTGGGATCGGTGCCTGCGCCCTCGAGGCGCTGCGCGACGTGCTCGGGGGACGGGAGCGCCTCGTCGTCGCCTTCCTCGGGATCCTCCGTGGTGGCGGCGGTCTGGTCGTCGTCGGAGGTGTCCTCGTCGTCGGAGGCGTCCTCGTCGTCGTAGTCGTCCTCGTCCTCGTCGTCGGCCGACGTCGTGGTTCCGGCGTCGTGGCCGCCCATGTCGAGCGTCGGCGGCCGGAGCTGCGGCTCGGCCTCGTCCCAACCCTCGTCGCCATCCGCCGAGTCGTCCTCGTCTGCGACCGGCGCAGTAGCGGGCGGGCGGCCCGCATCGGGCGGCGGAGCTGCGTCCGCGGCCGCGCCTGCATCGTGCGGGGCAGCATCGCGCGGAGCTGCATCGTGCGGGGCTGCCGCGTCGGCCGGCGGAACGCCTGCGTCCGTCTGCGCGAGGGCAGGAGCGCAGAGCACGAGCCCTGCCCCGAGCGCCAGGGCGGCAAAGAGCGCGTTGAGACCCACTCGTTTCATGAGGCGCCCCCTGTTAACACGGCGGAAAAGCTCGGGCAATCGGGGATGTGCAATCAACGTCGGACGAAGCGCCGATCGAGCAAGCGGACCCGGCGGAGCAAGAGGTCCAGAACGAAGAGCGCCAGCGCTCCGAGAAACAGCGGCCCGCGGACGTCTTCACGCGCGCGGATGTGCTCACCGTGGGCGTCGAAGGCATCGCTCGGATGCACGTACGCACCACCACCGCTCGCCATGTCGAGCGCCGTCAGAAGATCTGCGCTGGGCTCGAGGGCGGCATACTCGGGCGCGTAGGGATACACGATCGAGCCCACGCTCTCGGCCACCACGTCCCCGTCTCGACGGTGCTCGGCGGTGATGGCGTAGGCCCCGAAGCTCGTCAGGCGCGTCTGCCCCTCGTAGCGACCGGGCGCGACCTGCACGAGCGGGACATCGAGCGTTCTCCGGTCGGCCTCGGGCGCACCCATCGGGCCCACCACGTGCGCGATCGGATCGAGGTCGTTCACGAAGGCGTCGTTCGCGTCGAGCGCGTCCACGACGATGCGGGCCGTCTCGCCCGACATCGATGCCTCGAGCGGAAGCTCTTCGTCGTGTCGCTGTCGCATGTGCTCGCGCACCAGCCCGCCGAAGAACGCCGAGAACGCCGGCCAGCGAACCCAGTCCACGGCCCAGCGGTTCTTCACGTCGCTCGTCCACGCGAGCGTCCACCCGAGACCGATGTGCATGCGCGCGAGCAACGGCTCGCCCAGATCGCTCCGCAGGATCTCCTCGGCGGGCGAGGGCCGCATGCGCGTCGCGACGTACCCGCGCAGCAGCGGCGCCGCGTCGATGGGGACCGTGCGCAGAAACGCGGCAGGCACGACCACGTGCGCTGCGACGTAGTCCTCCACCGCGCCGTTCTGCATGGCCGTCGTCGTCTCGTGCGTGAAGATGCGCGGGATGTTGTGCGCGTCGCTCGTGAAGTACGCGCGCCCGCCACCCGCGTCGGCGATCTCTTGCAGGAGCGCGCGGTTCACGTCGCTGCCGATGCCGACGGCCGAGATGGTGATGCCCTCGCCGCGCATGAGCGACACGAGATCCGAGATGCCCGACTCTTGCGTCTGTCCGTCGGTCAGGAGGATCACGTGGCGCAGGCGCGCGCGCGTCACGCTGAGGTCGGAGAGGGCCATGTCGAGCGCCGGAAAGATCGCCGTGCCGCCGCGCGCGGCGAGGCGCCCGATGTCGCGCTGGATGGCCACGCGGTTGCCCGCGCTCTGCATGCGCACGATGCGCTCGGGGATGGAGTCGAAGCCGACGACGCCGATCGAGTCGTCTGCCGAGAGCAGCTCGGCCGTGGCGCGCGCGGCTTCCTTCGCGAGCTCGATCTTCTCGCCCGCCATGGACCCGCTGCGATCGATCACGAGCGCGAGCGCGAGCGAGGGCTGATCGCGACGACGCTCGGGGTCCATGCGCACCGGCAGGATCCGCTCGAGGCGCGTGCCCTCCCAGCCGCCGAGGCCGAACGAGTGCGCGCCGCCTGCCATCAGGAAGCCGCCGCCCTCGCGTTGCACGTAGCGCTCGATGAGCGCCTGCTGCTCCGAAGAGATCGCGTCGGCCGGCGTGTCGGAGAGCACGACGAAGTCGAACGGCGAGAGCTCGGGCAGCGAGGTCGGAAAGGCGCGAGGCGAGCGCACCTCGACGTCGAGCTCGGCGCTCTCGAGCGCGCGCGAGAGATAGCTGGACCCCGACGCGTCACCTTCGACGTAGAGCACGCGTGGTCGGCCGGGCACGAGCATGGTTCGCTCGAGCACGTCGTTCTCGCGGAAACGATCGTGGCTCTCGTCGCTGGGGGTGAGCGTCGCGCGGTACGTCACCGGGCCCGCGACGTGGACGATCGAGCGAACCTCGATCTCGGTGCTGCCTCGCGGAAGATCGAGATCGCGCGTTCCCTCGAGGCCGTTGAGCAGATCGTTCTGATAGAGGCGCAGGCGTGCATGCGCGGGCTGCGTCGCGCGCAGTCGAAGGCGAACCACGAAGCTCTCGCCCACGCGAACGTGCGCGGGAAGCGTGAGCGACTCGACGGCGATGTCGGCGGGTGGTCCGTCCGAGTCGTGCGCTCCGTAGACGTGAACGCCGCGTGCCTCGATGGCATCGAGCTCGGCGAGCGCGCTCGGCTCCGTCTCCGAGCCGTCCGAGAGCACGACCAAGCGGCCGAGGCGGCCTTCGGGCAAGAGCGCGAGCCCGAGCCGCAGCGCGCCGGCCAGATCGGTGGCCGAGCCGTCCTCGTGGCGCGCGATCGTGAGGGACTCGGGGTGTGCGTCGTCGAGCTCGATGCGATGCGCAGCCCGCGCGAAGCTCACCACGAACGCATCGTCCGAGCCTTGGTGCGCGCGCAGCGCCTCGCGTACGCGCTCGCTCGCACGATCGAGCGCGACGTCGGTGATCGAGTCCGAGACGTCCACGAGGAACACCACGGCCGTGCGCGTCACGTCGGTAGTGCGCGCGGGCTGCGCGAGCGCCAGGGCGAGCGCGGCGATCACGAGCGTGCGCACCGAGGCCGAGAGCGCGAGCTGCGCCGTCGGAAGATCCGCGAGCGAGCGCGCGCCGGTCGCGATCACGACGGGAACGAAGGCCAAGAGGAGCAGCACGCGCGGCGCGGCGAGCTCGTAGTGATCGCCCCATGCGTCGAGCTCGATCGCTCCGCGCGTCACCAGCCAGAGCGCGCCCCACGCAGCGAGCGAGACCAGCGCTCCGATCGCGAGCGGGCGCCTCACACCGTCCACCGACGATGAAACGTCGTCCACTCGATCAGGAGCAGCGCGAGCGCGAGCAGCGTCAGCCACTGCCAGGGCAGACGCGACACGTCTTCGGAGATCGACGTCGGCGTGGTGCTTTCGGTGCCGAGGTCCGCGTCGCGCGGCGTGAGATCGAGCTCGCTCGCCGCGGGAAGGTTCGCGGCGACGAGCACGTCACCCGCGTCGGTCTCGATGGTGTGGAACCCGGCGCGCTCGAATCGAACGGTCGCGTTCCCGTTCTCGATCGGCAGCTCGATTCCCGCGTGGCCGGGCACGCGAAGCGTCGCGTGGGTCGCCGTCACCGGGAGTGCGACGGATGCCGGCGTCCCCGTCGCGACGCTGCCGCGATAGGCCGCGTCGGTGGGCGCGAACGACTCGATCGCGTCGAGGAGCAGCAGCGGAAACGCGGGTCGCAGCGGCAGATCGCTCTCGCGGATGTCGAACGTGAGCGCGACGAAGCGATGCCCGCCGCGCTCGCCAGAGAGAAGGAGTGGCCCGCGCGCATCCGCCGCGACCACCGTGTCGCCAGGGGCAGCGCGCACCAGGAGCGCACGCGCCACGTTCACGTCCGAGAGTGCCGCGTGCCTCAGCAGCGGGTCCTCGCGTCGCAGACGATCGAAGAAGGGTCGATCGAGGCTGCCCGTGATCTCGAGCGGCCCGGTCACGCCCTCGGTCGGCACCGGATCGATCCAGATCGCGTCGGTCTCGAGGGGCGCGCTCGGTACGAAGTGATCGAGGATCGCCACGTCGAAGGGCTCGCTGGGCGGGAAGTCGGCGGGTGCGACCTCGCGAACGTCGAGGTACTCGTCGAGCAAGAGCGCGGCCGAGAGATAGATGTCGTCCTCGCTCACGACGGCGACGCGCACACGGTGTCGCGGGGGAACGCGCGCGAAGGCGTGATCGTCGGCCGCGAGCGCGTCGTGGGATCCATCGCGCCGACGCAGCCGCGCCTCGAGTGCGCGATCGACGCCGGTGAGATCTTGAAAGAAGCGCCGGACGCGCCCACGTGCCGGAACCGCGAGCGGGATCACGTCGACCGTCTCGCCATCACCGAGCAGCTCGACCTCGATCGACTCCGCTTGGTCGCTCGCGCTGGTCACCTCGAGCAGGACCTCGTTGCGGCTCGGGTCGAGCGGGTAGCGACGCACCGAGAGGGCGGTGAGCGCGACGTTGGGCGCGGCCGCTCCGACGTGAACGAGTCGCGCGGGAAGGTGCGCGGCCTCGAGCAGCGCGCGCGCCTCGGCCTCGTGCGCGACCGCGCCGTCGCTGATCACCACCAGCTCGCGCTGGGCCGCGTCGGCCGTGACGTCGGCGGCGAGATGCGCCGCGGCCTCGACGTCGGCGCCGACGCCGAGCGCGACGAGGTCGTCGATCGCGGACAGCAGCGCGGCATGATCGGTGGTTGCCGCCGAGCGAGGCCGCGCCTCCGCGCCCATCGCGATGAGGATCGCGCGATCGCTCGCCCCGAGTCCGCGCACGATGGAGCGTGCCTCCTCGCGTGCGCGCTCCATGCGGCCGTCGGTCGCGCCCATCGACGCGCTCACGTCGATCGCGATCACCACGACGCGCTCGCTCCCGCCGTGGCCGCTGACGCGTGGATCCGCGAGCGCGCCCACGATCAGCGCGACGAGCAGCAGCGCGAGCAGCCACGAGAAGACGCGCTTCAGTCGCGAGAAGAGCCGGCTCGATCGCTCGTCGGCCAGCGCCTCGCGCCAGAGGTGAACGAAGGGAACCTCGATGGGTCGGCGGCGCAGCGCGAGAAAGTAGAGGAGCGTCACGCACGCGCCGACCACGGCCAGCAACGCGCCCGCCGACTCGAGCGGCCACCCGGCGAGCTCCCAGCTCATCCGACGATGCCGCCCCGACGCAAGAGGCCGAGGACCACGTCGTCCCAGTGGTGCTGAACGTCGATGGAGACGAGCGGCACGCGCGTCTCGCCCGCGAACGTGGCGATGCGCTTGCCGTGACGCGCGTGAGCCTCGCGATAGCGACGCAGCACGGCGTCGGTCACGGTCACCTCGCGCCGCTCGCCCGTCTCGCGATCGACGAGCAGCACGTCACCGAAGAGCTCGGGCTCGGCGTCGCGTCGATCGACGAGGTGCAGGATGCGCGGCTCGAAGCGCGCGTGTCGCAGCGCGTCGATCCCCGTCTCGAAGCTCTTGGGGTCGTAGAGATCGGAGACGACCAGCACCACGCCGCGCCGCTTGTTCTGCGCCACGAACGTGCGCATGGCGGTCCCGAGATCGGTGGCGCTCCCCGTCTCGGCGTTGCGGAGAAAATCGAGCACCCGAAAGATGCGGCCCTTGCCGCGCATGGCAGGCAGGCGGCCGATCACGCGATCGGCGAAGGTGGTGATCGAGACGCGATCGAGCGCGGCGAGCGACACGTAGGCGAGCGCCGCGGCGAGCCGCTTTCCGTGATCGAGCTTGGGTGGCGTGCCCAGCGTCATCGACGCCGAGACGTCGAGCGCCACGTACACGCTCAGGTCCTCTTCTTCTTCGAACAGGCGTGTGTGCAGCCGCTCGGAGCGCGCGAAGAGGTTCCAGTCGATGGCGCGGAAGTCGTCGCCCGGTGAGTACTCCCGCGTGTCGGCGAGCTCGATCCCGGCGCCCGTCTTCTTGCTGCGTCGCTCGGCGCGCGTCTTTCCGTCGACGGTGCGGCGCGCGACGACCGCGAGGGACTCGAGGCGGCGAAGGAATGCCTCGTCGAAGAGGTCGGCGGCCGCTCGATCGGCAGCGGGAGCGCGTCTGGCGAAGGGCCACACGGGGCGGAGTGTGCGTGAGGCCGGGAGCGAGGGCGAGGTCTCCCCCGGCTAGGGCATCACTGTGGGGACGACCTGCCGTCCGTGGCGTCGGTAGACTCGGAAGTCCGCGTCGAACGTGATCACGCGCGCGTGGGCGTGGACCTCGGACATCCGAACGAGACAGGCATCTGCGAACGACATCGGCACGGAGCGATATCGGTGCAGCAACTTTCGGACGGGCCCCTCGTGCTCCGCGAAGACCAGCCCTGGGGCTCTCGCGAGCCCGGCGACCAGCTCGACGACCAGATCGGCGCTGACGCCGGCGCGGCGTGCGACGAAACAAGCCTCGGACACGACCGCGTCACAGGTCGCGATCGGAACCCGAGTCGACTCGAGCAGTGACGTCGTCCACGCATGATGGCGGTCGCGGCGATCGAGAAGCGCGACCAGAGGGCCGGTGTCCAGGAGCAAGCCGACGTTCACTTGCCGTAGCCGCGGAGGTACCGAGGGTTGCTCGAGAGGTCGCCGGGGCCCTCGCCCACGCCGACGAGGTGACGCACGGAATCGAGCGCAGAACCGTGTCCCGGTCGCGCATAGGCCTCGACGGCATCCCGCACGACGTGGGAGCGAGTCGTTTTTCGACCCTTCGCGAGCGTCGCCACCCGCGCCGCGAGCGCGGTAGGGAGCTTCACCGTGATCGTGACCGCCTTACCCATGTGACAGAATCGTAATGCGCGGAGGGAGCCTGGGCAACCGCATGACGTGCGCACTTGCCACGCGCGGTAGCTCAGACCGTCTCGGGGACCTTCGCGAGCACCTCGTCGAGCAGCGCGTCGGGCTTCACGCCCTCCGCTTCGCCCTCGAACGAGAGCATCACGCGGTGGCGGAGCGCGGGCTTGAGCACGCGTCGCACGTCGTCGGTCGATGCTGCGAATCGGCCATCGCTCAGCGCCGCGATCTTGGCGGCCAGCAAGCACGCCTGGGCGCCGCGCGGGCTCGCGCCGTAGCGGACGAAGCGCTTCACCTTCTCGGGCGCGCTCTTGTTGTTCGGGTGCGTCGCTTCGAGCAGGCGGATCGCGTAGTCGGTGACGTGACGCGTGACCGGGACGTCGCGTGCGAGGGCACGCATGGCGAGGATGCGCTGCTTGCCGATCACCTTCTCGACGGTCGGCAGATCCTTGCCGGTCGTGCGCTCGAGGATCGAGTGCATCTCGTCGCGCGACGGGAAACCGACCTCGAGCTTGAAGAGGAACCGATCGAGCTGCGCTTCCGGGAGCGGATACGTGCCCTCCATCTCGAGCGGGTTCTGCGTGGCGAGCACGAAGTAGGGCTCGTCCATCTTGTGCGTGACGCCGCCGATGGTGACGGAGTGTTCCTGCATCACCTCGAGCAGCGCGCTCTGCGTCTTGGGCGTCGCGCGGTTCACCTCGTCGGCGAGCACCACGTTCGCGAACACGGGGCCCTGACGGAACTCGAGGCGTCGCTCGCCGGCGCCTTCCGAGATCACCGTGGTGCCGAGCACGTCGGCGGGCATGAGATCGGGCGTGAACTGGATCCGCGAGAAGCGGAGATCGAGCGCCTCGGCGAGGCTCTTCACGAGCATCGTCTTGCCGAGCCCC
>JAYVCF010000056.1:0-5500 GCA_043750095.1 Deltaproteobacteria bacterium
GATCCGGAGATCGATCTTCGCGTCCACCCCGGCGCTCGTCCACGCACGTCGTGCGATCGAGGTGAACTTCTCGCTCACGTCGCAGCAGACGATGCGGCCCTCCGGCGGCATCGCGAGCGCCATCGCCGTCGAGCTGTACCCGGTGAAGGTGCCCACCTCGATCGCGCGCCGCGCCCCGACGAGCTCGACGAGGAGCTGCATGAGCTGCCCCTGCTCGGGCGAGATCTGCATGCGCGACTCGGGCATGCGCGCCGTCTCTTCGCGCAGCGCTCGGAGCGCGTCGTGCTCGCGCAGCGTGTTGGCCAGCAGGTAGTCGTGGAGATCGTCGGGGAGGCCGATCGTTCGCGTGGACATGGTGTTCTTTCTCTCGTCCGTCTATCGAAGGGCGGTGGTGGCGCGGGCGACGGTGCCTTCCATGTCCCCGCGAATCGCGGCCAGCCGCTCGGGCGTGTCCGCCTCGAAGCGCAGCACCAGCACCGGCTGCGTGTTCGAGGCGCGCACCAGCCCCCAGCCGCCGGGGAAGCTGACGCGTGCGCCGTCCACGTCGATCACGTCGTGTGTGGCTCGGTAGTGATCGCGCACGAGGCGCACCACCTCGAACTTGGTGGCGTCGTTCGCGTCCACGCGCAGCTCGGGCGTGCTGAACGTCTCCGGGAGATCGGCGAGCAGCTCGTGGAGCGGCGTGCGCGTCGCGGCGAGGATCTCGCAGAGCCGCATGGCGGCGTAGACCGCGTCGTCGAAGCCATAGAAGCGATCGGCGAAGAACACGTGGCCGCTCATCTCGCCCGCGAGGAGCGCTTGCTCCTCCTTCATCTTCCGCTTGATGAGCGAGTGCCCCGTCTTCCAGAGGATCGGGCGGCCACCGTTCTTGGCGATGTCGTCGTACATCGTCTGCGAGCACTTCACCTCGCCGAGGATCGCCGCCCCCGGCCGACGCGCGAGCACGTCACGCGCGAAGAGCGCGAGCAGCTTGTCGCCGTAGAGCACGTCGCCCCGCGCATCCACGACGCCGATCCGATCCGCATCGCCGTCGAAGGCGATCCCCACGTCGAGCCGATGATCGCGCACCGTTCGGATCAGGAGCTCGAGGTTCTCCGGCTGCGATGGATCCGGATGGTGAACGGGAAAGCGCCCGTCGGGCTCGATGAGCAGCGCGATGGGATCGAGCCCGATGGCGTGCATCGCCGCGAGCGCGAGGGGTCCGCCTGCGCCGCTGCCGGCATCGATGGCCACACGCAGATCCGTGCGCGCGAGCCGGATGTTCCCCTTGGCGAACCCCACGTACGCGTGGCTCGGGTCGTAGGGGATGACGCGTCCCCCGTCGCGGAGATCGAAGTCCTCGCGCTCGATCATGCGCCGCAGCGCCATGATCTCGTCGCCGGCGAGGGTGCCTTTGCCCGCCATCATCTTGAACCCGTTCTCGGCGGGCGGATTGTGCGATCCCGTGACGTGCACACCACCGTCGAGATCGCGATGGAACACCGTGTAGTAGAGCAGAGGCGTCGGCCCCATCCCGATGTCGAGCACCTCGAGGCCGCACTCGACCACGCCCATGAGGATCGCTGCGTGCAGTCGATCGCCGCTGAGCCGACAGTCGCGACCGACGGCCACGCGCCTGGCGCCTGCGCGGGACCACGTCGTTCCGAGTGCCCGCCCGAGGGCATGGGCTAGCTCGTCCGACAGGTCGCGATCGGCGACGCCACGGATGTCGTACTCGCGGAATACGTGCGGGTTCTCGATGCGCATCAGGTCCCCTTCGGTGGCGTCCGCTTTCCGAGCGCGGTCACGGCGAGCTTCACGTCCTGCGCGCGATCACGCGGCACGATCAGGAGCGCGTCGCCGGTGTCCACGACGACGAGGTCGCGCACGCCGATGAGCGCGACGATCTTTCCGCCGGGCGCGCGCACGTAGTTGCCTGCGGCGTCCTCGAACACCGCGTCTGCGCCGCTGATCGCGTTGCGGTCGCTGTCCTTCTCGCCGAGCTCCCAGGCGGTGGTCCAGCTCCCCACGTCGGACCAGCCGAAGTCGGCCTGGATCACGCGCACGTGCTTGGCGTTCTCCATCACGCCGTGGTCGATGGAGATCGAGGGCAGCTGCGCGAAGACCGCTCCGAGATCGGCGCCGGGCGCGGCGAGCTCGGCGAGGCCGCTGGCCAGCGCAGGCATCTGCGCCTCGATCTCGCCGAGGATGGCCTCGGCGCTGAAGAAGAACTGCCCCGAGTTCCAGAGATACTTGGCGCTCTTGTGGAACCGGCGCGCCGTCTTCGCGTCGGGCTTCTCGACGAACGCGTCCACGCGGTAGCTGCCGTCCTCGAGCCGCTTGCCGACCTTCAGGTAGCCGTATCCGGTCTCTGCGCGCGTGGTGCGCATGCCGAGGGTCACGAGCGCACCGCCGCGCGCCGCGTTCAGCGCCATGCGCACCGTCTGCTGGTACTCGGGCACGTCGGAGACGAAGTGATCTGCGGCGAGGACGGCGAGGATGGCCTTCGGATCGCGCGCGCGGATCGTCGCCGCGGCCCACCCCACGCAGGGCGCGGTGTTGCGCGGCATCGGCTCGGCGAGAAAGTTCTCCGATGGCACACCGGGCAGCTGCGCGCGGGTCGCGTCGACGAGGTGTGCGGACGTCACCACGATCACGCGCTCGCCCGGGATCAACGTCGCGATGCGCTCCACGGTGTCGCCGAGCAGCGAGCGCTCGCCGACGAGCGCGAGCAGCTGCTTCGGTTGCGCCTTGCGAGAGAGCGGCCAGAACCGCGTTCCCGCGCCGCCCGCCATGATGACGGCCCACGAATGGGCAAGAACCGAGTCGCTCATCGAAGAACGTCCATCGCGATCAGGATCGCGCCCAGCGGAACGAGGTAGACGGCGAACGCCCAGAAGCGGCCACGAGCCACGATGTGCCTCAGCGCGGTCAGCGCTGCCAGCCCCACCACGAACGCGACCACGGTGCCGGCGATCGCATTCTCTCCCAGCGTCGTCCAGACCTCGGGGCGCCGGAGCTCGAAGAGCGCCGCGCCGGTGATGGCGGGGAGCGAGAGCAAGAACGAGAGACGGAACGCCGTGGGCCCCGTCAGGCCGAGCAACATCGCGACCGCGATGCTCATCCCGCTGCGCGAGAGGCCCGGCAGCACGGCGATTCCTTGCGCGAGGCCGATGAGCACGCAGTGGCCAATCGGGAGATCGAGCGAGGTGCCGGTCGCCTTCGGGCCGCTCCATCGCGTGGACGCGACCGCGACCGCCGAGCCCCAGAGGCACACGCCGACCACCCAGGCCGAGCGCGCGAGCGGCTCGACCACGTCGTGGAGCGAGAGGCCCACGATCGCAGTCGGCACCGAGGTGATCAGGATCGTCCTCAGCGCCGCGCCGTCTTCGGTGCCACGCCAGCGCGAAGGAGTGAAGAGCGTGACGAGCAGCGGGCGAACATCCGCGCGCAGCACGATGAACGTGGCGAGCAAGGTCCCGAGATGAAGGAGCACGACCATCGCGAGCGACATGTCGGTCTCACCGAAGAGCATGGCCGCGATCGCCAGGTGCCCGTCGCTCGAGATGGGAAGAAACTCGGTGACGCCTTGAATCGCACCCAGCACGAGCGCCGGGAACAGGCCGATGTCGAGGAGCACGGAGCGCTCGCTCTACTGAACGTGGGCGTCGATGTCGACGGTCGTCTGCCAGGCCACGGTGCGCGCGCCGCGCGGGAACGTGATGGCAGCCTGGAGCGCGCCCGCGACGCAAGGCTCGAAGCCATCCTCGGCGACCGTCGTCCGCTCGACCGTCAACTCGGGCTCGTAGACGTCGTAGCTGCCCATGTCGCGAAGGTGCGTGGCGAAGCGAATGACGAGCGAGGCATGCGCGGTGCGCTCGTGACGAACTTCCCAGTCCTGCACGAAGCACTCGGCGATCGCGCGATGCGACGCGTCCGTGCCGAGCGCCGCGCGAAGCGGCGTGAGCGTCGCGTCTTCGGCGTCGGGGACCTGCACGTCGATCGCGAGCGCGTCGATGGTCGGTCGCGTCACGTCGTTGGTGAAGAAGCGCTCGGCTGGCTCTGCGCGATCGAAGAGCGCCACGTCGAGGCCCTCGAAGCGCAATCGCGCAACGGCACGACGCACGGCCTCGCGCGCCGGGTAGCCCGGGAGCGAGCTCCGGAAGCACTGGTCGGCCCGCCGCGCACCGCGCTCGCGTCCATCGGCATCCGTGGACGTGCTGAGCAGGATCGAGGCCGAGCCACAGAGAAGCTCGGCGGGGACGGGCGCGTGCGCGTCGTTGTACGCCTGCATCGACTCGTCGTACGTGCGGATCGCGCCCTCCCAGTCGCCGGCCTCCACCAAGGCAGTCGCGCTCGCGGCGAGGATCTCGCCGGCGACGCTGGTCTCGCGATAGCGGCACGTGCCGTCCACGCAGACCTGATCGCTCGGGCAGTCGTCGCGGCCGCCGCACGTCGTACCGGTAGGCGGTCGTTTGGTCGGCGCGGTCTCGGTGCTGGGCGTCGCTCCGGTCGCGCTCTCGATGGTCGTCGGGCTCGCCGGATCACCGGTGCGCGGATCGAGCGTCGCGCCGCGCCGATTGCACGCGTCGAGCGCGAGCACGGAGAGGGCCGAGAACGCGACGAGCGCGAGGAGTCGATGCCAGCGTCGTACGGGATGGAAGTGTCGTGTGGGCATGGGGAGCCGTTTCAGAAGTGCAGCTCGACGGCGAGCGACACGATGAGCGAGTCGCGGTTGGGGACCGCCGCCAAGCCGTAGTGATAGTCCGGATACTCCCCGTGGAGCCAGTCCGCCCGCAGACTGACGTCGAATTCCGAGAGAGGGTCGCCGAGGTTGGTCGCCGAGTACGAGATCGCGCCACCGACCAGGTACGAGGACATGGCCGAGAGCTCGCGGTCACCCGTGAAGTACTGACCTCGCGGCATCAGCGCGTAGTCGTCCGAATAGAACGCTGCGTGCGTCTGCGTGTAGTAGCGGCCGTGCACACGGATGTGGAGAGCGCCCTCGATCACTTCCTCGTATCCGAGCTCGGCGGAGATGGAGTCGATGTCCCAGGAGTCGCGATAGATGCGCGCGGTGGCCTGGAGCGCTCCAGATAGAGGCGCGAGCCAGAGGCGGGCACTGAGCGCCGCGGCATAGCGCACACGGTGATCGGGATGGTGCTCCTGCGCCGCCGCACGTCCCAGCCACACACCGCGATAGGGATTGCTCTGGAAGCCGTCGACCAGCTGCGCGGAGAGCGTGACCTGCGTCGAGAAGATCGACGCCCAGAGCTGCGTCCAGCTGCCTTGGAACGTCTGGAGCGAGACGTCATGCGCCGCGAAGTTCACGTCCGACGTGAAGCAGCCCGTGGCCGACGCGAGGCGATGACGCTCGACGGGATCCTGCAGGCGCCCCTGGGCAGCGTCGCAGATGGAGTCCCAGCCGCGCGCGTAGCTCAGATCGAAGATCATCGTGCGCTCGAACGCCTCTGCGCGCGCTCCGAGCTGAAGACCATGGCTGCGGTAGTCGTTCTCGAAG
>JAYVCF010000057.1:0-8460 GCA_043750095.1 Deltaproteobacteria bacterium
GTGAACTCGCGCAAGGGCGTCGAGCGCGTCATCCGCGCCGCGTTCGAGTACGCGCGACGCCACGGCCGCAAGCGCGTGCACATGAGCGACAAGGCCAACGCGATGCCTCAGTCGGGCGGGCTCTGGCAGCGCACGTTCAAGGACGTCGCGGCCGAGTTCGAGGGCATCGAGGCCAAGCACATCTACGTCGACGCGCTCTGCCTGCAGATGGTGCGCATGCCCGAGGCGTTCGACGTGATCGTCACCAACAACCTCTTCGGCGACATCATCACGGATCTCGGCGCAGCTCTGCAGGGCGGGCTCGGCATGGCCGCGAGCGCCAACGTGCACGCGCCCGGCCGCGTCGCGATGTTCGAGCCCGTGCACGGCTCGGCGCCCGACATCGCGGGCAAGGACCTCGCGAACCCGCTCGCGACGGTGCTCACGGTCGGCATGATGTGCACGCACCTCGGCTTCGAGGGCATCGAGGCCGAGCTGATTGGGATCGTTCGCCACGCCGCGGAACAGAAGCACTGTACGCGCGACGTCGGCGGCGAGCTCGGGACGCGCGCGGTGGGCGACTGGGTGATCGCGGAAGCGCGTCGCGTTCTCCGTTGACGCTCCGTTGTTGCGCTGATAGCTCGGTGTGCATGGAGCGGGTAGCAGTCCTCCACGTCGACTCGGCAGCCCGCGGGATGCTCAAGTCGCTCGTCGAGGCGCGAGGTCTCTCGGCGATCGAGGTGGACTCGATCGCCTCCCTCGGCGAGGCCGCGAGCTCGGGGGCGATCGCGCTGCTTCTGGTCGATGTGGCGACGCTGCGGGCGCTCGGCCTCGAGGCGCTGCGGATCGCGGCGATGGGAGATCGACCGCACGCGCACGTGCCGGTGGTGCTCTTGGCCGCACGGGGTGATGCGCTCGACGGGCCCTCCGATCTCGACGGTGTCGACGAGCTCTTGTGGGAGCCCGTCCACGCGCGAGAGCTCGCGCTGCGGGTCGAGAGCGGTCTCGCGCGACGCCGCACCACGGAGCTGGTCGCGGTGGCGAGCCACGAGCTGCGCTCGCCGATCCACGCGATCGTCGCGTTTCTCGATCTGCTCGCCCGCTCGGAGCTGGCATCGGGGCAGCGCGAGATGGTCGAGGGTGCGCGCACCGCGTCGCGGCACTTGATCGATCTCGTCGAGGACTTGCTGGAGCATGCGCGTCTCGGGCAGGGACCGGTCGAGCTCGCTGCGGCTCCGTTCTCGCTCTCGGCGATCCTCAGCGAGGCGACGTTCATCGCTCTCGAGGCGTCGCGTCCCGGCCACGTCGGCGTGACCACGAACATCGCCGACGGTGTCCCCGACGTGTTTCGCGGCGATGGGCCGCGGGTGCGGCAGATCCTGATCAACTTGATCTCGAACGCGCTCAAGTTCGCATCGACCGAGGCCGTGCGTGTCGACGTGCAGCGCGCGAACGGCTTCATCACCTTCGAGGTCGCCGACGACGGTCCCGGTGTTCCCGAGTCGGCGCGTGCGCTGGTGTTCGAGCCCTTCCGCCAGGGCGATCCTTCGGTGACGCAGCGCTTCGGAGGCACGGGCCTCGGCCTCGCGATCGCGCGGAGCCTCGCGCGGCGGATGGGCGGCGACATCGAGGTGCGCGCGGCCGCCGACGAGGGCGCCGGGCCCGCGGGCGCGGTGTTCGTCGTGACGCTTCGGCTCGATCCGCTCATGGAGGGCCGCGTTTCCGCGACCAAGAAAGAGCGACCGCTCGCGCTCCTGGCGGACGGCGATGCGATCCATCGCGGGCTGGTGGCGTCGCTCCTCGAGCGCCTCGGGTATCGCGTCGACGTGGTGTCGGAGGGCGTGGCCGCGATCATGCACGCGCTCGAGCACCGGCCCGCGCTGGTCGTGATCGACGCCGACCTCGCGGTGCTCTCGGCGATCGAAGTGGCGCAGCGCCTGCGGAGCGTGAGCGCGATGATGCCGATCGTGGGCTTCGCGCGTGACGCGAGCGACGAATTGCGTGCGCGATGCATCGCGGCCGGGATGAGCGGCGTTCTCGCCAAGCCCGTCACGCCGCTCTTGCTTCAGCGGGTGCTGCGTGAGGCCTCGAGTCCGGTCCTCCGGACGGATCGGACGAGCGTCGATCCCAAGGTCGACGATCCGTCGGGCGAGCGCACGAAGCTCGATCCGGGGCGCGAGATGCGCGATGCGCTGCTCGCGATCGTGGCCGCGGTCGAGCACCACGGTCAGGCGCTCGATGCGGCGATGGCCAAGCCGGACCTGCCCGCCGTCACGCTGATCGCGCGTACGCTGCGCGGCGCGGTGCTCGCGCTCAACGCACGCGGCCTCGAAGCCGTGCTGCGCGACCTCGAACAAGCGGCCGTCGCAGGCGATGCCGAAGAGGCCCGGCGAGCGCACGTGGCATGGCGCGCTGCCGCCGCGTCTCTTCGCGAGAACGTCGAGCGCTTCCTCGAGCGCACCGCGAAGAGCGCGCTAGCTCGCTAGCTCGTTAGCAGAGCACCTCGTCGACCGGCGTGAGCGGCGGAGGGAGATCCTTCTCGCCGAGCCGCTGCCTCAGGTTGATCTCGATCATCCGCGAGATCGAGCTCAGCGGGAGATCGTTGGCGTCGTAGCCGAAGGGCTGCTCGATCTCGTCGCCGACGATGTCGAGGCCGAAGAACGCGTAGCTCACGACGAGCGATGCGATGGGCGTGAGGACGCCGATCTCGGTCACGAGGCCGAAAGGCAGGCAGTAGCAGTACACGGCGACGATGCGGTGGATGAGCGTCGTGTACGAGAACGGGATGGGCGTGGACTTGATGCGCTCGCAGCCGCCGTGGATGTCGGTGAACGCCACGAGCGTCGCCTCCAGCGTGGGCAAGTGCATGGGGTGGATGAAGCCGCGATCGAAGGCGCCCTTGATGCGCATCGCGATGGCGAAGCTCACCGCGGAGGGCTTGTTCGATTCCTTCCGCAAGGCCTCGACCTCGTCCGCGGGGAGAAGCCGCTGCACGTCTTGCCCGAGGTCCTCGTCGCGCAGCGCGTGGCGTGTGGTGTGAACGAACGCGATCGCGCGGTGCACGAGGTCGCGCTCGAACTCGAGGACCTCGGCTTTCACTTCGGGCGTCGCGTCGTGCGGCGGTGCGATCAGGGTCAGGGCCTGCCGCGCGAACGTGCGCGACGTGTTCACCAGCGCACCCCAGAGCTTGCGCCCCTCCCACCAGCGCTCGTACGCGGCGTTGTTGCGGAAGCCGAGGAAGATCGAGAGCGCGACGCCCGTGAGCGTGAACGGGATCGTGTGCACGTCGAAGAGCTGCTCGGGCGTCGACTTCTCGGCCGCGGTCACGAGGATCGAGATGAGCAGCACGCCGAGGATGCGGTTCTTCGTGCGCGGCAGCTCGCTGCCTCGATAACGGAAAATGGTTCGCACCCATCCGGTGCGAGCGGGAACCATCATGGTCGTACGTCTCCTTGGTCGGGTCGCGAGTCAGAACGGTCCGTGGCCCCGGCCCGTTCTGGCGCGATGGTGCCCGATCTCTCGACCGGAGTCGTCCGCGGAACGGACGCGACACAATTTGTGTCGGCCCGGCGAGCCGGGCACTCCTGTCGAGATCAGAGACCGAGCTGCTTGGCGATGATCACCTTCATGATCTCGTTCGTGCCTGCGAAGATTCGCTGCACGCGCGCATCCACGTAGGCGCGCGCGATAGGGTACTCGAGCATGTAGCCGTAGCCGCCGAAGAACTGCAGGCACGTGTCCACCACGCGCTGGTTCATCTCGCTGATCCAGAGCTTGGCCATCGAGCACTCCTTGACGAGGTACTTGCCGGCCACGTGGTCGACCAAGAGACGATCGAGGAAGGCTCGGCCGATCTCGACCTCGGTCGCGCACTCGGCGAGCTTGAACTGCGTGTTCTGCATCTTGCCGATGGGCTTACCGAAGGCCTTGCGCTCCATGACGTAGCGGAGCGTGTCGGCGAGCACTTGCTCGGCGGCCGCCTGGCAGGAGAGGGCGACCACGAGGCGCTCTTGCTGGAGCTTCTGCATCAACATCACGAAGCCCGCGCCCTCGTCTCCCAGGCGGTTCGCGGCGGGGATGCGACAGCCCTCGAAGTTCAGCTCGCTCGTATCTTGTGACGCGAGGCCGAGCTTCTCGAGCAGCTTGCCCTTCGTGAAGCCCGGTGTGCCCGCCTCGACGACGAAGAGCGACATCGCGCGGTGCGGGTCGAGAGAGCGGTCCTCGCTGCGCGCGACGACGATGCAGAGATCGCAGAGCTGGCCGTTCGAGATGAACGTCTTCTGGCCGTCGATCACGTAGTGATCGCCATCGCGTTTGGCCGTGGTCGAGACCGCGGCGAGATCGGATCCCGTTCCCGGCTCGGTCATGGCGATGGCCGTCACGATCTCGCCGCTCGCGCAGCCGGGGAGCCAGCGCTGCTTCTGCGCTTCGCTCCCGAACGCGTAGAGATAAGGAACGATGATGTCGGAGTGCAGCGGCATCGCGAAGCCGTCGTCGTAGACGCGCGCGAGCTCCTCCATGACCACGACGGAGTGCAAGAAGTCGCCGCCCGATCCTCCGTACTTCTCTTCGAGCCAGGGGCAGAGAAATCCGGCCGCGCCCGCCTTACGCCACGCCGCGCGATCGACGACGCCCGCCTCGCGCCACTTCGCCTGCGAGGGCTTGATCTCGCGCTCGACGAACTCGCGGAAGGCCTTGCGGAAGAGGTCGTGTTCTTCGCGAAAGAGCGTGCGTTCCATGCGGCGCGGAGAGTACCGCGCTCACGACGCGCTGAGAACGAACGGATAGTTCACCGTGACCACGCCGCCGCCCTCGGGCGCGGGGAACGTCCAGGTGCGTACGGCCGCGGCGATGCAGGTCGTGAGCGCGACGTCGTCCGAGCCATCCGCGCTCGCCGCGCTCACGCTTCCCGTCGCGTCGATCGTGAAGTGCGCCACGACGCGCGCGGTGAGCGCCGGATCCGCGCGCAGCTCGATCTCGTAGCAGCGTTGGACCTGGGCGAGGTGGCGCCGCACGACGCGAGCGATGACCTCCCGCAAGAGCGCGCCTTCGATCTCGGTTCCGTCCGCCGAAGGCTCGATCAGAGGCGCGCGGGCGGGATCGGGCGCGGGCTCGGGCAGGCTCGGTGGTGCGACGATCGGCGCAGGTGGCAGCGGCGTAACGGCGCGCCCGGCTGCGCTCGAGTACCCGACCATGCGTCGCGCGATCAGGAAGTAGCCCCCGAGACCGACGGCCGCGAGGAGCGCCGTCAGTACCGCGCAGCCCACCATCAGCGGCACCATCGGGCTCGACTCTCCGTGCTCACGTTCTCCGCGCATCGGCATGGCTGACGTCTCCTATTTTTTCTTCTTGCGACGTGCGACGAGGTTCTCGGCGAGCGAACGCGGGGCATCGGGCTTCGCGGGCGGAGTGGGCGCGGCGTCCGTCGGGGCCTTCGGCTCGGGAGATCCCGTCCACGGTGACTCGGACGCGTCCGTCGCGCTGCGGGCCTCGCCCTGCGCGCGCTGCGCGGCAAGCACTTCGGGCGCGGGCTCGCGTGCGGCGCGTCGCTCGCGCGCGCTCGCGGTCAGCGCGTCGAGCGAGGTCGCCCCGGCGTCCCCAGCGACCCGCCGCCGCCCCAGGCGCGCACGGAGCGGTGCAGGCACCGCGCGCCAGATCGCGTCGAGCGCCTCGCGCGGAACCACCAAGCGACGCAGCGCGACCGACGCGAGCAAGAGCAGCATCGAGGCGAGCAAGAGCTCGCGCCAGAGCCCGCGATACGAGTACGTCGGCGCGGGCCGATCGACGAACACGCGTGCGAGGCTGGTGAGCACGTGTCCATCCGTCGCCGCCGCGATCTGTGCGAGCAGCGCGTGGTCCGTTCCGTCGCCGCGAAGCTCGTCGCCGCGCGTTCGCACGACGCCGCTCGATGCGACGAGCGCACCGTCGCCGCCCTCGTTCATCTCGCGGACGGTCACGATGTACGCGCCGGGCGCGCCCGCGTCGAAGTCGGCCTCGTAGCGGCCGGGGCCGGTCTGCGTGAGCACGACATCCGCCGACTCGCCGCCGGGCGCGGCGATGGTGGCCGCGAGGTCGAGGTAGTTACGGTAGTGGCCTTGCGCATCGACGGCTTCCACGCGCACGTGACCGCGCCCGCCGTGCAGCGTCACCGACACGTCCGCATCGTGGCGCTCGGGCGCGCGTGCGAGCCCGCGTGCGAGCTGACCGAAGAGCGTTCCGTAGCCGCTCCACGCGAGCCACGGACGCCCCAGCGCTCCGCCGCCGTCGCAGGTGAACGTCGCGCTCCGGCCCACGCCGTACTGCCATGTCGAGAGCAGGGGATCTTCGCCTCGCGCGACGAGGAGAACGCTCGCGCGCGGGCGTGGGTTCGTCACGACGAAGCCGTTCAGTGCCGGAGCGTGCGCGAGGTCGATGCCCTCGGTGATCTCGGACGCCGTGCCGAGCTCGGGCTGGATCGCCTCCTCGACGATCGCCGATCGGCTCGCGGCGATCGTCTCTTCGGTGAAGATGCGCGGCAGCTGCGTCATGTCTTCGACGATGTAGAAGCGGCCGCCGCCGAGGCGTGAGAGCTGCTCGAGCTCGGGTGTGAACACGCCGCGCCCCATGCTGACGATCGACGTCGTGATTCCGTCGCGCAGCGCCGCCGCGACGAGCGTGCGGCCTTGATCCATCTCCTCCGAGTCGTCGCCGTCGCTGAACAAGAGGAGGTGCTTGAGCTGCGTCTCTTCGCGGCGGAGCGCGTCGTAGCCAGCGATCAGCGCGGTGTCCACGTAGATGCCGCCACCGCCCGGTCCTGCGCGATGGATGGCCGCGGCGACGGCCGTCGGGTCCGTCACCGAGGTCATGGGCAAGCTCCAGAAGGGCTGCGTATCCACGTGCTCGACGCCGACGCGATCGGACGGCGAC
Source organism: Deltaproteobacteria bacterium (assembly GCA_043750095.1). Classification (GTDB taxonomy): domain Bacteria; phylum Myxococcota_A; class Polyangia; order Polyangiales; family Sandaracinaceae; genus JBBSAT01. The sequence continues at coordinate 6,886 of JAYVCF010000057.1, forward strand.
AAGAGCATCGCGGACTGGCCGGCGGCCTCGTTGGCGATGTCGAGCTTGGTCACGCCCGGTCGCACCGGCACGCTCATCGAGCCCGATCGATCGATGGCGATCACCATCGCGAGCGAAGCGCGATCACGACGCCGTCGCAGATCGAAGGTCGCAGGCAGTGCCTCCTCGACGGGTGTGTAGGCGTAGCCGCCGAGGCCGAAGCTGTCGCGTGCGCCCAACATCAAGAGGCCGCCGCCGAGGTCGTGGACGAACGCGCGGAACGCTCGCATCTGATCTTCGCTGAGCGCGCGCGCGTGGAGATCCGAGAGCACGATCAGATCGTAGGACGCCATCTCCGAGAGCTGCGTCGGCGCACCGGCGCGGCCGCGGACCTCGACCTCGAAGCCGACGTGACGCATCGCCTCGGCGAGCGCGTCGGCCTCGCCCTCGTGATCGGTGAGGACCAGCGCGTGCGACGAGCCGCTGACGCGCATGAACGCGCCGCCCTCGTTGTTCTCGGGCGTTCCGTCGGACCCTGCGGCCGTGGGCTCGAGGATGACGTCGTAGCGATGCATGCCCGCGCCGTCCGCGACGTCGCGCATGGTCAGCACGTCCGAGCCTTCGCCCACGACGGTGTCGGCCTCTGCGATGGCGATTCCGTCGCGCAGGACTCGCACGCGCACGGGCGCGGATTGCGTGGCGCGTGTGACGATGCGGAGCTCGATCGGCTGGCCGGGATCCGCGGTCTCGGGCAGCTGCACGCGATCGATGGCGACCTCGGCGCTGGGCTCACGCTCCACCGGAAGAACGTCGATGACGATCCCGCGGCCGGCCGCGATCTCGGCTGCTGCGAGCGCATCGCCGTCGGTCTCGACGCCGTCCGAGACGAGCACGATGCGGCCGGTGTAGTCCGAGGGGAGGTCCGCGAGTGCGCGTCGGATCGCGCCGGCGATGTCGGTCGCGTCGCGGGCGATCGAGGCGTGCGAGCGCGTGAGCTCGGGGTGCTCTTGCGGGACGACCTCGGTGGCGGCCTCGGCGGCGAAGACCACGACACCCGCGACGTCCTCGTCGTGCATGGTCGTCGCGGCCTGGCGCGCTTGGGCGAGCGCGGCCTCGGCGCCGTCATCGCTGGCGCGCTCCACGCTGCGGCTGCGATCGATCGCGAACACCACCGCCACGCGATCTTGCGGCGTGCCCCACTCGAGGCGTGCGAGCGCCAGCGCGGCGCCGAGCGCGGCGAGCAGCATCGCGCCCTGGATCAGTCGCCGTCGGGCTCCGTGGTGATCGCGCGGCAGCGAGCGCAAGCGAAACAGCACGAGGAGCACGAGCGGAAGCCCGAGCGCGAGCAGCAGCGGCGCCGCGAAGCGCAGGCTCACGTGGCGTTCCTCCGCGTGGCCCAGAGCGTTTCCAGTGCGAGCACGACGAGGAGCGCGCCCGCGAGCCAGGGCCATGCCTCGCGCGGTTCGTGTGCCTCGCTCGTGCTGACGGTTCCGCCGGCGGTGCCGGTCTCGAACCGAGCGCGCGGGCGAATGTCGCTCTCCGCGGGATCGAGCAGGTTGCGCAGCGCGTGCAGATGTCGGCGTCCGACCTCGGCCG
>JAYVCF010000058.1:0-7323 GCA_043750095.1 Deltaproteobacteria bacterium
CGTGTTCGGCGCGAGGGACAAATTCGACCTGATGCGGTTCGACAGCTCCGGCGAAGTGAAGGCCAACATGTTCGACGAAACCTGGCGGCGCTATGTGCACTGACGGGCATGTTCGTCGCGTCGGGGCTGCTCGCGCTCGGGTTCTGCGACTGGGCGCTCGTCGCCTTCCATGCGACCCGCACGCACGTCCTCGATGGAGAGGGCGTCGCCCTCTTGTATGCGGTGGTGATGGGCGTCGATGGGATCGCGGCGCTCGTGTTCGGTCGGCTCTTCGATCGGATCGGCCTGCGCGCGCTGGCCATCGCGGCCTTCGCGAGCGCGGGGCTCGCGCCCTTCGTGTTCCTCTCGCCGTCCGCGCCGCTCTTGGTCGTGGGCGCCGTGCTCTGGGGCATCGGTATGGGCGCGCAAGACTCGATCTTGAAGGCCGCGATCGCCACCGCCGTTCCCAAGGCGGCGCGCGCGCGCGCGTACGGCGTGTTCTTCTCGGTCTTCGGCGTCGCGTGGTGGATAGGCAGCACCGCGATGGGCTGGCTCTACGAGGTCTCGCTCGTCGGGCTGGTGGTGCTCTCGGTGGTCGCCCAGCTCGCGTCGGCCGTGGCGTTCCTGGTGCTCGCGCGCCGCGGCATGAAATAGAATGCGCTCGATGGGGGAAAAGAGGAGCCCATTCGCATCGCTCGAGGCGCTCAAGGCCGCGCTGCCTGCGGGCGAGCCCGCGCGAGTTGCGGAGAAGGCAGCGGTCCACCCGTTCGAAGCCAAGGTCGTGGTCGCGCGCTCTCGCAAGGGCCGAGGCGGCAAGACGGTCGCGATCGTCACGGGCGTGAAGGAAGCCGCGCGCGAGTCCGTCTGCCGCGACCTGAAGAAGGCGCTCGGCTGCGGCGCGATGATCGAGGACGCGGCGATTGTCGTCCAGGGTGACGTGAGCGATCGCGTGCGCGCCTGGCTCGAGGCGCAGGGTGCGCGGCGCATCGTGATGGGAAGTGGCACGTGATCGGATTCGAACGCGCGACGCTCCTCGCGTCGGCGCTCACGCTCGCGTGTGGCGCGGCTCCGCGTCCGGTCGAGACCGTGCATGACGAGCCCGCGTCGACCGCGGCGGCGCCGCCTCCGATCTTCGCGACCCACGGAGCGGTCGTGCTGCGCTCCTCGCCCCCCTCGCCGAGAATGTCGCAGCCTCCGCTCTACGCGGAGCTGGCCGCCGACGGAGCGATCACCGGCACGCGATGCGGAGCCACGCGTCTCACCAACGAGGGAGTCTTGGAGCGCGAGGGCGAGATCATCGCGCTCGTCATCGGTGATCCAGGAGCGCTGCGAGTCGAGAACGCGGCCGGCAGAGACCTCGGATGGAGCATCGTCGGCTCGACGCTCAGGACCGGCGGGGACATGCGATTCGTGATCGCATCGGGCGTCATCACACCGAGCGATCCGGAGCTACCCTCGATCGCCGTCGACCCACCCGCCACGCCGGACGCGCTCGCGCTCGGGCTCTTCGCGACGCTGCTCGTCTGTGACGATCTCGCTCCCTGAGCGCTCAGCTCGAGGCACGCGCGACGAGGGCAGCGGCCTCTTCGGGATCGATGCCGTACCAGTCGGCGATCACGCGGCGCGCGACCTCGGGGCTGCCCGACTGGAGCAGTTCGTGCGCGCGACGCGTCGGCTCGTGCGGATGAAAACGAAAGATCCAGGGTGCGAGCTGCCGCGTGATCTCGAGCGCGCAGACCTCGCTCACGACCTCGATGCCCGCATCGCGCAAGATGGAGAGGCCCGCTCCATCGACGCGTGGATTGGGATCGAGGATTCCGGTGACGACACGCAACACGCCGCGGTCCACGATCGCGCGCGCACACGCGGGCGTCCGGCCGTGGAACGCGCAGGGCTCCAGCGTCGAGTAGAGCGTCGCGTCCGCGAACGTGATGCCGGCCGCGCTCGCGTCCTCCATGGCGACGATCTCCGCGTGATCTTCGCCGGGTCCCTGCGTGTGGCCGCGCGCGACGATCGCGCCGGACGCGTCCACGATCACGCAACCGACCCAGGGATTGTCGCCGGTCTGTCCGCGCGCGCGCTCCGCCTCGGCGATCGCAGCGCGCATCGCGAGAACGTCTCGAGTCGCCGCGTCGTCGACGCGATCCCGAGAGGAGGCGTCCACTCAGCCCAAGAACGAGGCCGCTTGGCCGGTGCTCGCGAAGCCCGCCTCGCCGTGCTCGAAGAGCTCCGTGAGCCCGCCGGTTCCGACCTCGGCGATGGACGCGACGCGACGCACGCCATCGGCGCCGCGCACGAGGCGCACGACGACGTGAACGGAGCTCGCGACGAGCGCGCTCACACCATCGCGTCCGCCGGAGAGAGAGGCAAGCGCCTCGAGATGATCGAGCACCGCGGCACCCGACGCCGTGCGGATACCGACCACCGTGCCGCCGCCGCGTGAGGCCGCGAGAACGAGCGCCTCGCGCGCCTCACCACCACGCACACCGTCGATGACCACACGATCGGCGCGAAGCCGACTCGCGCGCATGAGGAGCTCCGAGAAGCTCGTGCCCGCCGCCGAGAGACGCACCGCACGCGGGTTGGCGATCAAGAGCTCGCTCATCGCCTCGATGACCAGGAGTCGCTCCTCCGATCCGCCCATCGTGGCCAGGACACTGACGAGGTGCGAGACGCCCGCGTCGGAGGGCCCGACCACGACCACGTTGCGACGCGTGGCGATGGCCGAACGCAGCATGCGCAGCATGTCCGCCGAGAGCATCCCCTGGCTGACGAGCGACTCGCCCGAGGGAGCTGGCCGACCGACGCGCCGGATCTCCATCAGCGCTCCCCCCACCGCCACGGGCGGAAGAATCGCGAGGATGTGGGTGCCATCGTTGAGCGTCGCTTCCGCGATCGGGTGCGAGCCGTCGAGGAGCACGCGCGCGCGGGAGAGAAGATGCCGCGCGACGCGCGTGACGGAGTCCGGCGAGGTGAAGCGCTGGCCCGTCGACGCGAGGCCACTGCCGCGATCGACCAAGATGTTGGTTCCTTCGACGACGATCTCGAGGACTCCGACTTCCTCGAGCAGGGCGCCGAGCGGACCCATGCCCTCGGGGCCGAGCTCGATCGTGCGGAACTCGTGGACGTGACCGTGGTCGCTCGAGGCGGCTGCACCGCCGAGCGTGGGACGCGGCGCATCGACGTAGGCGGGAGCCGCCGACGGGGCGCTGTAGGCCGGAGTCGGAGCGCTGATCGCGCGCGCGGTCTCACCACGCGGGCCTTCGCCTCGCATCGGTTCCGGACGGGGCGCCTGCTGCGGCGGTGGCGCTTCCACGCGCAGCGGCGGCGGCGCTTCGGCGCGCGCGGGCGCTCCCAACTCCGGACGCGCACCGGGCGAAGGCCCCGGGCCACGTGCGGGCGCCACGACACGCGGCGAGGGAGGAACCGACTCTTCCGCGGGCTCCTCGTCGAGAGCGAAGCGATCCGCACCGGCCGGCATCGGCGGCGGCTCGGAAGGAGGCTCCTGACGCGGAAGCGGCGGCGGAGCAGGTGCGGTCGCGGGCGCCGCGAAGCCCCCGCCTTGCATCGGACGCGGCGGCGGCGGAGCAGAGCGAGCGGGCGGCCGCGCTCCGTCTGGTCCCATTCCCCCGCCGGGCATCGGCGGCGGGCCGCCCATGCCTCCACTCATCGGACTCATCGGCGGCGGGCCTCCGCCGCTCAGCGGCGGTGGGCCACCCATGGGTCCACCGTGAGGCGGCGGCGCGTTCCCGAATCCCCCACCCTGCGGCGCGCTCATCGGCGAGGGCGGCATCGGCGGCGGGGCGCTCATGCCGCCAGGCGCGCTCGGCGCGGCGCCAGCGCCAGCGGGCTCTTCGAGCGTGATGATGAAGTCGCCGATGTAGATCTTGTCGCCGGCCTTCACGACCAAGGGCGAGGTGATCTTGCGGCCGTTGACGTAGGTGCCGTTGGTGCTCTTGAGGTCGACGACGATGAAGCGGTTGTCCTTCAGGACGATGCGCGAGTGGCGCTTACTGACGTTCCCCTTGGGCAGGATGATGTCGTTGCCCTGGACGCGTCCGATCGTCACTTCGGTCTTGTCGAAGTCGAGCTTGCGCTGGGAGCCGCCCTTCTCGGTGATGACGACTGCGAACATTCCCTGGTCCTCGCTCAGATCCCGACCGAACAGCGTCGAGCTGGGTGATCTCGCGCGCACGCGCACGCGAACACGAAGAGGCGTCCTCGCCTCTCGCGGCTGGGATTCTAACGAGATTCAGGCCCCGAGGGTCAAGTGCGATCCTCTGTTTTTGGAGGCGCGCCGCGCGGGATCGCTCGGAGCCTGGAACGTTCCGCGGTCGGCGAGCGCAATAGCTGCTCGGGTGACCAGCGCTCAGGCTCATTCCACGAGCGAGAGACCCGGCGGCAGCGACTCGCCGAGGAGACGCGCGACGGTGTCGTCGCCCAGCACCGCGACCTCCTCGACGAGCTTCGCCCACGCCTCCGGCGCGCCGTGGGCACGCAGGCGTCGCGCGCTCTCCGCAGCGAGCGCCGAGTCGATGTCACGCGCGCGATCACCACTTCGTCGGGCGAGCATCGTCGCTGCGAACGCGGCGGGCTCCACCGTGCGAAAATCCAACACGAGCACGGCGCGCAGCCATGCCTCGGCGTGTGCGCGCGACACGACGGTATGCGCCGACCCGTAGAGAGGCACGCGCGCGCCGATGCGACCGAGCGCCCACCAGCCGAAGCTTCCTTCGCCGTGCGTGGTCAGTCGTTCGAGGATCCAGCCGCCGATGCGCTCTTTGTTCGCGGCCGAGATCCGCTCCAGCGAGGCCGCGAGGCGCACCATGTCGTCGTAGCCGAGCGCCTTGGGCCCGCTCGGACGCGGACGCGGACGCGGCGTCGGTGGATGCAGGTACCAGTCGATGGCGGAGAGCACGACCTCTTGCTGCGCGTCATCGAGCCCGCCCGCGACGCGGCGCCAGAGCGTCCACCACTCGCTCCAGTTCTGCGCCTCGGGCGCGAACTGCACGCCCTCTGCGAAGATCGCGAAGAGCTGCTTGGTGCGAAAATCGTCGAGCGGATAGCCGACGCCCGGCCGGAGCGTGTAGCCCGCGAGGTTGAACCAGACGCGCTCGTGATCGGCGCTGCGACGCCGACGCTTCACGCCGGCGAGCAAGGCACCGAAGAGCTCGCGCAGGAGTGGTGTCGGCCACTTCTCGCGTGCGCCCAGGATCTTCTCGAGATCCGCGCGCAGCGTCTTGTGGAGCTTTCCCCGCCCCATCTCCTCTTGGGCCCCGCTCTTTCCGTAGACGGCCTCGATGCGCGCGCGCGCCTCCGCATGGCGCGGATGCAGCTGCGTGACGCGCTTCTGCGCGAGCTCCGAGTCGTGCTGACCGCGCAGCTCGAGCTCGAGCTTCCAGCGACGCGTCTCGTCGCTCTCCGCGATGCAGCTCATCTCGAGCGTACCGATCTCGGTCAGTGCAGCGGCGAGGCGCACGCGCACCTCGCGACCGCTCGCACCTGGACGTGTCGAAGGACGGGCGGGCTCGGACGATCGTGGCGGCGCGATCGAGCTGCGCGGCGCCTCTTCGGCGACGTCGTCGAGCACCGCGGCGATCGGTGGCAGCTCGCGGAACAGATCGGGATCGACGTCCACGATCTCACCCGCGCGCACGTAGGCTGCTTCTCCCGTGCTCGACGCGAGCGAGAAGCGCACCGGCTCGCCGAGGCGGAGCGCGAACGTTCGCTCGCGCACGACGACCTCTTCCCCCTCTTCGGCCCCGCGCGGAAGCACGCAGAGCCCGCGCCCACGCCCGGCAGCGGTGTCGAGCAAGAGGAAGTACGAGCGCGCCGAGCCGCCGCCGATCTTCATCCCGAGCCCGCGACGTGCGAGCCCATAGAGCGCCGCACCACGCGCGACCGCGAGCTCGGGCTCGGCGTTGTCGAGCACGCGCACGGGCGCGCCGCGCCAGCGCGAGAGCACGTCGATCATGCGCTTCTGGATGGGCGCCCCGCGAAACACACCCCCGTTGAGCAACACCGCATCAGGGAGCGCGTGCCCGTTCACGAGTGCATCGCCGACCGCGTCCTTGGCGACGTCTTGATGGCGCGCGAGAAACGCCGCGACGTGGCGCGTGACGGCTGCGTCGGCGACGTAGGGCAGGCCGAGCTCGACGATGGCGGTCGCGCGCCTCGTGGGTCGCGCATCGACGCCCGCCTCTGGAAAAAAGCCGTCGACGATGTGCGACTCGACCTCGCTGCGCGCGATCTCCGTCGAGAGCGCGCCACCGACGAGCTTGCTGCCCGAGCCGAGCACGGTGACCTTCGCGAACTCGGGCGCGTGCTCGCCGAGCAGCGTCTCCTTCGCGCGCCGACACTGCACGATGAGCTGACCGAAGCGCGCCGAGGGCAGCTTCTGGTTCATCGACGCTTCGGCGCGCTTGGCGAGCGCGAGGTCCATGTTGTCGCCGCCGAGCATCAAGTGGTCGCCGACGGCGATGCGCGTGGGGCGCGGCCCGTTCTCGCGCAGCTCGATGCGCACGAGCGTGAGGTCGGTCGTGCCACCGCCGACGTCGACGACGATGGCGAGCTTCATGCCCGCCGCGCTCGCAGCGACGTCTTGTTGCCGACCGAGCCAGTCGTAGAACGCGGCCTGCGGCTCCTCGAGCAGATGAACGCGCGGAATCCCCGCGAGCTTGCTCGCTGCCAGCGTCAGCGCGCGCGCGCCCTCGTCGAACGACGCCGGGATCGTGAGCACGACCTCTTGCGTCGCGAGCGGCGCCTCGGGATGCGCACGATCCCACGCAGCGCGAACGTGCGCGAGATAGCTCGCGCTCGCATCGACGGGCGAGATCTTCTGCACACCGTCTTCTGCACCCCACGGAAGGATCGCCGCCGTGCGATCGACGCCCGCGTGCGAGAGCCAGCTCTTGGCGCTGACGACGAGCCGGCCCGGCACCTTCGCCCCGAGCTCGCGAGCCAGCTCACCGACCACGTAAGGCGCGGTGCCCGTCGGAATGTCCGGCAGCTCCCACGGAAGCTGGCGCGCTGCGTCGGTCAGCTCCGCGTCCGCCGGGTGATAGCGCAGCGAGTGCAGCAGAGGTCTCGGCGCGATCTCACCCGGCGCGATCAGCTGATCGACCTCGAAGATCGTGGGCGCGCTCCCGCGATCGTCCGCACGTACGAACGCGACGACGGTGTGCGTCGTCCCGAGATCGATGCCGACGATGAAGCGCGGTTCCGTCACGCGGGGGCGCGAGGATACTCGATCACTTCCGAGGTGCCGCCCGTCGTCGTCGGCGCTCGACGACGAGCTGGCTCGACGCGCCGACGACGACCACGACGAGGAGACCGACGATCGCT